>CAYYLR010000010.1:0-27857 GCA_964472485.1 uncultured Coriobacteriaceae bacterium
GAACCCGCGGGCGTCGCGGACGGTGCCGCTTGTCTCGAAGGTGTGCGACATCCAGATGGCGCGGCTCGCCACGCGCGCGATGATGGGCGAGAAGCTCACAGACCTCGGCGTCGAGCGGCGGCCGGTTCCGCACTTCGGGGTCAAGGAATCGGTCTTCCCGTTCAACATGTTCCCGGAAGTCGATCCGCTCCTCGGCCCGGAGATGCGCTCGACGGGCGAGGTGCTCGGACTCGCGGACTCCTACGGGCTCGCGTTCTACAAGGCGCAGCGCGCGGCGGGCACGCGTCTTCCCGACGAGGGCACGGTGCTCATGACCGTGGCCGAGCGCGACCGCGAGCGCATCCTGCCGGCCGCTCGCGAGTTCGTCGACCTCGGCTTCCGGGTCGTGGCGACGAGCGGGACGGCGGCGTTCCTCGCCTCGCACGGCATCGGCGCTACGCCCGTGATGAAGCTGCATCAGGGTCGCCCGAACATCGAGGACGCGATCACGAACGGTGAGATCCATCTCGTCGTGAACACCCCGGCGGGGAAGTCGAGCGAGTTCGATGACTCCTACATCCGGAAGTCAGCCATCAAGCACCGCGTCCCCTACATCACCACGACCTCGGCCGCGCTTGCCGCCGCGCAAGGCATACGCGCGTACCGGTCGTCGGCGGGCGCCGTGCGCTCGCTGCAGAGCTACCACGAAGGGATCCGGTAGCGGACGCGGCTGCTGCAAGCGGCGGCCACGGTCGGCATCGCCCGCGCATGAGCGGGGTCCGCCGTCGGCGTCAGTCCGGCTCCCGTCCGTCCTCGCTGACAGCGGCGTTCACGCACCCCTTCCACGCGGCGAGGGCTTCGACGGCCTCCGCGACGGAGAGTGCGGCGGCGGGCGCGGAACCGTCTCTCTCCCGCAGTCTCGCGAACAGCTCGGCGAGTATCGGCGGCCTGATGTTTCCTTCGGCCAGTACGTCGGGGCTGGCGAAGAGCTCCTCGGGCGTGCCGGAAAGCGCGATCCGTCCGCCGGGCGCGAGCACGTACGCGTAGTCGGCGAACTCCGGTACCGTGTCGATGTCGTGCGTCGACATGATGACCGTCATACCGAGATCGTGCGCGAGCCGGTCGAGCAGGTCGAGCAGACCCTGCCGTGAGGCCGGGTCGAGTCCTTCGAACGGCTCGTCGAGCACAAGCAGCTCGGGATCCATCACGAGCGCACCGGCGAGCGCCACCTTCCGCTTCTCGCCGCCCGAAAGGTTGTGCGGGACGCGCTCGGCGAGATCGTCGATCCCGAGCAGATCGAGCGCGCGGTGCGCACGGTCGAGGCATTCGGACTCAGGCAGCCCGTACTGCCGGGGCGAGAACGCGACGTCGTCGAGGACGGTCGGCGCCAGGAGCTGCTCATCGACGTTCTGCAGCACCACGCCCACCCGCCTACGGATCGCCCGCCACTCCTCGGCGGGCTGGACGCCGAAGACGCGGACGACCCCTTCCTCCGGACGCATGAGGCCGAGGATGTGGAAGAGCATCGTGGTCTTGCCTGAGCCGTTCGGCCCGAGCACGGCGACGCGTGCGCCGCGGTGCGCGAGGAAGTCGAGGCCGCACAGATGCACGGCCGTACCGTCCTCGTAGGTGTGCCGGACGCAACTGATGCGCACGACTTCCTCGGCGCCGACGAGACGACCGTCCGTGTGGACGTGGCCGGTCACGGATGCCTCCGCCCGATGCTAAGACCCGCGATCAGTGCCGCGACACCCGTGGCGGCGAAGGTCCAGGAGTAGCCCGCCATGCCGGTCAACGTGCGGAATGCGAGCGCGAGTGCCACGGCGAGCGTGGCGGTGACGATCGCGAGCGCATCCGCCGCCGGGAGCGATGAGCGACGCGGCGTCACGCGCAGCCCTCCCTCGTACCCGCGCAGCCGCAAGACGTCGTACTCGCGCTGTGACAGGTCGAAGGAGTAGAGCAGCAGGCTGCCGAGTGCCCGTGTCGTCGCGCGCGCCGCCCGCACCGGCTGACGCGCCGAGACGCCGGCTCGAAGGCGCACGGCTCGGACCAGGTCGGCGGACTTCTCGGCGAGGATGAATAGAGAGCGGTACGTCATGAGGAGCGCGTCACCGACAAGAGCAGGGGTCACCCGTTGCACGGGGGCGAAGACCTGCGGATACGGCGTCGTGAACATGATGAGAACGACCGTGAACGCCGCCGCGACCGCGCGTCCCACGATAAGCGCTCCAGAGACCGGACCGGGTGCGGCGGCGATGGCGAAGATCAGCGCGAACAGGGCGGGGTAGAGGGCGAGCGGCGCCATCGCCCGGAGCGGCAGCCGGAGCGCGGCCGCAACGGCGGCGAGCACGAGCGCGAGGCCGACGACCACGAACGGGTCGGCGCTCACCGCGATCGCGGTGATCATGAGGGCCCCCGCCACGAGCTTGCTCCGGGGGTCCGCTCGATGCAGCGGGGAGTTTCCCGCCACGGCCGAGCGATCGACGACCGTGATGTCCATCAGTGCGGCCCGTGCTCGTCACCGTAGACGGGCCGCCGACGTGTCGCGAGGGCGCCCTCGAAGACGAGACCCGGCCGCACGCGGGCGACGTAGCCGATGATGGCGGCGCTGATGAGCGCCTCGAGAATCCAGCCGAGAGGGCCGAGGACGAAGACGATGGTCGCGAACCGGCCCACGTCGAGTCCGGCCTCGCCTTCGGACGCCTCTCCCGCATGCGTGTCCGTGTCCGCCTCGGGACCGTGCTCGTCAGCTCCGAGCAGGCCGATCGAGAACACCCCGCCCGTGAAGGGATCCTTGAACTCGAGCGTCTCGGGATCGAGCGATCCGGTCTCGCGCGCCGTTGCGCCCGTACCCGCGAGCGCCACGATGCCGACAAGCAGTGACGTCGTGACGGCGAGCGTCGCAACCGTCGCGAGTCCGGTCACGAGCGGTACACGAGTTCGGCCGAGCAGCCGGACCCCCCCGCGCACGAGCGCCCAGCCGAGCGCCATCTCCGCGGTGATGATGAGCGTGTTGAGCCCGACGACCGTCACACCCCCGTGCCCAAGGAGCGCGAGCAGCAGCACGACGATGAACGCGGCGATCGCGCCGAGCCACGGCCCGAGCAGCACCCCGGCGACCACGGTCAGGTTGATGTGGTACGCGATCGGTACGATCTCGCTCGACATCGAGACGAGCACGAGCGCGGAGACGGCGCCGATGAGGGGGACGGCACGGCGCCCGCCCGCCTGTCTGCCCGCCCGGGCCGCGACGGCCAGCAGCGCGAGCGCGGCGATCCATCCGGCGACCCAGAGCCAGAGGGGGAGTACTCCGTCCGGGATGTGGATGTGTGACATCAGCGCTCACGCTCGGCTCGGCACGCGGCGCAGAGACCGTACAGCGCGATCTCGTGGCTGACGACTATGTGACCGCTCGGCGTGGTCGCGGCAAGCGGGCACTCCACCCGCACGACTCGGCCGCACTCGGTGCAGATAAGATGGTGATGATGGTCGCGCCGGTCGCAGAGCGCGAGGAGCGCGGAACTTCCCCGAGCGCCCACGACGCTCAGTGAGCCGGCCTCCTGCATCGCGGCGAGCGCCCGGTAGACGGTCGCCAGACCCATAGGCGAGCCCGCCGCTGAGAGCGCTCGGTGGAGGTCTTCGGCCGTGAACGCGCCGCTCGTGGCCGTGACCGCCTCGGCGATGGCGGCACGCTGCGCGCTGACGCGCGCGGCGCCATAGAGCGGTCCGCGGCTCATGCACGCCGAGCCGGTCACACGCGACCGTCCCCGGCGGAGTCCCCTCGTATGCGTCACCCGATCCTCCTGGCCTCGCTGCTATGTGAGAATTGCTCTCACTTGTGGCGAGTGTCCCACACGGTGCGGCGGCTCAAACAGCGAGCGCATGCGGTAGCATACGACCAGGACGCTCGTACCGTGGGGGTGCCGATGAATCTCAGCCAACTCAGAACCCTGATCGCCGTCATAGAGCACGGCTCCTTCTCCGATGCGGCGCGATCGCTCGGAGTGACGCAACCCGCCGTCACCATGCAGATGCAGGCGCTTGAGGCCGATATCGGCGCCACACTTCTCGACCGCCGCTACCGCAAGGTCGAACTTACCGAGGCCGGTGCGGCGCTGCTCCCGTATGCGCGACACGTCCTGGCCGAACTCGAGCGTGCCCGTGAGTCGATCGAGGCGTTGTCGCAGACCGTCACGGGCCGCGTCACGATTGCCGCGAGCACCACGCCGGGGCAGTACATCCTGCCGCGCGAGCTCGGCGGATTCCTCAGGCGGTACCCCGAGGCCGGCGTGACCCTTCGCGTGTACGACACGTCCGACGTGGTCGCCCGGGTGGAGTCGGGCGACGCGGACCTCGGCATGATCGGCGCTGAGGTCCATGGCGCCAGGGTCGCGTATGAGCCGCTCGGCCATGACGACATGGTGCTCATCTGCCCGCCTGACCACCGGCTCGCCCGGCGCAAGAACGTGAGATTCACCGAACTCGTCGACGAACCCTTCATCGTGCGCGAGCAGGGTTCGGGGACCCGTATGGTCGCCGAGGACGCCATCAAGCGCAGTGGTGTCGACCCCGCTGAGCTGCGGGTGGTCATGGAACTCGGGACCAACGAGGCGATCCTGTCGGCCGTCGAAGGCGGCATGGGCATCGGGATCGTGAGTTCCTGGGTGGCGCGCAAGGCGCTCGAGCTCGGCACGGTGGCCGAGGTCCCCGGTGCGGGGTTCCCGCTCGCCCGGCCGCTGTTCCTGGTGCAGCCGCGCCGAGCGCTGTCCCGCGTGAGCGCGGCGCTCGTCGCGTACCTGCGCGAGCAGCTTGCCGTCGACACGGACTCGTCTTCTGACGAGTGACGGCGTGCGCCGCCGCGCGTGCGGCACGGCGTTCGGACGGCATGGCCGCGGTTTGTCGCCGCCATGCGTTCCGCTACAATCTGGTGTCATACCCGTGCTCGACGCACGGGGCCATAGTCTCCGAGCCCTGCGCGCCTACCGCGGACGAGCGGCCGCCATGGACGCAGGGCCGATAGGGTGGGACCGGAAACGATCCCGCCTCCCGTCTGGAAAGGAGCGCACATGATCCGCTTGAAGGAGTCCGCCCTGTGGCGGCTCACCCCGCTTCTCCTCGCGTTCGGCCTCGTGTTCTCGGTCACCGGCTGTGCCGCCGAGAAGCCCATCGCCGAGGAGCCGGCTGCGGAGACCCCAGCCGCCGAGCCCATGAAGCTGATCCTCGCGTCGACCACGTCAACGCAGGACTCCGGGCTGTTCGACGTGCTCATCCCCGCATTCGAGGACGCGAACCCCGAGTACGCAGTCGAGGTGATCGCGGTCGGAACCGGCGAGGCGCTCGAGCTCGGCAAGAACAAGGACGCCGATGTCCTGCTCGTCCACGCCACGGCGAAAGAGGAGGCGTTCATCGCCGGCGGGTTCGGGACCGAGCGCGCTGATGTGATGTACAACGACTTCATCATCGTCGGACCGGCCGCGGACCCGGCGGGGGTGAAGGGGATGACGGCCGCCGTCGAGGCGCTCAAGAAGATCGCCGATTCCGCTGCGACGTTCGTCTCACGCGGCGATGAGTCCGGCACGCACACAGCCGAGAAGAAGCTGTGGGAGAAGGCTGGCGTGACCCCGGCAGGCGCGTGGTACATGTCCGCCGGACAAGGCATGGGCGACGTCCTCAAGATCGCGTCGGAGACGCCCGGCTACACGCTGTCCGACCGCGCCACCTATCTCAAGCTCAAGGATGCGCTCCGCCTCGACATCCTGGTCGAGGGCGATACCGCGCTGTTCAACCAGTACGGTGTCATCCCGGTCACCGGCGCCGCGAACCCCGAAGGCGCGCAGGCGTTCTTCGACTGGATCACGAGTGCCGAGGGTCAGGCCGTCATCGAGGCGTACGGCGTGGAGGAGTTCGGCGCGCCGTTGTTCTTCCCGAACGCGAAGTAGTCTGTGAGGCACCTCCGCTCGGTGCCTTCGGGGCGTCGTCGCGTGTGCGGCGACGCCCCCATGTGAGGGACGTGTCGTATGGATGTGATCTGGAATGCCGCGGTCGAGGCGGTCGCCCTGCTCTTCACCGGGCAGGTCAGCGTCTGGGAGATCATCGGTCTGTCGCTGCGGGTCTCGGGGATATCCGTCGCTATCGCGATGGGGTTGGGCATCCCGCTCGGCTACCTGATCGGAGCACGCCGCTTCGTCGGGCGGGGTCTTGCGCAGGTGATCGTGAACACCGGCATGGGACTGCCGCCGGTCGTCGCGGGTCTCGTGGTGTACATGTTCCTGTCCCGGAGCGGTCCGGTCGCCGGGTTGTGGGTCGATCTCGCCAACACCTTGGCGCCCGCGGGCGCGCCCCATCCGGAGCCGCGCATGCTCTTCACGGTTCCGGCGATGATCGTCGCGCAGGTGCTCATAGCCGCACCGCTCATCACCGGTGTGACGGCGGCTGCCGTGGGCTCGGTGCCGCTCGAGCTGCGCCTCCAGGCGCGTTCGCTCGGCGCGTCACCGTGGCAGGAGGCGGCGCTCACCATCAAGGAAGCGCGACGCGGTGTGATGGCCGCGATCGTCGCCGGGTTCGGCGGCATCATCTCCGAAGTCGGGGCGGTGATGATCGTCGGCGGGAACATCGAGCATTCGACCCGCGTCATGACGACCGCCATCGTGCTCGAGTCGCGCAAGGGCAACTTCGGCACGGCGCTCGCGCTCGGATTCATCCTCATCGGCATCGCGTTCGCGATCAACAACGGCCTGACGTGGCTGCAGCAGTCCGGAGGCCGCCATGAGCGCTAGGCAGGGACGGTGCGGCGGCGTGCCGATCATCGCGGCGGAGGATCTGGTCGTCCGGTATCGCAAGCGGACGGTCCTCGACGTGCGGCACTTCGACCTGTGCGACGGAGAGACCCACGTCGTGCTCGGACCCTCCGGTTCCGGCAAGTCCACGCTGCTGCGCGTGCTCGGATTGCTCGAGCGTCCCGCCGAAGGCGACATCACGCTGGACGGGCGGCCGGTCGAGGCCGGCGACAGGCAGGCGCGCGTGATGATGGCGGCTGTCTTCCAGAACCCGTACCTGTTCAAGGGCACGGTCGCCGACAACGTCGCGTACGGCCTGGTGATGCGTCGCGTGCCGAAGGCTGAGCGCGACGGGCGGGTCGCCGCGGCGCTCGAGCGTGTGGGGCTCGCCGGCACGCAGAGCGCGTCGGCGCTGCGGCTCTCGGGAGGTGAGGCCCAGCGGGTCGCGCTCGCTCGCGCGCTCGTTCTCGAGCCCCGCATCCTGCTGCTCGACGAACCGCTCAGTTACCTCGACCCGCTCATCAAGCGGCGGCTCGTGGCCGACTTCTCCGAGATCCTGTCGGGCGAGGGCGTCACCTCGCTCTACGTCACGCACGACCAGGACGAGGCGATGGTCGTCGCCGACCGTGTGAGCATCATGCACGAGGGACGCGTCGTCAGGACCGGACCCGCCGACGAGGTCATGAGCCTGCCGACCGACGGGTGGGTGGCCGACTTCATCGGCATGGACGCCGCGCTCCGTGGGACGGTCGAGGACGTGAGCGACGGCACCGCGCGCATCTCGGTGGGCGGGCAGGCGCTCTTCGCCGTGACCGACGTCTCTCCGGGCACCGACGTGCTCGTCGGCATCCGGCCCGAGGACGTCACGCTCTTCGAGGCGACGGCCGAACGCCCTCGCTCCTCCGCGCGCAACCACATCGACATGCGGGTCGAGTGCATGGAGCATCGCGGCAGCACCTACCGGGTCAGCCTCGAGGCCGGTGGCCTGCGGCTTGCTTCCGCGGTCTCGCGGGCCGCGGCCCAGGAGCTCGCGCTTGAGCCGGGCACGGCCGTGGTCGCGGTCTTCAAGGCGACCGCCGTACGCACGGCACCTGCCCCGCGTGACGACTGACAGGTATCATTGAGCGGCCCGCCGTCACGGGGGTCATGAGTGTCGAACGCGTGGGAGGTCAGCGTGGCCGGAACGGATCGCATCCCGGTGACAGCCGCCATCATGGCGGGCGGCAGGTCGCAGCGCATGGGTGTCGACAAGACGCTGCTGCCGTTCGACGGTGAGCCGCTCGTGCGCCGCGTCGCGGAAACCGCCGCGCGGGTCTGTGCCGAGGTCGTTGTCGTCACCAACCGCCCCGAGGCGATGAGTGAGGCCGGGCTGGCGCCGGACGTGCGGGTGCTCACCGACGAGGTCGCCTACCAGGGTCCCCTCGGCGGGCTCGCGAGCGCGCTCGCCGCCGCTCAGGCAGACTGGGTCCTCGCGCTCGCCGCTGACATGCCGTGGCTGGAGCCGTCCGTCATCCGTGCGCTGTGGGACGCCCGCGGCGATGCGCAGGTCGTCCTTCCGGTCTCCGAACGAGGCCCGGAACCGCTGCTCGCGCTCTACCATCGCGACTGCCTGCCCGAGGTGCGGCGCGTGCTCGCGTCGGGCAGACGCCGGCTCATCGCGATCCTGCCGGCCGTTCGTGTCGCCGAGGTCTCACTTGACGCTCTCGAGCTGGTCGACCCGGGGCTGCGTAGTCTCGTCAACGTCAACACGCCCGAGGAGCTGCTCGAAGTCCGTGATGACCCTGCCGGGCCGGACGCGCCAGCGGCTCCGCGTGTCTCGATCATCGAGGTCGGGACGCGCCGTCCGCGCGGGATGCCCGCCGAGCGGCCCATCACGGTCTTCCTGAACGACGACGAGATCGCGACCATGCAGGCGACGCCGGATGACCTGACCGACCTCGGGGTCGGCTTCCTGCGGGCCGAGGGCTTCCTTCATGACCGTGACGCCTTCGTCGGCGTCGATGTCGACCACAAGCGGGGACTCGTGTACGTGCGCAGCCGCGAGCAGGCGCCCGACGATGTCGCGGAGCGCAAGCGCTACGTGACGAGCGGATGCGGCAAGGGCGTCACCTTCTCATCGATCGGACACGCGCGGGGGATCGAGCCTATCGTGTCGGACGCCACGGTCTCCTCCGAGTCGATCTATGAACTCATGGGCGAGCTCGCGCGCGAGGCGTCCGCGTATCGCGACACCGGCGGCATGCACGCGTGCGGCGTAGCCATCGACGGCAGGCTCGCGATCGTGCGGGAGGACGTCGGCCGGCACAACGCGGTCGACAAGGTGATGGGTCGCGCGTGGCTCGACCGGTTATGCACGCGGGACGGGGTGCTGCTCACAACCGGCCGCATCAGCTACGAGATGGCGGTGAAGGCCGCCAAAGCGCAGACGCCTATCGTCGCCTCGCGAACCGCGGTGACCGATCTCGCGGCCGAGGTTGCCGAGCGCGCGGGCCTCACACTCGTCGGGTACGCGCGTGGCGGGAAGCTCGTCGTCTACACCAATCCGCACCGCGTCGTCACGCCCGGAGAGGACGGCCGATGATCAGCGTCGAGGAGGCTCGCGAGCAGGTGCTGAGCCGGATCCCGGTGCTCGCGGCCGAGGAGGTCCCGCTTATCGAGGCGCTCGGACGGGTGCTCGCCGCGGATGTCGTGTCCGACATCGACGTCGCGCCCTTCGATAACTCGGCCATGGACGGCTACGCGGTGCGCGCCGCGGACGTCGCCGGCGCCGGTGAGGACGCTCCGGTGACGGTGAGCGTCGTCGAGCACATCCCGGCGGGCGTGGCGCCCGCCATGACCGTGGGAGCCGGTGAGGCCGCGCGGATCATGACAGGGGCGCCCATGCCCGAAGGCGCCGACGCCGTCGTGATGGTGGAGCGCACCCGGGCTGGTGGGGCCGAAGGCGGTGCGGGTGGCACAGCGCTCATCTTCGCGCCGGTCGCGGCGGGGGAGAACGTGCGCCGACGGGGCGAAGAGGTTCGAGCCGGAGACGCGGTCCTGTTCGCCGGCGAGACAGTGACCGCCGCCGCGCTCGGATTGGCCGCATCGGTCGGCCACGCGACGCTCACGGTCCACCGCCGGCCCCGGGTCGCGATCGTCTCGACCGGCGACGAGCTCGTCGACGTGACGGAACGCCCGGGCCCGGGCAAGATCCGCAACTCCAACTCGTACTCGCTCGCGGCGCAGGTGACCGAGGTAGGCGGGGAGCCGCACGTTCTCGGCGTGGCGCGTGACACCGAGGAGAGCACGCGGGCGCTGCTCGGAAGGGCGCCTGAGTTCGACCTCATGGTGTCGACCGGCGGCGTGAGCATGGGTGACTTCGACGTGGTGAAGACGGTGCTCGAGCAGATCGGTGAGCTCGACTTCTGGAAGGTCGCCATGCGGCCCGGCGCGCCGCAGACCTACGGAACGATCGGCGGGACGCCGTTCTTCGGCCTGCCGGGCAACCCGACATCGACCATGGTCGGTTTCGAGCTGTTCGTGCGTCCGGCGCTCCGCAAGATGGCGGGCCGGACCTCGCTTGACCGCCCGCAGGTGACCGCGACCCTCGCGCACGACGTCAAGAAGAAGGGTGACCGCCGCTACTTCCTGCGCGGCCGCGTCACCCGCACCGCCGACGGCTACACCGTCGCGGTCGCGGGCGGTCAGTCATCGGCGCTGCTGACCGCGATGCACCGTGGCAACTGCCTGATCTCGCTGCCGGAGGGGGAGACGTTCTTCGCCGCCGGCACACAGGTGACCTGTATCCGATTGGACATGGAAGAAGGGATCGAATGAGCAGCGACATCCCCAAGACGGTCGACCCCCGCTGGGCCGATCAGGTGACGCCGGAGATGATGGCGGCGATCCAGGAGAAGGCCGAGGACGGCCGGGTCACATGCGCGGTGCTCCGCAGGTTCGCCGAGGACCAGGGCGTCGCGTACAAGGTCGCCGGCGCCGCCGCCGACGCCGCCGGTGTCCGGGTCAAGAACTGCGATCTCGGGTGCTTCTAGCGTGAATGAGGGGACCGGCATCCCCGTCGTCTCCGTGGTCGGCAAGAGCGACTCGGGTAAGACGACGCTCATGGAGCGGCTGATCCGCACGCTTGCCGAGCGCGGATACCGCGTCGGGAGCGTCAAGCACCACGTGCACGACTTCGACATCGACGTCCCGGGCAAGGACTCATGGCGGCATGCGCGCGCGGGCGCGGCGGTCACGCTCGTGAGCTCGCCGTCGAAACTCGGCATGACACGCGTCATGGACCACGAGGCGACGCTCGAGGAACTCGTCGCCTACGCGGGTGACATCGACATCCTCCTCACCGAGGGCTTCCGGCGTGCCGGCAGCGTGCGCATCGAGGTGTCGCGCCGGGCGCGCTCGACCGAGCTCGTCTGCGAGACGACCGAGCTCTTCGCGCTCGTGACCGACAACCCCGATCTCGAGGTCGGCGACGTGCCCGTCTTCGGGCTGGACGACGCCGAAGGGCTGAGCGATCTCGTCGAGTCGACGTTCCTCCGGAGCCGGGCGGGCGATCGGCCGCCGGTGCCCTTCCGGGCGGAGGCCGGCCATGGCGACTGACGCGTTCGGCAGGCGTATCGACTACCTGCGCATCTCGGTCACCGACCGCTGCAATCTGCGGTGCGTGTACTGCATGCCGCCCGACGGTGTGGAGTGGAAGGGGCACGAGCAGATCCTGTCGTTCGAGGAGATCGAGCGGTTCGCGGCGGTCGCGGCGGGTGAGGGCATCAGCAAGATCCGCCTGACCGGCGGTGAGCCGCTCGTGCGGCACGGCATCGTCGACCACGTCCGCCGTCTGCGCGAGACCACCGGGATCGAGGCGATCGCGCTGACGACCAACGCCACGTTGCTTCCGCGCTACGCGCGCGATCTCGCCGAAGCGGGACTGCGGCGCATCAACATATCGCTCGACACCCTCGATGCCGAGACGTATGCCCGCATCACGCGCGGGGGGCGGCTCGCGGATGTCCGTGCCGGGCTCGAGGCCGCCTTCGAGGCGGGGATGTCGCCGGTGAAGCTCAATGTGGTCGTGGTCCGCGCCCTCGGGCAGGACCTGCTCGGCTTCGCACGCATGACCCTCGACCGGCCGCTGCACGTGCGGTTCATCGAGTACATGCCGGTCGGAGAGGTCGGCGAGCGCAGTTGCACGAGCGCCGAGGCCGATGGCTGGACCGAGGCCGATCATGTGTCGACCGATGAGATCCTGGACCGTCTCCGGAGCGAGGGTTCCGAGGCAGGTCTCGGCGCGCTCGAGGCGGTCGAGCGCGCTCACGCCCCTGGTGGCTGGGGGCCCGCGCGGTACTATCGCTTCCCGGGGGCTGCCGGTACCCTCGGTATCATCTCGCCGCTGTCGCACCACTTCTGCGGCGAGTGCAACCGGCTGCGGCTGACCGCGGACGGGAAGCTTCGAACCTGCCTGTTCAGCGATGACGAGATCGACGTCCGCGCCGTGCTGAGGGGCGGGACCGATGAGGATGTCCGCGCGGTCATCCGCCACGCGCTCGCGGCCAAGCCTGAGGGCCACGACCAGCGCCACGGGACCGTCAGGCGCATGTCACAGATCGGAGGCTGACGTGGACGGATCACGACTGACGCACCTCGACGAGGCTGGCGCGGCGCACATGGTCGATGTGGGCGAGAAGCCGGTCACCCGCCGGCGTGCCGTCGCCGAGGCCGTGGTGCGGATGCGCCCGGAGACGCTCGCGATGATCGCCGAGGGGCGCGCGCCGAAAGGCGACGTCTTCGCCGTCGCCCGTATCGCGGGGATCCAGGCCGCCAAGCGCACCGCGGACCTCATCCCGCTCTGCCACCCGCTGCCGATCACCGCGGCGTCGGTCGACCTGGTGCCATGCGAGTCGTCGGTGCGCATCACCGCCGTCGTCGAGACCGACGGGAAGACCGGCATCGAGATGGAGGCGCTCACGGCGGCCGCGGTGGCCGCTCTGGCGCTCTACGACATGTGCAAGGCCATCGACCGGGGCATGACCGTCGATGGCGTGAGGCTGCTCGAGAAGACCGGTGGCGCCTCAGGCCGCTGGGTCGCGAAGGAGGAGTAGATGGCCGAGGTCGTATCGATCAACCTCTCGGCGAAGAAGACCGTTCGAAAGACGCCCGGCGCCGCCGGCGTGCTGCTCGAGAACAGCGGCTTCGAAGGAGACGCTCACGCCGGCGACTGGCACCGGCAAGTGAGTCTGCTCGCCGAGGAGTCCATCGCCAAGATGCAGGCGAAGGGCCTGGACGTGGACGCGGGCGACTTCGCGGAGAACATCACCACGCGCGGGATCGATCTGGTCGCGCTGCCGGTCGGGACGAGGCTGCGTGTCGGCCCGGCGTTGCTTGAAGTGAGTCAGATCGGCAAGGAGTGCCACACGAAGTGCGCGATCTACTACCAGGCAGGGGACTGCGTGATGCCGAAGGAGGGCATCTTCGCGATCGTGCTTGAGGGCGGGGAGGTGTCCGTCGGCGACGCGGTGGAAGTGGCTGCCAGCGCCGGGACGGACGGCTCGTGATGGCGGCCCCGCGGATCGGCGTGCTCACCTCGTCCGACACGCGCTCTGCGGGTGAGGCTGAGGACACCTCGGGCAAAGCGCTGATCGAGCTTGCCGAGGCGCGGGGTTGGGTGGTCGTGGCCTACCACATCGTTCCGGACGACCGCGGCGCCATCGAGCGCCGGCTGACCGAGATGGCCGACGTGGACGGGGTGGACATCATCCTCACGACCGGCGGTACCGGTCTTGGCCCGCGCGACGTCTGCCCTGAGGCGACCCGCGCGGTGGCCGATCGCGACGTGCCGGGGATAGCGGAGGCGATCCGGGCGAGGAGCCTCGCGATCACCGATCGCGCCATGCTGTCGCGAGGCGCGTCCGCGCAGCGCAACGCGACGCTCATCGTCAACCTGCCGGGCTCCGAGAAGGCGGTGCGCGAGTCCTTCGGCTTCATCGAGGGGATCCTCGCCCACGCGGTCGACATGATGGCCGGCGGCGGGCACTCGTGACCGGCGGCACGCCGATGCACTACCTCGACCACGCGGCGACCTCCTGGCCGAAGCCGCCCGAAGTCATCGATGCGGTCGTGCGAGCGTTCACGGAGGCGGGCGGCAATCCCGGCCGGAGCTCGCACGCACTCGCGCTCGCGGCCGCACGCGTCATCGCGGCGACGCGCTCGGCGGCTGCGCAGTACCTCTCGCTTCGTGACGACCGCGATCTCGTGTTCGTCCCCGGGACCACGCACGCGCTCAATCTGGTCCTCAAAGGATCGCTCGCCCCGGGTGACCGGGTCGTCGTCGGCTCGATGGAGCACAACGCGGTGGTGCGCCCGCTTGCGGCGCTGGCGCGCACGGGAGTCACGGTCGAGGTCGTGCGGGCGGATCCCACCGGCTACATCGATCCCGACGACGTGGAGCGCGCGGTCGACCGCGCCCCGACCCGCGCCGTCATCTGCCAGCACGCGTCGAACGTCACCGGCACCGTGCAGCCCGTCGGTGACATCGCCGACGTGGCGCACGCGCACGGTGCGGTCATGATCGTCGACGGTGCGCAGGCCGTCGGGCACCTGCCGGTCGATCTCGGCTCTCTCGGCGCCGACGCGTACGCGTGTGCCGGTCACAAGGGGTTGCTCGGCCCGCAGGGGGTCGGCCTGCTTCACCTCGCGCCTGGCTTTGATCCCGATGAGCTCATACAGGGCGGCGGCGGCTCGGACCCGATGGACGCGTCGCAGCCGAGCGGTCGACCCGATCGCTACGAGGCCGGGACGGCCAACACCCCCGGCATCGCCGGTCTCGGCGCGGCGCTTGAGGTGCTGTGTGACGAAGGGGCGGCGGCGGTGCGCGCCGAGCAGGGTCTCCTTCGGCGGCTGCACGAGGGCCTGCTCGCGATCCCGGGACTGCGGGTGCTCGGCCCGGCGCCAGGCGTCGAGCGGGTGCCCGTGGTGAGCGTCGCCGGGCCACGGCCGTCCGACGAAATCGCGTTCGCGCTCGAGCGCCGGTACGCGATCGCCGTTCGTGGCGGACTCCACTGCTGCCCCTGGGGACATGAGACGGTCGGCACCCTGCCCGACGGAGCTGTGCGGTTCAGTCTCGGACGCGGTGTGACCGAAGGCGACATCGATCGTGCGCTCGAAGCGATGGATCGGCTGGCGTCCGAGTAAGGCGGCGCGGCCCCGGCCTACCGGACGATGAAGACCGGCGTGCCGACCCCGACGCGCTCGTAGAGGTCCTCGATGTCCCACCGGTGCATCCGGATGCAGCCGTGTGACGCGGCGGTCCCGATCGAGGAGTTCGCCGAGGTCCCGTGGATGCGGATGCCGGGCGCGCTCAGGTTCAGCGCACGGGTGCCGAGCGGGTTGCTCGGACCGGGCGGGATCGAGCGCGGCATGGCGGCCGCCCACGCCGATCCGGGGTTGGACCAGGTCGGCATGTACCGCTTGAGGGTGATCTGGAACGAGCCGCGCGGAGTCGGGTGACCCGGCGTCCCCACGGCGACGCGGTAGGACTTCTCGGCAGTCACGCCGTCATACAGGACGAGCGTCCGCTCCGAGATGTCGACAACGATCACGCGGCCGAGGTCATCATCGCCGACAACCGGTTCTGTCAGAGCGACAGGGAGGTCGACGGTCTTCTGTCCCTTCGCCAGCGCTTCCTTGAGCGCCGCGCGTGCGGCCGTTCGATCGACCGACTCGCCGACGCGCGAGGGAACCAGCTCGAGCGCCCCGCCGGTGATGGTGAGCGTCGCGTCGACGGAGCTCGTGTCGACGCGCGAGGCGACGTCATCGACCCACGCGTCGAGCGCCGCCTCGTCGACGGTCACGAGCACGTCGGCCTGAGCGCCAGCGGGTCGGCCGAGCGTGCGGTCGAGGACCCGGTCGGCGAGTGGCGCGGTCACCCGTGGTTCGAATGCGGTCGCGATCATCGTCTCGACGTCCACGGTGACGTAACGGGATGCGTCGACCTCGAACCGGCGCTCCCCGTAGCGCACGGTGAGCGGCTTGGCGAGCGGTTCTGCGACCGATGCGGTGACGAGGTCGAGCGCTTGTGACCGCGAGAGGCCGGTGAGGTCGACCCCTCCGGCGGCCGCTCCCGCGGGAAGGATATCGCGCGTGCGGTAGTCATCAGCCACCGCGAGCGCGCCGCCGCCAGCCACCAGGAACAGGGCGATCGCGCCGAGGAGCGCGGCGATTCGAATCGGGAGTGGCGCTCGATGCATGGTGGCTCCTGACCGTGTCTGCCCGGTCGACGTCCGGAATGCGATCATCCCGTCATTCGGGCCGGCTGAGCCGTATTCTACAATGGTCGGGCCGGATAGGAAGGGTCATGCGATCGATGGAGGAGCGTCCTGCGAAGCCGGCGGGCCCCGGCAGCCTCCCGAGACTGCTCGAGACGATCAATACCCAGCGCGGGATCGACCTCAGCGGATACCGCGCGCGGTACCTCGAGCGCAGGATCGCGGTGCGCATGCGCGCGGTCGGCGTGACCACGTATCGCCGCTACGCCGAGCGGCTCGACGCGGAGCCGTCTGAGTACTCACGGCTCCTTGACGCGCTCACCATCAACGTCACCCGGTTCTTCCGGGACGAGAGCGTCCATGCGCGTCTGCGCGCCGAGGTGCTGCCGCGGCTTCTGGAGGAACGGGCCGAGCGTGGCGGGCGGACGATCCGCGTGTGGTCCGCGGGGTGC
Organism: uncultured Coriobacteriaceae bacterium; assembly: GCA_964472485.1. Lineage (GTDB taxonomy): Bacteria > Actinomycetota > Coriobacteriia > Anaerosomatales > Anaerosomataceae > CAYYLR01. Next base: position 16,462 of record CAYYLR010000010.1, read on the forward strand.
GCGACCGGCGAGGAGCCGTACTCGTTGGCGATGACCGCGCTCGACGCGCTCGACGACCCACGCTACGACCACATGCGGCTTCAGGTGCGGGGCACCGACGTCGATCAGCAGGCCCTCGCGGTCGCCCGTCGCGCGGAGTACCCGATCGCCGAGCTCGAGACGATCCCGGCGGAGTACCGGGAACGCTTCGTCGCGATCGACCGCGACCGGTTCCGGATCACCCCCGAGGTCACCGGCCACGTGCGCTTCGGTCGCTTGAGTCTGCTCTCGGAGACGCCGATACACTCGTTCGACATCGTGTGCTGCCGGAACGTCTTCATCTACTTCGACCGGAGCGAGCAGGACCGCATGATTCGGAGGTTCGGCCGGGCGCTCAGAGGTGGGGGGTACCTCGTGCTCGGCCGATCCGAGCACGTGCGACAGCCGGAGTCGCACGGCTTCGAACTCGTCAACGGTCGTGACCGCATCTACCGGGCGGTCGGGTGACCTGCACCAGGGGTCGCTGTTTGCTATGGTGGGCGCGATGACTATCGCAGGGGTGGCGGTGCCTGTGGAGGGAAGCCTGATGCCGAAGAGCCATCGGTCGAGCGAGGTGCGCGGCGGCCTCTCGCGGCAACTCGCCGTGCTCACCTGGGGCGCCGTCGCCGTGACCGCCACGGTCGCGCTCGGTCTCACCATGCTCTTCGGGACGCTCGTGCTTCAGATCCCGCTCGACAGCCTCGCGTTCCTGGTGACCATCGGCGCAGTCGCGATCACTCTCATCGCCATTCCGGCCTCGTATGTGTGGAGGCTCAGGTTCAAGCGCCGTGTCCTGGAGCCGCTGCGCGACCTGGGCGGCGTGATGACCGAGGCCGGATGCGGCGATCTCACGGTTCGCGCCGTCGCACCCAACCCGGACGACGAGATCGGACTGCTCGTCCGCGAGTGCAACGGGCTGATCGCCTCGCTCGCCGACATCGCCTCCTCGGTGCGGGTCTCGGCGGAGCAGGTCACCGGAGCCGCGACGCAGCTCTCGGCATCGTCGGAGGAGATCAACGCGTCCTCGATGGAGATCTCCTCCTCCGTTCAGCAGATCGCGCGTGGCGCGGAACTCCAATCGCGGAGGATCGAGGAGACCTCCTCCGCGATGGACTCGATCTCGCAGACGGTCGCCGGCGTCGCGGGGCGCGCGGTGGAGGCGAGCGCGGCAAGCGAGGAGGCCGCCCGCGCGACCTTGCTCGGAGAGCAGACGACGCGCGAGGCGATCGTCAAGATCGCCGACGTCCGGGACGCGATCGAGACGCTCGCCGGCTCGGTCGAGCGTCTCGGCGCTCGCTCGGAGGAGATCGGCGCGATCGTGGAGGTCATCACCTCGATCGCCGATCAGACGAACCTGCTGTCGCTCAACGCCGCCATCGAGGCGGCGAGGGCGGGCGAGTACGGCCGGGGGTTCTCGGTCGTCGCAGACGAGGTCCGGAAGCTCGCCGAGGGATCGGGGCGCGCGGCCGAGCAGATCGGTGTGTTGATCAAGGAGGTGCAGGCCGAGACGGCGAGCGCGATCCGGCACATGGAGGTGGGTACCGCCGAGGTGCACCAGGGTGCCGAGGTCGTCGGACGCACGGGCGAGGCGCTGCGACAGATCAGCGACGCGATCACACGCACGGCCGCGATCGCGCAGGAGATCGCGTCGGCGACAGCCGAGCAGGCCGCTCGCACCGCACATGTGGATGGGGCGATCCACGACATCGCCGCCGTGGTCGAGCAGAACGCCGCAAGCGCCGAGGAGACCGCGGCGGCCGCTGAAGAGCAGACCGCATGCATGGAGGAGATCGCGTCCTCGGCCCAGGACCTCGTCGACATGGCGCGCGGACTCGAGGAATCAGTGCGCCGCTTCACCATCGGCGCGGGGGGCCGAGACGAGTGAATGTGATGACGACAGCCGAGCGGCGCTACGTCGTGTTCCGCCTCCGTGGCGAGGACTACGCGCTCCCGGTGGGTATCGTCCAGGGCATAGTGCGGTACGAGCCGCCCACGCCGGTGCCGCACGCGCCTGAGGGTGTGAGTGGCGTGTTCTCATTGAGGGGTTCCATCATCGCTCTCATCGACTTCGGCAGACACATCGACGGGCTCGCCATCGAGCCGACCGATGAGACCCGGGTGATCGTGGTGGATAGCCAGGTCGGTCCGGTAGGGCTCGCCGTCGATGCGGTGACGGAGGTCGCCGCCGTCGCGGATCACGACGTCGCCGACGCGCCTTCGGATGAGCTCGCGGGAGCGTGGGCCGAAGCCGTCAGCGGACTCGCCGGCATCGGCGACCGGCTCGTCACCCTGCTCTACCCGGAGGAGGTCCTTCCGAGGACCACGTTCGCTCGCACCAGCGTTCCCGATAAGGAGGGTTCGGATGCCTAAGTCCGTGCTCGTCGTCGATGATGCCGCGTTCATGCGCATGATGATCCGCGACATCCTCGCGCGCGACGGCTACGTGATCCATGAGGCCGTCAACGGTCGGGACGCGATCGACAAGTACGGCGAGGTCAAGCCCGATCTCGTCACCATGGACATCACCATGCCGGAGATGAACGGCATCGAGGCGCTCAGGGCGATCCGCGAGATCGACCCGGAGGCGCGCATCCTCGTCGTGAGCGCGATGGGACAGCAGAAGATGATCGTGGAGGCGCTCGAATACGGCGCCGTCGATTTCCTCATCAAACCCTTCCAGCCGACCAAGGTGCTGGAGACCGTCAAGAAGTGCCTGCAGCCCCCCGCGCACGGGTGACGGAGGGGGCCTGTGCGAGCCCCCATCAGAGTGCTCGTCGTCGATGACTCCGCGCTCACGCGGCAGCTGCTGACACGCGCCCTTTCGGTCGACCCCGCCATCGAGATCGTCGCCACCGCGAAGGACGGCGTCGAGTGCGTCGAACTTGCCGCGGCACTCGACCCCGACGTCATAACGCTCGATATCGAGATGCCTGGGCTCACGGGGATCGAGGCGCTGCCGCATCTCGCCCGGCACAGTTCGGCGCGCGTGGTCATGCTGTCCGGCGTCGACGACCCCGAGACGACCTACCAGGCGCTCTCGCTCGGCGCGATCGATTTCGTGGTCAAGCCGAAGGCGGGCATCGCCATGTCCATGGCGGCCCTGTCCGAGACCATGATCAAGGCGATCAAGACCGCCTACCGCGTTCCACCCGATCGCAGGCCGGTCGGCCGCCCGGCGCACGCCGAGGTGACGGGGGCGTCAGGCACGCCGACCGAGCCGGCGGGGCCGTCGGCGCCGACCGCCAACCGGCTCGTGCTGATCGCGGCCTCGACGGGGGGTCCTCCTGCGCTCGAGACGGTTCTCCGGGGTCTCGAACCGGACCTTCCGGCGACCTACGCGATAGTGCAGCATCTGCCGCCGGGATTCACTGAGTCGCTGGCGCGACGGCTCGACCGTGCGGGCGGCGTGAAGGTGGTGCAGGCGACGGAGGGTGTTCGCATGCAGCGCGGTGTGGCCTACCTGGCGCCGCATGGCGTCCACATGCGCGTCGACGGGCGCCGCAGCTTCCGCCTCGCGTTCGCGGACGGCCCTCCGCTGCACGGGGTCCGCCCCGCCGCCGATCCGCTGTTCGAGAGTGCCGCCGGCCGGGCGGGTACCGGCGCGGTCGGCGTCCTGCTCACGGGCATGGGGACGGACGGAGCGCTCGGACTCAAGGCGATACGCGACGCGGGCGGCCGGACGATCGCTCAAGATGAGGCCACGAGCATCGTCTGGGGCATGCCGGGCGCGGCCGTTCGTCTCGACGCCGCCGAGCGCGTGGTGCCGATCGACAGGATCGCGGCCATGGTGCGCGACGCCGTCACGGTGGTGAGTGGCGCGTGAGCGACGACATGTCGGTGTACACCGAGGTCTTCATGAGTGAGAGCGCCGAGTATATCGAGGCGATAACGAATGGGCTGCTTGCGCTCGAACGGGATCCCGACGACCTTGAGCCGGTCGAGACCATCTTCCGGGGCGCTCACAGCCTGAAGGGCATGGCGGGTGCGATGGGGTATCCGCGGACGCAGGAACTGGCGCACAAACTCGAATCCCTGATGGACACAGTGCGCCATCGGACCCAGGTCGCCGACCGCACGCTCATCGATCTCTCGCTGCGCTCGATCGATGTGATGCGCTCGCTGATCGACGACGAGATGGCGGGCGGGGCCGCCGTCGACGCTAGCCCGATGATCCGCGCTCTCGCCGAACGCACGGCCGTGCCCGTGGCGCCGTCGCACTCGGCGTCTTCGACCCCCGCCCCCACCGGCGACCCGTCCGACGGAGCGCTCATCAGCGTCAGGGTCACGCTCGACGCTGAGGTCGCGCTCAAGGGCGTGCGCGCGTATATGGTCGTCAAGCGGCTCGGCTACATGGGGGTCGTCCTCGGCACGACCCCCGAGACCCGCGACCTGGAAGACGAGCGCTTCGGACTCGAATTCGATGTGATCATGCGCACTCGCTCGGCGGCCGAGGCGATCAGTGAGGCCGTGCTCGGCGTGTCCGACACAGCGGGGGCCGCCGTCACGGTGCTCGCCGAGGCCGATGACGGTTCCGCCCTGCCTGAGGCGGTGGGCCCGACTGGTGGCCGACGACCGTCGAAGGGCGCCGCCGAGACGCAGACCGTGCGACTGTCTGTCCATCACCTTGACCGCCTGGTGAACCTCGTTGGCGAGCTTGTCATCGTCCGGTCTCGTCTGGGCGGGGTCGCGCGGGATCACGACGATCCAGCGTTGTTGGAAGCGATCGACCGCCTCGAGAGCGTCAGTTCCGAGCTTCAGCACGAGGTGCTGAAGACGCGCATGGTACCCGTCGGCAACATCTTCACCAGGTTCTCCCGAATGGTCAGGGATCTCTCGCGTGACCTCGGCAAGGATGTCGCCTTCGAGATGGCCGGTGTCGACATCGAACTGGACCGCATCGTGCTCGACGAGGTGGGCGACCCGATCGTCCACGTCTTGCGCAACAGCATCGATCACGGCATCGAGCCACCTGACGAGCGTCGCGCCGTCGGCAAGGCGCCGCGAGGGGCGCTTCGGCTCGCGGCGGAGCGCGAGCGGGATCAGGTCCGGATCACGGTCATCGACGACGGACGCGGCATGGATCCGGAACACATCTGGGCCAAGGCCGTCGCAGCCGGGATCGTCGACGGCGCCGAGCGTGAGCGGTATCGGGACGGCGACATCCTCATGCTGGTCTGCACGCCAGGTTTCAGCACCGCGGAGACGGCGACCCGCGTCTCGGGCAGGGGCGTCGGCATGGACGTCGTACGCGGCAAGATCGAGCACCTCGGGGGCTCGGTGACCATCGAGTCGATTCCCGGCCAGGGCACGGGCGTCACCCTCGTCCTGCCGCTCACCCTTGCCATCGTTCCCGCGCTTCTGGTGGGCGCGGGAGGCCACGCGTATGCCATCCCGCTCTCGATGGTGGACGAGGTGCTCGCGGAGTCCGACGTGACCGTCGGCACCATCGAGAACGAGGAGGTCGTCAGGGGCCGTGACGGGAGCGTCACACGTCTCCACGATCTCGCTCGGATCTGCGCGACCGGAGAGGGCGCGCCGGACGGTCGCGATGCGGGGGGAGCTCAGGGGCATATCATACGTGTGCACACGCGGAGCGGGGTGCACGCGGTGCGCGTACCTACCCTTCTTGGTAGGCGGGAGATCGTGGTGAAGCCGTTATCGCCGCTGTTCCGCGGCGTACGGGGTTTCAGCGGCGCGACCGTGCTCGGCGACGGCCGGGTCGCGCTCATCATCGACCCAAGAACGCTGTTCTCGAAGGAGGCGTGACATGGATCCGATCAAGCTCAGCCCGAGGCAGCTCGACGCGATCGGCGAGGTCGGCAGCATCGGCGCGGGGCATGCGGCCACCGCGCTGTCTCAGATGCTCGGCCGGGCAGTCGACATCGACGTGCCGACCGTGGAGATGCTCCCGGTGACTGAAGTCCCCCGTGTGTTCGGAGGACCCGAGAACCTGGTCGGCGCCGTGTACAGCCGACTGCTCGGCGATCTGACCGGCGGACTGCTCTTCATGGTCCCGCGGCGGGACCTGCTCGACCTTGCCGACCTCTTGCGCGCGCGCGATCCAGGAACGTCGAAGTCGCTGGGCGCTGAAGAGGAAGGGCAGGTCACGCATGCCGCCGCGGTGTTGCAGGCGGCGTACACCGCGGCGATCTCGCGCCTCACGGGACTGTCGGTCTTGCCGTCTCCGGCGCGGTTCGCCTTCGACATGATGGGCGCCATCCTCGAGGTCGTGACCGCGGGTATCGGGATGAAGGCCGACACGGCGCTGCTCATCATGACGCGCTTCCAGACCGAGGGCGTCGCGGTCGACGCGGCGCTCTTCTACCTCCCGGATCCCGACAGCCTCGATGTCATGCTCGGGAAGCTTGGCGTCTACTGAGCCATGACGGTTCGTCAGCCGACAACGTGGAGCGACGGCCCGGATGCGGACTCCGTGCTTGTGCCGACCGGCGAGATCGCTCTGGCCGAACGGCCCCGCGTGCTCATCACGCCGGCTCTCGGCTCGTGCGTCGGCGTTGCCGTCTGGTCGCGTGAGCGCGGGCGGGGAGGCCTCGCGCACGTGATGCTCCCGGCCGCCGCAGGGAGTCGTGCTGATGCCCGCGGCGACCGCTTCGCGACCATCGCGATACCGAAGCTCGTGGCCGAGCTTGCCGAAGGCGGAGGCGGGGGAAGCCTCATCGCGAAGATCGCGGGCGGGTCGACCATGTTCGCCGCTGAGAGCGTCGGCCCCAGTATCGGCGAACGAAACGTCGCGGAGGTGAAGCGGCAGTTGACCCTCTTGAACGTGTCGTTGCTTGCCGAAGATACCGGAGGGGCACATGCTCGTACCATGGAGTTCTACGTGGAGAGCGGGCTCGTGATCGTTCGAAGCTACCGATTCGGCATTCGAGAACTGTAGGTGCAGCGGAACGATGTCCGACATGCGTGACAACTGGACGATCGAGGCGCCGATCAGCGTCACCGCTGGCGGCGGCGAACCGGGACGTGTCCGCATGCGGATCGCGCTTGCCGGCGGCGGTCTGCGCGCGACCTCCGTGCTCCGGCTGCTGAGCGACATCGACGGACTCGACATCGTCGCGGTGTTCGATCGGACGCCCGCGGCACCCGCAATGCGCCTCGCGGACGATCTCGGCGTGTTCACGACGACCGAGCTCACAGAGCTCGCGCAGCTCGGCGATCTCGATCTCGTGCTCGACCTCTCGGAGGGGATGGGCGTCCAGGCGGCGCTCAACGCGCAAAGCCTGAGCGGCCTCACGGTCGTCTCGGGCGCGGGGTCGGAGCTCGTCTGGGACCTGCTCATCGCGAAGAAGCGCAGCGAGGAGCAGGAGAAGGTCTTCGTCGAGCTGCAGGTCGCCTACGAGAAGATCAGGAGTCATGAGCGCCGGCTGCAGACGAGCAAGGAGGCGCTTGAGAAGGCGAACCACGAACTCGAGAGTCGGCTCGCGGAGATCTTCTTCACGCATGAGTTCTTCAAAGCTCTCACGACATTCACATCCGTCGACGACGTCGCGAGCCTCATCGTCGACGGCTGCAACGGCATCCTCGGCGCCGAGATCTCCGCTGTCTACCTCTTCGATCCGAAGGACTGGACGCTGCGGTTGCACGCGTCTCAGGGTCGCCCCGATGACGAGTTCGAGCCGGTCATCCAGCTCTCCGAGACGATCGTCGGCGCCGCGTTCCGCGACGGCCTCGTGCACCAGGGCGACGTCTTGCTCGGATCGGACCTCGCTGCGTGGGCGGTGCACCGTGACGAGATCCGCTCCCAGGCCGCTGTGCCGCTGCGATCGGGGGACTCGGTCATCGGCGTGCTCGTGATCGCGTCTTCGACCTACCGCGAGCTCACGCTCCCCGAGCGGGACCGGCTGCAGGTCATCGCCAACCAATCCTCACTCGCGCTGCAGAACGCGCTGCTCCACGGCGAACTCGAGCGGCTGTCGGTGACCGATCGCCTGACGGAACTCTACAACCACGGCTACCTGCATCAGCGCCTGGAGGAGGAGCTGGAGCGTTCGGCGCGCTTCGGGCACAGCGTGTCGCTCGTCATGCTCGACATCGACAACTTCAAGCAGTTCAACGACCGGTACGGTCATCCGAAGGGTGATCGCGTCCTGAGCGCGGTCAGCGCCGTCATCCGTCAGAACCTGCGAGAGATCGATGTCGCGGCGCGATACGGCGGCGAGGAGTTCGTCATCGTGCTCCCCGAGACGGACGTCGCGGGCGCGATGTCGGTTGCCGAGCGTATCCGCCAGAGCGTCGCGGACTTCTCGCACATCGTCGTCGACGGCGGCGAGCCGGTGCGGCAGACCGTCTCGCTCGGCGTCGCGATGTATCCGCTGCACGCCACCACGGCCGCCCGGTTGATCGAGCAGGCCGACAAGGCGATGTACGAGGCGAAGCACAGCGGCAAGAACCGCGTCTCCGTCGCGCGCTAGCACCCTGGGGTAGAATCTCCTTCGGCCCGCGCACGCGGGAGCACCGCATCTTCCCGCGCGCAGCGGCCTCACGTCCGCCTCGCGTGTGAATGGAGCATCGTGGTAGGACCGATCACCCGCGGGGCTCGCGGGCCCGCAGTCGAAGATGTCCAGAAGCGCCTGCTGGCGCTCGGGTTCGACCTCGGCCCGACCGGTGTCGACGGCGTGTTTCTCGGAGCGACGCTCGCCGCGGTGCGGCGATTCCAGCGGGAGCGGGATCTCGCCGAGGACGGAGCGGTCGGTGACGAGACCTGGGCCGCGCTCGTCGACGCGACGTTCCAGTTCGGCGACCGCCTGCTCTACCTGCGCCTACCGCATCTTCACGGTGCGGACGTGACCGTTCTGCAGGGAGCTTTGAACGTGCTCGGTTTCGCGTGCGGGGCCCCCGACGGCATCTTCGGACCGTACACCGAAGGAGCCGTTCGTGAGTTCCAGGCGAACGTCGGTCTCCCGGTCGATGGCATCGTGGGACCCGACACCGTGCGCGCGGTGACGGGGTTGCGCCATGTGTGGCACGGCAAGGACCCGGCATCGCCAGCGGGCCTGGCGATCTCCCCCGCGCGAGCGTCGGATCTACTGCGCGTGCACACCGTCGCGCTCGTCGCGCGCGACGAGTGCGGCAGGGGGGTCGCGGTGCGGGTGGCGAACCTCGCGCAGGCGGGTGATCCTGGCTCACAGGTGCGGGTGGCGGAGCACGGCGAGCGGATCGAGGCCGCGCTCACACTCGAGATCACCTGCGATCCAGACACGGTCGCACCCGCCGGTTCGCCGGTGATCGTGATCCCTGACGAGGACTCGGTCACCGGCCGCTTCGTAGCAGCGTTCCCGCCGGGTGTTCGTGGCCGAACCGCGTACGTCGTGGTGCGTCGCGGCCTCGGCGAACACGAGCGCGACGCGCAGTCCGCGGCGGTCCGTGTGCTCGACGGCATCTGCGCCGTGCTGTCGCAGCCCGGAGCCGCTGTGCTACCATAGGGCGGCTGCTCTGCCACCGGCCCGGACTGACCTTGGAGGCGAGAAGCCTGCGTACGACCCGTCGCGCCGTGCTGGCGCTCCTACTCTCCGTGACGCTCACCGCCGCTGTTCCGGCGTGGGGCGCCCCCATCGATGACAGGCGCGCCGACGCGGTGCGTATCAAGGCGCAGATCGACTCGCTCGATGAGCAGCTCGAGATCGCCGCTGAGGACTACAACGAGGCCAGGGGCCGCTACAACGAAGTGTCGGCCAGGGTTGCCGAAGCCGAAATGCGTCTCGCCGAGCTCACGGCCCGCCAGGTCGAGCTTGAGACCAGCCTGTCCACGCGTGTCACCGGCATGTACCGGCAAGGGCCGCTCGGCGCGCTCGAGATGCTGCTCGGCGCCGCGTCGTTCCAGGAGTTCGCCTCGACGTGGGATCTGCTCCAGGACCTCAACGAGACCGACGCGGGGCGCGTCGCGCAGCTCAAGGTCACTCGCGTCGAGATCGAGACCGTCCGGAGCGAGCTTGTGACGCAGCAGACCGCCGCGAGGGCCGAGGCCGATGTGATGAGGCAACGCGAGAGCGAGGTGCGCGTCCAGCTCGCCGAGCGCCAGCGGCTGCTGTCCGGCGTCGAGGCGGAGATCGCGGCCCTCGAGCGTGACGCTCGGGAGGCCGACCGCCGCAGGGCCGCCGCCGCCGCTGCCGCCGCTCGCGTGACAGCGGACTACGCCCCTCCGACCAACGCGCCGCGCTCCGAGGTCGTCAAGATCGCGCTCTCCAAGCTCGGCTCTCCGTATCGCTGGGCCGCCTCGGGCCCGGACGCGTTCGACTGCAGCGGATTCACCATGTGGGTGTATGCGCGCGTCGGCGTCAGTCTGCCCCACAGCTCGCGTGCCCAGATCGGATACGGTCAGCGGGTGTCGAAGGCCGATCTCAAGCCCGGTGACCTCGTCTTCTTCGGCCGAAGCACCATCCACCATGTCGGCATCTACATCGGCGGGGGAGACTACGTGCACTCGCCGAACACGGGCGACGTCGTGAAGGTGTCAAGCCTTTCGGCGCGCACCGACTACGTGGGGGCCTGTAGGCCGTAGATGGCGCTCCCGTCAGGCCGCTGACGGCCTCAGCGCCCGTGCGGTACACTCAGACGTGCCCGCTGCCACGAGACCAGGATGAGATCGAATGGCCGAGATCGACGGACTTCTGAAGCTCATGTCCGAGCAGGGCAGCTCCGATCTGCACCTGAAGGTCGGCAGCCCGCCGGCCGTGAGGCTGAACGGCAAGCTCGTGGTGCTCCGGGAGCTTCCCACGCTCACCCCCGAGGCGACCAAGGCCCTTGCACTCGGCATGATGGATGAGCGCCAACGGCAGTCGTTCGAGAATCACCGCGAGATCGATTTCGCCTACTCGCTCTCGCAGGTCGGCCGATTCCGGGTCAACGTCTTCCGCCAGCGGGGCAGCGTCGGCATGACGCTCCGGCGCGTCGTGACCGACCGGTCGAGCATCGAGTCGCTCGGTCTGCCTCCTGTGGTCGTCCGGCTGGCCGAGGAGCCACGCGGGCTCGTACTCGTCACCGGCACCGCCGGCTCGGGCAAGACGACCACGCTCGCGTCGATGATCGACCACATCAACCACACGCGCGACGGTCATATCGTCACGATCGAGGACCCCATCGAGGTCCTGCATCAGGACGTGAAGTGCATCGTCAACCAGCGCGAGATCGGCATCGACACCGAGAGCTACGCCGATGCGCTCCGGCACGTCGTCCGCCAGGATCCCGACGTCATCCTCATCGGTGAGATGCGCGACCATGAGACCGTCTCAGCGGCGCTGACCGCGGCTGAGATCGGCAACCTCGTGCTCTCCACGCTTCACACGATCGACGCCACCGAGACGATCAGCCGCATCATCGACTTCTTCCCGCCCTACCAGCAGAAGCAGGTCCGCCTGATG
>CAYYLR010000011.1:0-24393 GCA_964472485.1 uncultured Coriobacteriaceae bacterium
GAACCTAGACTCTTCGGAACCAGAATCCGACGTGTTGCCAGTTACACCATACCCCACCGCGCACCAGGCGCTGCCAGGGCGCGAATAGGTACTCTACCTGCGGCGCAAGGGAGTGTCAACCCGGAGGCGTCAGGCCTCCGCGAGGCGTGTCGCGTGCTCGAGACGAGCGAGCGAGGCCTCCTTGCCGAGGAGCACGAGCGACTCGAAGAGCGGCAAAGACACCAGTGACCCGGACACGGCCACGCGGACGGCTTGGAATACGATCTTCGGCTTGACGCCGAGCCGCTCCGGCACCTCGCGAAGGGCATCCTCGATGGTCTCCGGCACCCACCGGTCGAGTGCAGACAACGACTCGCGGGCCGCGCGAAGCGCCTCAACCACGCCTTCGGGACGGAGGGCCTTGGCGGCTGTGGCCTCGTCGATCGCGATGCGCTCGGAGAACAGGAACGCCGCCATCGGGACGACATCGGTCATTCGCTTGGTGCGCTCGGCGACGAGCGGTGCGAGTTCGCGGTACCACTCCGGACGCGCAGCAAGATCATCGACGCCGGTCAGACCGGACTCGGCCAGGCGCTCGACCATGCGCGCCGCGAACGCGTCGGGCGCCATCTCACGGATGTAGGCTCCGTTCATCCACTCGAGCTTCTCGATATCGAAGATCGCGGGGTTCTTGGATATGCGATCGAGTGAGAAGTGCGCGGTGAGGGTCTCCGCTGAGATGATCGTGGTCTCCCCGTCAAGGGACCAGCCGAGCAGCGCGAGGTAGTTGAGCAAGGCCTCAGGCAGGAACCCCTCTGCGTGGAACTGCTCGACAGAGGTCGCTCCATGGCGCTTTGACAGCTTCTTGCCGTCCGGGCCCCAGATCATCGAGAGATGCGCGAATGTGGGGACCGGCGCGCCGAGCGCCTCGAAGATGACGATCTGCCGGGGCGTGTTCGAGAGGTGGTCGTCACCTCGGATGACGTGGGTGATGCCCATGCGCCAGTCGTCGACGACCGACGCGAAGTTGTAGGTCGGCGAGCCGTCGGTCCTCACGAGGATGAGATCGTCCATGGCGTCGGCGGGGAACACCACCTCCCCGCGCACGGCGTCCTCCACGACGATGTCCCCGCGGTCTTCGGGAACGGACACGCGCCAGACGTGGGGATCGCCAGCATTCAGACGGCGGGTGCGCTCATCGGCCGGAAGGCGGCGGCAGGTCCGGTCGTAGCCGCCGGGACCGCCGCTCGCCCGGACGGCCTCACGCCTGGCGGCGAGGTCGTCGGCGGCGCAGAAGCACGGGTACGCGTGGCCGGACCGCGTGAGGGCGTCGAGCGCCTCGGCGTAGTGGGCTGTGCGCTCGGCCTGGTAGTAGGGGCCGAAGGAGCCGCCGACCTCGGGACCTTCGTCCCAGTCCACGCCGAGCCAACGAAGGGAACGCAGGATCTGACCGGTGTTCTCCTCGCTGGATCGCTCGGCATCGGTGTCATCGATCCGCAGCACGAAGACGCCGCCCATGCGGCGTGCGAACGCCCAGTTGTAGATGGCGGTGCGGGCTCCGCCGATGTGGAGCTCCCCCGTGGGACTGGGTGCGAACCGGACGCGTACGCTCACTGAGACACAGCTCCTCTCATGCCGACGGCCGGTCGCCGGATGCGGGCTCCCCGGTGCCGAGGTTGTCCTGGTTGACGAGGTACCATGTGACACCCACCGCGACGATGAGGACCGCGAGACCGGCCGCGCGCTCGAGCATCTCGGGTCCGGACTCGAAGATCACGAGCTTCCGAACGACGTCGACGACCCCGAGAAGCGCGAGCAGCACGAGCAGCGCCGCCACAGCGGCCTCGACGAGGACGACGATCCGGTTCAGCGGGTCGAGCGGTCTCATGTGCCCTCCAGGTCGCCGGGACCCGAACACTATACCGTGCTGACCCATGCTTGGCAGCGGGCCAGCGCGCATGCTATCGTCTCGTCGTTCTCATCAGGAGGCAGCGAATGCGCTGCAGAGGGTCGAGGGACCGCACCCGACGACACCCCGGCAACCGACGTGAACACGACGCACGGTGCCACATTGCGGCAGGCCGAATGGTCTGGAAGATGAGGGAAGATCGATGCACGCACGCGTGCAGATGACGTCCCTTGTCGGTCCGGCATGGGACGTTTCTCATGTCCGGACCTCGAGTCAGGCCGCCCGCGACGCGGGCACGAGACGGAGGCACGATGGCTGAGCGCGAGTACCTGTTCACGTCCGAGTCTGTGACCGAAGGACACCCGGACAAGATGTGCGACCAGATCTCCGACGCGGTCCTCGACGCGATCATCGCGCGCGAGAACGAGCTTGCGGCCGAGGGATACGTCACCGACAAGGGCTCAGCGGCGAGCCCCGACTACGCGCGGGTCGCGTGTGAGACGTTGACCACGACCGGGCTCATCGTGGTCGCCGGCGAGGTGCGTACGCACGCGTATGTCGACATCCCGACCATCGTGCGCGATACCGTGCGCGAGATCGGCTACACGCGCGCCAAGTTCGGCTTCGACTTCGAGACGTGCGGCGTCATCACCGCGATCCACGAGCAGAGCCCGGACATCGCGATGGGAGTCGATGAGGCCTATGAGGCAAAGCACGGCGATCGCGACCCCCTCGACCTCATCGGCGCTGGCGACCAGGGCATGATGTTCGGCTACGCGTGCAACGAGACGTCGCAGCTCATGCCCATGCCGATCTACCTATCGCACCGGCTCGCCGAGCGCCTCACGGCGGTCCGCAAGGCGGGAGTGCTCGACTACCTGCGTCCCGATGGCAAGACGCAGGTGACCGTGCGGTACCGCGACGGAAGGCCCGTCGGTGTGGACAAGATCCTGATCTCCTCGCAGCATGCCGAGGGTGTCGACATCGACGCGCTGATGCGGCCTGACCTCATCGAGCATGTCATCGAGCCGGTCCTCGGTCTTGAGGGCATCGAGTGGGAGGGCGCCGAGGTCTACGTCAATCCGACCGGCCGGTTCGTCATCGGCGGACCGATGGGCGATACCGGTCTGACCGGGCGCAAGATCATCGTCGACACGTACGGGGGCATGGGTCGTCACGGCGGCGGCGCGTTCTCGGGCAAGGACTGCACGAAGGTCGACCGCTCGGCCGCCTACGCAGCGCGTTGGGTCGCGAAGAACGTCGTTGCGGCCGGGTTGGCCGAGCGCTGCGAGATCGAGCTCGCCTACGCCATCGGCGTCGCGCATCCGCTGTCCGTCCTCGTTGAGACCTTCGGCACGGAGACCGTTGCGCCCGAACGGATCGAGAAGGCTGTAACGGACGTCTTCGATCTTCGTCCCGGCGCCATCATCCGCGACCTCGACCTGCGTCGCCCCATCTACAGCAAGACGGCCGCGTACGGCCACTTCGGCCGGGAGGATCGGGACTTCACGTGGGAGCGGACAGACCGCGTCGACGCACTCATCGCGGCGGTCGAGTAGCGCCATGAGGGCTCTCGGAGGCCGCTGACTTCGATGTCGGCGGCCTTCGCTATGCTGTGGACATGGATGAGCAGCGACTCATAGCGCGCGTCGTCGTCGACGTTCCATCTCGGGCGCTCACGGAGCCGTTCGACTACCTGGTGCCGTCCGCTCTGACCGGCCAGGTCACGGTCGGCGTGCCCGTTGCGGTCCCGCTCGGCCCCCGAATGCTCGTCGGATACGTGGTCGGACTGTCCCAGGAGTCATCGTTCGCGGGTACGCTGCGGCCGATAGACGCGGTACTCGGCTCACCGGTCTTCGGCGAGGAAGCTCTTGAGACGGCCTCGTGGATCGCGGTCGAGTACGTGGCGCCCTTGTCCGAGGCGCTCCGGCTCTTCCTGCCGCCCGGAGGTGCGCCGTCGATCACGCGTGATGATGGCGGGTGGCGACTCGTGCGTGCGCAGGCGACGACCGCCCGTGAGCTGCTCGTTGCGCTCGCGGAGGGGGCGTCGCCGCGACCGAGGGCGAACGCTCACGTGCAGCGCGCGGTCCTTGAGGCGCTGGCAGCCGGCCCGATCACGGTCGGCGAGCTCGCGGCGGAGTACCCCGGAGCACGAGGTGCGATCGCCGCTCTCGAGCGCGCCGGCGCGGTCACGGTGCGTACGCGCGTCCGGTACCGCCGGCCCGGCACGGGATGGGGAAGTGCGCCACGGCATGAGCACACCGCCGAGCAGGCCGCCGCGGTGAGTGCGATCGGCGAGACCGTTGCCTCAGGCGGCGGCACGCTGCTCATCCACGGGATCACGGGGTCCGGAAAGACCGAGGTATACCTGTCGGCCATAGAGTCCGTGCTCGCCGGCGGGGGTTCGGCTATCGTGCTGGTCCCCGAGATCTCCCTGACACCTCAGATGGTGGGCCGGTTCCGGTCGCGGCTTGGTGACGACGTCGCGGTCATACACAGCAGGCTGTCGGCGGGGGAACGCTTCGACCAGTGGCGGCTTGCGCTCGAGGGTCAGGTCCGCGTGGTGGTCGGAGCGCGCTCGGCGCTGTTCGTGCCGCTACGTGACGTGAGGCTCGTCGTGATCGATGAGGAGCACGAGCCCTCCTACAAGCAATCACAGACGCCCCGCTATCACGCTCGTGACGTCGCCCTCAGGATGGCGGCGACGCGGGGTGTCACCGTCATTCTCGGCTCGGCCACGCCAAGCATGGAGTCGCTTTGCGCGGCGGAGGACGGCCGGATCCGGTCCGTACGGCTGACCCGGCGTGTCGGCGAGGCGCGGCCGCCGTCGATCGCTGTTGTCGACATGACGGCGGAGTTCGCCGCTGGACGCCGTTCGATGTTCTCGCTCGCGCTCCAGGGCGCGCTGCGCGGCGTGGTCGAGCGCCGCGAGAAGGCCGTGCTCTTCCTGAACCGCCGCGGTTTCGCCGCGTTCCTCCTCTGCCGCGAGTGCGGATTCGTACCGGAATGCGACTCGTGCAGCGTCTCATTGACCTACCACGAGGACGCTACCCGGCTGATGTGCCATCACTGTGGGGCATCCGCGGTCGTGCCAGCGCTCTGTCCCCGCTGCTCGAGCCCGTACCTCCGCCGCTTCGGCGCCGGGACGCAGCGCGCCGAAGCCGAGCTCGTGTCGATCTTCCCCGGGCTCGATGTGGTCCGCATGGACGCCGATACCACGTCCGGCAAGGGCGGTCACGAACGCGCGCTGCAGGCGTTCGAGGCGCTCGAGTCGGGTGCGCTGCTCGGCACGCAGATGATCGCCAAGGGACTCGACTACCCGCAGGTCACGCTTGTCGGAGTGCTGAACGCCGACACGTCGATGCATCTGCCCGACTTCCGTGCCGCCGAGCGAACCTACCAGTTGCTGGAGCAGGTCGCGGGCCGTGCGGGTAGAGGCGAACGTCCAGGCAACGTGATCGTGCAGACGTACTGGCCCGATCACCCCGCGATCCGAGCGCTGGTGGAGCGTGACCCGGAGATCCTGTACGGCCCGGAGCGAGACGAGCGCCGCGCGCTCGGCTACCCGCCGTTCACGAGGCTGGTCAACGTTCTGTACAGCGGACCGGTCGCCGAGTATGTCTCACGCGTCGCCAGCGCGGAGGCCGAGATCGTCCGGGCGGCGCTCGGCTCGACGGCAGAGGTGCTCGGTCCCGCGCCGGCGCCACTGACGCGGGTCAAACGCGCGTGGCGGTGGCACTTCATCGTGAAGGCTCCACCCGCGCTCGACGCCGGGGGGTTGATCGGAGGCGCGCTCGGCGGACCGGTGAAGACCGAGGGCGTGACGCGCGTGATCGACGTGGACCCCGTCTCACTGCTCTGAGCGTGCCGCTCCTCGCCAACGGTTCATCAGGGTACTATGAGCGCGGCACCGTTCTTGCAGCTTCGGCGACGACCCGTATCGCGGAGGAACGCTCCTGATGGACGTACTGCACCACCCCAGTCCGGCGCTCACGACACGCGCCGCCGAGATCGAACCGACCACGGATGATGGCCTCCGCGCGCTGGTCCGGACGATGGCCGAGACCATGTACGCCGAGAACGGCATCGGTCTCGCGGCGCCGCAGATCGGGGTGAGCAAGCGCGTGATCGTGTTCGACGTCGAGGACGATCTCACCGCGGTCTGCAATCCCGTGATCGTCGAGGCGAGCGATGAGACGTCCGTCGACGAGGAGGGATGCCTGTCCGTACCGGGCATCTCGATCCCGGTCGAGCGCAGCGTTCGCGTGGTGTGCACTGGGCAGACGCTTGAAGGCCAGAGCGTGCGCATTGAGGCCGCGGACCTGCGTGCGCGTGTGTTGCAGCACGAGATCGATCACCTTGACGGCGTGCTGATCCTTGACCGCTGTCCCGCTGAGATCAAGCGCGAGGTCATCCAGGCGTACAACGAGGCCAACGGGCTGTAGACGGGGTCGGGGGGAAGCCGTGCGGGTCATCTTCATGGGGACTCCGGAGTTCGCCGTGCCCTCACTGGCGGCGCTCGTCGACGAACACGAGGTGGCGCTCGTGGTCACCATGCCGGATCGGCCTTCAGGTCGCGGCGGAACGCTCCGCCCGTCCCCCGTGAAGGAGTTCGCGCTCACGCGGGACCTCGAGCTCTTCCAGCCCGCGACGCTGCGTTCCCCCGAGGCTGTCGACCGCATCGCTCGCGCCGAGGCCGACGTGGCGTGTGTCGCCGCCTTCGGCATGCTGCTTCCGCCCGAGATCCTCGCGCTGCCGCGTCTCGGCTGTGTCAACGTTCACGCATCCCTTCTGCCTCGCCACCGCGGTGCGGCGCCGATTCAGCGTGCGATACTCCAAGGGGACGCGGTCACCGGTGTAAGCATCATGATGATGGAGGAGGGGCTCGATACCGGTCCGTATGCCCTTCAGCGGGAGGTTACGGTAGGCGGCAAGACGTCCGCCGAACTCGAAGAGGAGTTGGCCCACGTCGGCGCGGCGGCGCTACTCGAGGTTCTGACAATGATGGCGGCCGGAAGCGCGACGTGGAGGCCGCAGGATGAATCCTCCGCGACGTATGCGGCGAAGGTCACCAAGGACGACGTGGCCCTGCACCCGGAGTTGACCGCCGCGGAGGCCCTACGACGCGTTCAGGCGTCCTCGCGCCGCGCGCCGGCGCGGGCGTGCCTCGGCATGCGTGAAGTCACCGTCGTCCGTGCCACGTCCGCACACGTCATCGCGGGACCAGGCGCGGTGTGCTTTGATGGCGGGTACCCCGTGCTCGGCTTCGCCGACGGCGCGCTCCGCCTGGAGTCCTTGAGACCGTCGGGCGGGCGGGAGATGCCAGGTGACGAATGGGCGCGTGGGGCCCGGCTTGACCCCGGCGCGCGCTGGGCGTGCACACGGTGAGCACAAGCCCCGCACGGCGCGGCGCGTTGCGGGTTCTGGCGCGCGTACGCCGTGACGCGGCGTTCGCCGGACCGGTTCTAGCCGCCGAGCTGGACGCCGGTGCGCTCACAGCGGAAGACCGCTCGCTCGTCACCCGGCTCGTGTACGGCGTTCTTTCGACCGCCGGCGTCCTCGACGACGTCATCGATGCGCACGTGAGGGGTGCTCTCGAACCCCGGGTGCGCGATGCCTTGCGCATCGGGGCGTATGAAGCGCTCTATGGCGCCGAGCCCGCGTATGCGGTCGTGGACCAGACCGTCACCCTCGTTCGGACCCTCCGGCCCGCTGCGGCCGGTCTCGCGAACGCGGTGATGCGCAGGATCGCCGAGAGCGCTGCGTCATTCCCGTGGGGCGATCCGGATTCCGACGCCGATGCGCTCGCCCGTGTGTGCGGTAGCCCCCGTTGGATCGTCGACGAGTTCGTCTCCGCGCTCGGCCGGGAGGCCGCGCGCGAGGCCCTTGAGGCGGGTATCGCTCCGGCCCCGGCGTTCGTACGCTTCGAGCCGTTCTCACATCCCCGGGAAGACGCGTGCGCGGCACTCGCGCCGTTCAGCCCGGAGCCGGTCCCGGTCGATCCCGACTGCTTCCTCCTCGGGCGGGCTGCCGGGTCCGTCGCCGCCGGACGGACGGGCGGCTGGTTCCCGATGGATGCCGGCGCGCAGGTGGCGCCCGCGGCGTGCCGGCCCGCTCCCGGGGACCGCATACTCGACGCCGCGGCCGGCCGTGGAAACAAGACGGTGTGCCTCCAGGGACTCGCCGCCAGAGGCGGCCGCATGGCGCAGGTGACGGCGATGGACGTTCACGGCTTCAAGGTCGACCGTCTGCGGAGGAGGCTTGAGGAGTCGCAGGTTCCGGGCGTCGAGTGTGAGGTTCTCGATATCGGGGACGCTCCGGCGGCCTTCGGAGCGGATGTGTTCGACACCGTTCTTCTCGACGCACCCTGCACCGGGCTCGGCACGCTCCGGCGCTATCCGGAGAAGCGATGGCGGCTCGCGCCGGATGATCCGGAACGGATGGCTGTCGTCCAGTCCGGCCTTCTTCGCGCGTGCGCGAGGATGGTCAAGGCCGGTGGGACGGTGGTGTATTCTACCTGTAGTGTCGTCCCCGTCGAGAACGACGCGGTCGTCAGTGCGTTTCTTGAATCCGCCGACGGTGCGGGGTTCGTGGTCGAGGGACTCAGGGACGCGGTTCCCGAGGCGTGGTCCCGCTTCATCGATGATCGCGGGTGCTTCGCCTCGTGGCCCACCACGGACGGGCCCGACGGGCACTACGTGGCGCGGTTGCGCCGAACGGGATCGTGATCCGGCTGGACGTTTGAAGGAGGGGCCGATGCGTGACACGCGGATCGTCGAGATGCTCGAGGTCACGGAAGCCGCCGCGCTCGCGGCGGGCCGCTGGATGGGGAAGGGCGACAAGGTCGCGGCGGACCATGCGGCGGTTGAGGCGATGCGAGCCGCCTTCGACGCGATCGATATCGACGGGGAGATCGTCATCGGTGAAGGGGAGCGCGATGAGGCGCCGATGCTCTTCATCGGCGAGAAGGTGGGCGCGGGCGGCGAAGCGGTCGATATCGCGGTCGATCCGCTCGAGGGCACGAACCTGACCGCCTACGGTCAGCCGAACTCGCTGGCCGTCCTCGCGTTCGGTCCAAAGGGGTCGCTCCTCAAGGCCCCCGACACGTACATGTGGAAGATCGCCACGGGTCCCGCCGCCGCAGACGTCATCCATATCGACGCAAGTCCCACTGAGAACGTCCGCAACGTCGCCCGGGCGCTGAAGCGGCCGGTGGAAGATCTCGTGGTCTGCATCCTCGAGCGCGACCGTCACAAGGACATGATCGCTGAGGTGCGGGCGGCTGGCGCCCGGATCCGGCTCATCAGCGACGGCGACGTGTTCGGCGCTGTCGCCACGTCGATCGAGGGCACCGGCATCCACCTCTACATGGGCGCCGGAGGCGCGCCTGAGGGCGTACTCGCAGCGGCGGCCATGCGGTGCATCGGGGGCTGCTTCATGGGTCGTTTCGCGTTCAGGAGCCCTGAGGAACGCGTGCGCGCCGAGCAGATGTCGTCGATCGATCTAGACGGCGTTCTCGACATGGACATCTTGGTGAGCACTGACGACGCCGCATTCATCGCGACGGGCGTGACCGATGGAGAGATGCTCCGCGGGGTGAAGTACTTCGGCCAGGGTTCACGCACGCACTCGATCGCCATGGAGAACAAGACCGGTACGGTGCGCTTCGTGGAGACCGTGCACCGCGCGGGAGCCGAGAAGTTCTGGGTGCGGATGGACTAGAGGCCGCGTCAGTCCGCCGCGGGACACGAACCGCACGACGGCGACGAACCCGCATTCCCGCACGAATCCTTCCCGCCCGGGGAGGATTCGTTCGCGTTCGGCTTGGGCCGGTAGTCGGTGTTGTGGAAGCCCGAGCCCTTGAAGACGACGCCGACGGGCGTGAAGAGCCTCCGGGTGTCCGAACCGCACGCCGGGCACACGACCGGTGTGGCGTCGCCGATGGGGCGCGTGACCTCGAAGGTCGTACCGCAGGCACGGCATTGGAAGTCGTACGCGGGCATCGGTCCTCCTCTCGGACGTGGGCGAGGGATGGAACTATAGCGTGGGAGCCGTCACCGGGCAACCTGCGGCCGATGGTATACTCGCCCACGTGGAAGACACGGCTCCTCTCAAGCGACGTCCGTTCGTACCGCGCGCCGTCATCGCCGGCGCGGCGGCCTGCATGCTGACTCTCATCTCCGCGGGCATCGCGATCTACGTGGTCGCGGGGGCGGGTTCGATCGTCGTGCCGTATGTGACCGGCTTACCGCGCGTGGTCGCTGAGGAGTCTCTCGCGGCGTCGGGGCTCAAAGGCATCGTATCGGGGACGCGGGTGTCGCCCGACGTGCCCGAGGGCCAGGTGCTCGCACAGGATCCGCCCGCCGGCAGCGCCCTACAGCGAGGCTCGGTCGTGTCCCTCGTGCTCTCCGTCGGTCCGCAGTCCGTGACCGTCCCGGACCTTGCCGGTGAGCGCCTCGAGACGGCCACCTCCAGGCTCGAGCAGCTGGGGCTCGTTGTCACCATCGAGACGAAGTCGGCCGACACCACCGAATCGATCGTGCTCGAGGTCTCGCCGCCGCCCGGAACGATGGTCAACGCCGGGGATCAGGTTCGACTCACCATACCCGCCTATGAGGAGGCTCCCGTTGATGAGCTGCCGTACGATCTCTCGGGGATGACGATCGTCGTCGACCCGTCGCCCGCGCTCGTGGGTGAGCCGTCAGACGCCGCGATGCTCGTTGCCGAGCGGCTTCGCGAGCTGCTCAGCGCCTCGGGTGCATCGGTGACGATGACGCGCCAGGCGACTGACAGCGTTCCGCCCATCGATACGCGGCTTGCAACGGCACGATCGAGCGGCGCCCGGCTGCTGCTCGGGATCGACGTTGGCTCCGCCGGCACCCCCGGCGTGAGGGTCGTCCGGCCGTCGAGCGCAACGGCGAACGGCGTAGGGCCTGAGGCACAGGTCCTGGCACAGAACATCACGCGCGCAGCACGTCTTCCCGGAACGGCGGTTAACGATCCCGGCGTGACGGCCGAGACGGTCGTGAGCGGATTCGCGGGTGTCGGCGTACGTGTCGTGATCGGTGACGCCACGGTGGGCGGCGACCGCGCGCTGCTCGCTGACAGCACGTGGCTCGATCAGGTGGCACGCTCTTTGTACCGGGGTGTCGGAGCCACCTTCGGAACGGAACGGCACGGTACCGAATGACTCGTACGGCGCAAGCATCGCGCTCGTCTCTCGGGAGGCGGGCGTCCGGGATGGTGCACTTCATGCTCGTGGCGGCTCTGCTCGTCGTGACGCTGCCGGCCACCGCCTTCGGTGCGCCGTCCGAGGTACAGAAGCTCGAAGCGAGCATCCGCGACCTTCAACGCGACGTGAAGCGCGCGGGCGAGGCGTACTCGAAGGCGTATTGGCGCCTCGACAAGACCCGTGCCGACATCGCGAAGGTCAATCGCGAGATGGACGCGGCCCAGGCCGAACTCGACGTGGCAAGCGCTCGTCTTGCCGCCCGGGCTACCGACATGTACCGCACCGGGGGCGCGGACTACCTGGCCGTACTGCTCTCGAGTGACGACTTCGACCAGATGCTGACGCGGTTGGAGTATGTCCAGCGGGTCGGGCGTCAGGATGCGCAGATCATCGCCGATGTCACGCGCCTACGGGCCAACCTCGCGGCTCAGCGGATCGACCTGGAGTCGCTGCGAGAAGCGCAGAGCGACGAGGCGACCGTGCTCAAGCGTGAAGCCCAGCGGATCGAAGGGCAGCTCAAGGCTCAGCAGACCGAGTACGACAAGCTTCAGAAGCAGCTCAAGGCGGCGATCGCCGCCGAGAAGGCACGCACTGGCACCACGACTGCAAAGGCCGGACCGAACGGAATGGTCTTCCCCGTGCGGGGTCCGAACTACTACAACGACACGTGGGGTGCCGCGCGTTCCGGCGGACGCTCGCACAAGGGCACGGACATCATGGCCGCCGACGGGGTACCGTGCGTGGCGGTCCTGTCCGGGACGGTGCGCTCCAAGTCCAACGCGCTTGGTGGGCTCACGATCTGGCTGACCGCCGACAACGGCTGGGCGTTCTACTATGCGCACCTGAGCAAGTACGCCGTCACGTCCGGACGTGTAAGCGCCGGTCAGGTCATCGGGTACGTCGGCAGTACGGGTAACGCCACCGCGAGCGCACCGCACCTGCACTTCGAGATCCACCCGAACGGGAGCGGCGCCGTCAATCCGTATCCCTATCTCCGCCAGATGCAGTAGCAGCGAGATGCAGTAGCGCTTGCACGGAGCGCACTGCTGTGGGAGCATCCGGCCTGTCAGTACCGTTTCGGGAGCTGCGTGTGCGGCTGAGAGGCGGCCATCGAGGCCGCGACCGAGGGACTGGGCCGGTAATGCGGCGCAGCAATGCGGTGGGTGTCCCCGATCGGAGCACCCGTTCAGCGCCATCGCGCTCGAGGGCGGGGTCACCCCGCCGGAAGGAGCGTCTCATGGCTGTGTCACGAGTCAGGATGGCCGCGGAGATCGGTCTCACGATCGCCCTCGCCGCCGTTCTCCAGCTCATCGCCGTCTGGCAGTTGCCGCAGGGCGGATCGTATTCGCTGACTATGCTGCCGCTGTTCGTGCTCGCCATTCTGAGGGGGCCGGGGGCGGGACTCACCGCCGGAGCGCTGTACGGCGTGGTCGACTTCATGATGAAGCCATACCTTTTCCATTGGGCTCAGGTCGTCCTCGACTATCCGCTTGCGTTCGCGCTCGTCGGTCTTGCGGGGGTGTCCGCCCCTTCGTGGCGCGCCGCAATGGCCGACGGACGCGTCGGAGTGGCATTCTGGCGAAGCGCCGTGCCGGGAATCGTTCTTGGCTCCCTCGGACGGTACGCCGCGCACGTCCTCTCGGGCGTGATCTTCTTCGCGAGCTACGCGATCGAAGCCGGTCAGGAGCCGATCCTATACTCGCTTGCGTACAACGCGTTCGTGCTGGTCTCTGGCGCGGCGTGCGCCGTAGCGGCCGCTGCGGTGCTCCCGGCGTTGTGGTCTCTGGCGAGCCGGTCGGAACGATGACATCGAGCGGCTACACGGCGGTGGTCGGGGGCGCGCCAGCCGACGCCACGAGCGTCGTTCACGCGGAGGTCATCCGAGGCGCGCAGCATGTGATCGCCGCCGACAGCGGGTATCGAATCTGCATGGCAGCTGGACGCCGTCCGGACGTGCTCGTCGGCGACATGGACTCGCTTGATCCGGGTGAGGTCGACGCGGCGATCGCGGCGGGTGTCGACGTCGCGCGGTATCCGGCCACCAAGGATGTGAGCGATCTCGAGCTCGCCGTCCGAATCGCCCGAGACCGGGAGCTCGGACCGGTCATCCTGACGGGTGCGTTCTCGTCGCGTCTCGACCACACCATCGCCGCGCTCGGCAGCCTCGCGGGGGCATGCGACCTATGCGCGGAGGCCCGCGAGCCCTCCTTTGACGCATGGACGGTCTGTAGGGAGCACCGCCGTATGTTGCGGCTCGCGGAACAGCCGGGAACCACGGTGTCGGTCTTTGCCGTCGGCGCTCCTGCGCGCGTCACCATCCGCGGATTCCGCTACCCCCTCGAGGAGACGATGCTCGCACCGGTATCCTCCCACGGCCTCAGCAACGTTGCGTCGGAGGATGAGCAGACGGTACGCGTGTCGGACGGATGCGTTATCGTGATGGCCTTACGCTGAGCGACGTCGGCCGTCGCCGCTACAGTCCCAGCGCAAGGACGCCGATAACCGGTGAGAGCGCGCACATCGCGCCCTGACCGCGTGCCGTCCAAATGGGGGATCGTGAGTCTGCACACCCGAACGATGCGTATCTGGGGTGCCGTCGTCATCGTCGCGGCAGTCATGGTGCTCGTCGCCTTCGCGTTGCCCTCAGCGTTACTGGGCGCGCTTGCGATGGCTCTTGCCGCGCTCGCGTTCTGGCAGCTCTCACGCGCCGAGGCCGCTCAGAGGCGTACTGCGGCCGCCGAGGAGCCGCGTGCGGTCCGGGACCCCATTCAGAAGCCGGCAGAGGCGTCGATTCCTGCGTCGTCCGCGGCGGACGGGCCTTCAGCCGCCGCAGGCGCCCCGTACCAGCCCGCGCCTCCACCGACGCCACGGATCCCGGCGACCCTCGAACCTGCCGTGGTCCTCGGGGCGCTCGTCGACGCGGCGCGCCTCGTCGCGGAGCCGGTGTCGGCTCACCTGTGGCTGCTGGATGATTCGTCAGCCACACTCCGCCTGATCTCCTCGGTCGGCCCGCTGCCGCCGTCCTCGCAACCGGTCCCGCTCGATGGCGACGATATCATGGCCGCCGCGGTCGAATCGTCGGTCGCCCAGTTCCGGGCACAGGCCCAGATGCGAGGGCGTGACGGCGCGTTCACACTGTGGCGGTTCGCGCTCCCGCTCGACGCCGGGGAGACTCGCGGTGTGGCCGCCGTCGACTTCCAGCTGACGGCGGAACCCGACTGCGGGACGCTCCCGGCCGCAACAGCGCCGCTCCGGGGCGCGCTGACCGGATGCCTGGCATTGCACGTGGCCAACGCCGAGCGGGACACCGCCCGTCTGCTCATCGAGATCGCGCGCGACTTGAGCCGCATGCTCGACCCCGAGAAGGTCCTTACGACCGCACTCGACCGCGCGATGGAGCTCGCGAACGCCGCGACCGGCAGCATCATGCTCGTCGACCCCTTGACAGGCAGGCTCACGATGGCCGTTGCGCGCGGCCTGCCGGCGTCAGCGGTCAAGGGCGCTTCACTCGCCGAAGGCGAGGGCATCGCGGGGTGGGTTCTCGCCTCCGGCCAGCCCCTGCTCATCGAGGATCTTCCGGCACGGACCCCGGCCGCGAGGCGTCACGGCGTTCGTTCGGCCGTATCGGTCCCGATCGGCGACGGTGAGGGCGTGCTCGGCGTGCTCAACGTCGGCGCGCGGTCATTCCCCGCGCGCTTCACCGAGGCGCACCTCGGGGCTATCGAGATGCTCGGTCGCCAGACCGCGACGGCCCTTCGGAACGCGCGTGCGATCAAGGAGTCACGGGAGATCTACTTCGACACGCTCAAGGCGCTTGCCATCGCGCTCGAGACGAAGGATCCCTACTCGGCGGGCGGAACCGAGCGGGTGCTCGAGTATAGCGACGCGCTCGGGTACATGTTCGACCTCGATGCCGAAGAGCGCGAGGCGCTGCGCATCGCCGCGCTGTTGCACGATATCGGGATGGCCGCGGCGGGGGAGAGCGTCATCTCTGCGGACAGGCCCTTGTCGACCGTTGAGCGCGCGTTGCTGAAGATGCACCCGCAGATCGCGGCCGAGATCCTGGGTCAGGCCCCCGCACTACGCCACGTCGTGCCGATCGTGTACCACCACCACGAGTGGTACGACGGAAGCGGTTATGGCGGTGGTCTGGCCGGCCAGCGGATCCCCCTCGGTGCCCGGATACTGGCCGTAGCGGACGCCTACGTCGCGATGACCTCGGATCGTCCGTACCGTAGCGCGATGACCGAGCGCGAGGCGATGCGCGAGTTGAGCGAAAGAGCGGGGACCCAGTTCGACCCCGCCGTCGTGGACGCGTTACGCGACCTGCTGGGCAAGGAGTCGGACCGGATCCCCGGTACGAACAGATAGCGGCCTCTACGCGCGGGTGATCTTGCCCGCCTTCATGCACTTCGTGCAGACCTTGATCTTCTTGACCGAACCGTCCACCACGGCCGAGACCTTCTGGATGTTCGGGTAGAACATGCGGTTCGTCACGCGGTGGGAATGGCTCACGTTGCGCCCCGCGGTCGGGTGCTTGCCACAAACGCTGCACACCTTCGACATATCGTTCCGTCCTAACCATGTATCGAGGCGGCAGGGCCGCCGGCGTCGGCAAGAGCGCACCGATGGTAGCACAGGGGCCATGCCCGGTAAAGGCGGACGCGCTGTCTTGTGGTAGGCAAGTAGAAGTGTCACCCCATAGCTGTCACGTGGAAATGTCACCTCATGGACAGGGAGACGATCACGTTGACAGGAAGGGACTTGCGCAGGTTGCGGACGATCGAGTCGGCACTGGCGGGACGGATCACCAATTCGGAGGGAGCCCAGCAGGTGTCGCTGAGTGAACGCCAGTTCATCAGGCTGCGCGGCAGGGTGGCTAAGGAAGGGCCATCGGGCGTGATCCACAAGGGCCGGGGCAAGCGATCGAATCGGGCACTTCAAGAAGAGGAACGCGAGCGGATCAAAGGACTCCTCGCGGGTCCTCTGGCGGGGTTCAACGACACCCACGCGCACGAGCTGCTCGTCGAGCGTCATGGCGTGACGTGCTGCCGTCAGACGGTGCGCTCACTTCGCGTCGAATCAGGGACCGGCCCGAAGCGAAGACGCCGTCCGCCGAAGCAGCGGACGCGCTGTCTCCGAGCGCCTGCGACGCCAAGCCCAACCCGGTAGCGCGGTGAACGCCCGGACGACTCCGGGCGACAGGACTCCCCAGGAGCGAGGGCCGACGGCGCATCCGCTATACTACAGCAGACACGGCGTGAGCTTCGTCGCCTCCACCGGTCGAGAAGGAGGATCCATGCCCGACCCTGTCAGCGGTACCGTCACCATCGCCAACGACGTTCTCGCCGATATCGCCGGATACGTCGCGCTTGAGTGTTACGGTGTCGTCGGGATGGCAAGCCCGTCGTTGCGTGACGGCGTGGCACAGCTGCTCTCGCGTGACAAGCTGCGCAAGGGTGTCGTCATAAGCAACGCCGATGAGCGCAGCGTCTCGGTCGACCTGTACGTGGTCGTCGAGCACGGCACGAACCTCACCCAGGTCTCCCGCAACCTCTCGGACCGTGTCAGATACGCTCTCACCCATGACGCGGACATCAGCGTAGCCGACGTCCGCGTGCACGTTCAGGGGATCAAGGTGCGCAAGCGATCGGAGAGTGCATGACGGGCAATCACCTCCCGCCAGGCGTCTCCCTGTTCAAAGCCGCGACGGCGGCGATCAAGGATCGCGTCGAGGAGATCAACCGCCTGAACGTGTTCCCGGTCCCTGATGGCGACACGGGCACCAACATGGCGCTCACCATGGACGCGGTCATTGCCGATCTCGACCGGCTTCCCGCTGACGCGTCGCTGGGCGACGTGTGTGCCGCGATCACGCACGGGTCGTTGATGGGCGCGCGTGGCAACTCCGGTGTCATCCTGAGCCAGATGCTTCGAGGCGTCTGCGAGGTGGTCGGTCAGGCCGCGGACGTTGACGCGCACGTCGTCACCAACGCGCTGGAGCGCAGCGTGACCGTCGCCTTCCAGGCGGTACGAAAGCCGGTTGAAGGCACGATGCTGACGGTGCTCAAGGACGCGGCCGTACACGCTCGCTCCCGCGTCGACGAGGGTCTCCCGCTCGAGGAGTTCCTCGACGCGGTCGTCGCCGCGGCGTTCGAGTCGGTTCGTCGAGGCCCGGACCTTCTCCCCGTCCTGAAAGAGAACGGCGTCGTCGACGCCGGTGGCTACGGACTGGCGATCCTCGGAGAAGGCCTTGTCGCCGCCGCCGAGGGACACGAAGTCCGGGAGTACGACATCGAACCCGGCTCGGGGCCGATCGCAGTCGTGCCGGTCGACGACTGGAGTGACGAGGAGTACCTGTACTGCACCGAGTTCCTGCTGCATGGGGCGGAAGTCGACCGTGCCATCGTGGAGAGCTTCGTCGCCGAACGCGGAGGGTCTGAGCTCGTCGTCGGCGACGAGGAGATGTACAAGGTGCACGTCCACACGGACGAGCCGGGTGCCGTGCTCAGTTGGGCGACGGAAATCGGCGAGGTGTCAGACGTCCACATCAACAACATGCGCCGGCAGACGGCCGAGCGTACCGAGGCGCTGCGGGCCGACGGCGCCCCTTCGAAACCGATCGGGTTCGTCGCCGTAGCCGCCGGAGCCGGTGTCGTGAGGATCCTCGAGAGCCTGGGAGCCGATGCGGTCGTCGGCGGCGGACAGACGATGAATCCTTCGACCGCCGAGATCCTCGAGGCGGTGCAGAAGGTCGACGCGGCCTCGGTCATCGTGTTCCCCAACAACCGGAACATCATCATGGCGGCCCAGCAGGTCGTCGACGTCGCCGGCAAGCCGGTGGCGGTCGTACCGACGACAGCGGTGCCGCAGTCCTTCGCGGGACTGCTTGCCTACACGGGGGGCGGGGATCTCGACGGGGTCCTCGCTGATGTGACGGAGGCCGCTCTCGCGGTTCGCGCCGGTGAGGTGACGACGGCCGTCAAGGACTCCAAAGGCAAGGCGGGACCGATCAGGACCGGTCAAGTCATCGGGATCATCGATCACGAGATCGAGGTGATCGGTGACGATGTGGCCGAGGTCGTGTCCGCGGTGGTGCGCCTGCTCGCCGACGGTGGTGAGACGCTCACCATCCTTGCGGGTGAAGGCCTCGACGACGAGGCGCTCGCCTCGCTCGTCGCGCGCCTCGAGGCCGAGTACCCGTCATTGGAGGTAGAGGGGCATCGCGGCGACCAGCCGCTGTACCCGGTGATCGTGTCGGTCGAGTAGCAACCGCATGGAGGTGAGCGGCATGAGCCGCATCGGGATCGTCTGTGACAGCACGTGCGACCTTGGCCCCACCTGGCTTGCCGAGCACGACGTGGTGATGGTAGCGCTTAAGGTGACGTTCGGCGAGGAGACGTTCCTTGACTGGGTCGAGCTGAGCCCCGAGGCGTTCTTTGAGCGTCTCGCGTCGTCGCCGACACTCCCGAAGACGTCGCAGCCGTCGCCCGCTGAGTTCGCGGCGGTGTACGAACGTCTTGCCGCGGACGGTGTCGATGGCATCGTCTCCATCCATCTCTCGTCGCCGCTGTCGGGGACCATCGAGTCCGCCAACATGGCGGCCGCCGACGCTTCGGTTCCGGTCCGCGTGATCGACACCCGGCGGGTGAACATGGGCACCGGTCTCGCGATCCTCGGCGCGATCGAAGCGCGGGATGCCGGGGCCGACCTCAACGGCGTCGCCGACGCCGCCGAGACGACCGCGCGCAAGACCCACATGCTCTTCGCGCTCGATACCCTCGACTACCTCGTGAAGGGCGGGCGCGCCGGCAAGGCGCAGGGGCTTGCCGCCTCATTGCTCAATATCAAGCCTGTCCTGACGTTCAATGATGAGGGCATCATCGAGCCGTTCAAGAAGGTCAAAGGCACCCGCAAGGCCATCGCCGAGATGGCCGCGGAAGTCGCCGCTGTCGCCGGCTCCGGCACCGTGCGAGTCGCGGTGTTGCATTCCCTCGCACCGGACCTTGTCGAACAGATGACCGCAGCGCTTGATGAGTCCGGGGCTCACTACGAGCTTGCTAACATCGCTGAGGTCGGCGCCGTCATCGGCACGTACGCCGGCCCGCGGGCGCTGGGAGTCGCGTTCCACACCATCGGGTAGGCGGGCCCAGTGAGCGAGACCTCACGCGTGTCCCCGCGCGCAGAGGCGGCCATCCGCACCGAGGCTCCTGTCACGGCGGTCCGTCTTGTCGATGCCCGGCGCGCGGAAGCGCTCGGGCGGCTCGGGATCAGCACGGTCGGTGACCTGCTGCGGCATTATCCGTTCCGCTATCTCGACTTGACGTGCGTGCGTGACCTCGCACATGTCCCTATCGGCATCGATTCGACGGTCGTTGGCCGTGTTCATGACATCAAGGTGAAGCGGCCGCGCCCGCGGCTCACCGTCACCGAGGTGGCACTCGTGGACGGGACCGGTGCGATCATCGGCGTGTGGTTCAACCAGCCGTATATCGCGCAGCGCTTCGCCGTCGGGGATCGGGTCGCGTTCGCCGGCTCCGTCAGCATGGAGTACGGGCTCAAGCAGATGCGCAGCCCCTTCACCGAGCGGCTGGATCCGGACGGGTCCGACGAGACCGCACTTGCACGGATCCTTCCGGTCCATCGCACCACCGAGGCCATCTCCACGAACTGGATGCGGCGTCTGACCACCGAAGCGCTCGACCATGCGGGCGATCTCCCGGACCCGCTGCCGGCACGCTTTCGGGTCCGCCATGACCTCATGCCGCTTTCCGCCGCCCTCCGCGCGATCCACTGGCCCGGCTCGGCGGCCGAGGCCACACGCGCCCGGCGTCGTCTCGCCTACGACGAACTGCTGGCGATCCAGGTCGGCATGACGATGCGACGGCACCGGTTGACCGACGCTGAGGAAGGCCACGCGCATCGTGCCGACGGCCCCTGCGTACGACGACTTCC
Organism: uncultured Coriobacteriaceae bacterium; assembly: GCA_964472485.1. GTDB lineage: Bacteria > Actinomycetota > Coriobacteriia > Anaerosomatales > Anaerosomataceae > CAYYLR01. The sequence continues at coordinate 20,076 of CAYYLR010000011.1, forward strand.
CGATGTGCTCGGCTTCGATCTGACCGGCGACCAGCGCTCCGCGATCGGCGACGTGCTCCGCGACCTCGCCCGCCCGCATCCCGCGAACCGGATGCTGCTCGGGGATGTCGGCACGGGCAAGACCGCGGTGGCGACGCACGCCCTTGCCGCCTGCGCAGACTCCGGGACACAGGCGGCGATGATGGCTCCGACCGAGGTGCTCGCCGCCCAATACGCGCGATCGGTCGGCCCGTGGCTTGATGCGCTCGGGATCACCTGGGCGTTGCTCACAGGATCGACGCCTGGCGCCGAGCGCACGCGCATCGCCGGTGACTGCGCGGACGGCGCCGTGACCGTGCTGTTCGGCACCCACGCGCTTATCCAGGGAAGCGTGTCCTTCGCTCGGCTGACGCTCGCCATCGTGGACGAGCAGCATCGCTTCGGCGTCACGCAGCGTCTCGCGCTGCGGGAGAAGGGCGTGCACCCCGATCTCCTGGTGATGTCCGCGACCCCGATCCCGCGGTCGCTCGCGCTGACCGCGTACGGTGATCTCGACACGAGCTGCCTGCGAGAGCGTCCGGGGGGTCGCGCGGCCGGCCACGTCGTAACGCAGGTGGTCGACGCCACGCATCGGGCGGAGGCGTATGCCGCGGTACGCGAGGCGGTTGGCCGGGACGAGCGCGCGTTCATCGTGTGCCCGCTCGTCGAGGATTCCGAGGCGGCCGAGGCCAAGGCGGCCACCACTGAGTTCAAGAGACTCCAGGGGCAGGTCTTTCCCGAGCTGCGGCTTGGTTTGCTCACCGGACGCATGCGTTCATCTGACAAGGATGCCGTGATGTCGGCGTTCAGAACGGGCGAGGTGCAGGTGCTCGTCACCACGACCGTCATCGAGGTCGGTGTCGACGTCCCCGAGGCCACGGTCATGATCGTCGAGGATGCTGAGCGCTTCGGTCTGGCGCAACTGCATCAACTGCGCGGTCGCGTCGGGCGCGGGGAGCGTCCCGCGAAGGTCCTCCTGTTCGCCGACCCGAAGACGGATGAGGGGCGGCAGCGCATGGACGCGATCGCTGCCATCGACGACGGCTTCGCGCTTGCCGAGCGCGATCTGGCGCTCCGAGGCGAAGGCGACATCCTCGGATTCCGCCAGAGCGGGTTGCCCGCCCTGAGGCTCGCGACACTTGGCGGCGATATGGACCTTCTCGAGATGGCTCGCGGCGACGCGGAGGAGATCGTGGACTCAGACCCCTGGCTCGATCGTCCGGACCACGCGCCGCTGCGACGCGCGGTCACCGACGCGCTCGGAGAGGCGTGGGAGTGGGTGAGCGCGGGATGAGGATCATCGGCGGCAGCTGGCGGGGACGTACGATCGCGTCGCCTCCCGGATCGTCGACCCGGCCGACCTCCGATCGCGCCCGTGAGGGGCTGTTCTCGGCGCTCCTCTCGCGGGTCGGCAGTTTCGAGGACATGGACGTCCTGGACCTCTACGCCGGCAGCGGCGCCCTCGGCCTGGAGGCGCTCTCTCGTGGCGCCGCCACCGCGACGTTCGTGGAGTCCGATCGTCGCGTCGCCGATGTCCTTCGGCGCACGATCGCCTCGCTCGGCGACGACGAACGACGAACGCGCGTAATCGTCGCCCGCGTCGAGAGCGAGCGTGTCGCGCGATCTGTCCAGCGTCCCGTGTCGTTGCTCTTTGCGGACCCTCCCTATAGGATAGACGCGGCCTCAGTCAGGCAGGTACTGGAAGGTCTTGTGAGGGATGGTTGCGTGGCGGCTGACGCCCTTGTCGCGTACGAGCACCGGACGGGGGTGCGAGCGATCTGGCCCGAGGGGTTCGTTCCTGAGACGGTCCTCACCTATGGAGACACATCGTTCTCGCTAGCATGGGCGCCGCCCAACGAGCAAGGAGTCGTGTGAACCGAGCGATCTGTCCGGGAACATTCGATCCGGTCACGAACGGACATCTCGATGTCATAGAGCGCGCCGCCTCGCTGTTCGACGAGGTGGTGGTCGCAGTGGCTCACAATCCAGACAAGGGCGGCGGACCGCTCTTCAGTGCGCAGGAGCGTGTCGACCTGATCCGTGTGGAGGTCGGACACCTCGGCAACGTGGCCGTGCGCCCGTTTGACCGTCTTCTAGTAGAATTCGCTCTGGAGCTGGACGCGCGAGTCATCGTCAAAGGCCTCAGGGCGGTCACGGACTTCGAACGTGAGTTCCAGATGGCGCAACTGAACCACCAGCTCGCGAAGGGGGTCGAGACGATGTTCATCATGTCCATCCCCGAGTACGCGTATCTGAGTTCTTCGGCTGTCAAGGAGATCGCCCGCCACGGCGGGGACGTGTCGGGTCTCGTGCCGGACGCGGTAGGCGAGGCACTCGCCTCGCGCATGCAGCAGTCCCGATAGGGAGGTACGGATGGACATCTTGGCGCTCATCGACCGCATCGAGGAACTGATCGACACCGGTCGGAGTTTCCCGCTCTCGCAGAACAAGATCGTCGACCCCGAGAAGGTCTACGAGATCATCGACGAGATCCGCGCGCAGTTCCCCGACGAGATCAAGCAGGCACGCTGGGTGCTCAAGGAGCGCCAGGAGATGCTCGAGGAGGCGGAGAAGGAGGCCAACCGCATCCTCGAGGAGGCCAAGGCTCGCGCCGAGGCGATCGCCGCCGAGCAGGAGATCGTGAAGCTCGCGGAGCAGCAGGCCGCCGATATCCTCGACAGCGCACGCGCGCGCGAGCGTGAGATCCGGCTCGGCGCGGAGGATTACGCCGACGAGATGCTCGCGAACCTCGAAGTCAACCTTGGCAAGCTCCTGACGGCCGTTCAGCGTGGTCGCGACCGCCTCCAGGGCAAGGTCCAGCAACGCGGTCAGTGATGTATCACCTCTCCTACACGATCGATGTCGGCCCGATTCTCGATGTGCACGGTGTCCCCATCGAGATCGACGCCTCCGTCGAGATGCCGACGATCACGGTCGGGAGTGAGGAGTTCGCACCCACCGGGCCGGCTCACCTCCATGTGTCGCTCATCAACACCGGCGCAGGTATCGTGGCGTCGGGCACGGTCGACGCCGGATTCACCGCGGTGTGCAGCCGGTGTCTCGTCGAGTTCCCGCTCTGCGTCCGTGGCACGGTCGAGGGGTTCTTCGTGGATTCGGCCCACGACGAGGCGCTGCCCGAGGAGCAGGAGACCGGACCCATCCTGGACGGCACGGTGGACCTCATGGACGCGCTCGTGTCGAGCATCGTCCTTGAACTCCCATACGCGCCACTGCACGATCCGGACTGCCAGGGCATATGCGTCACCTGTGGTGCCGATCTGACGGACAGCTCGTGCGGTTGTTCAGCGGCCGAGCCCGAATCTCCCTTCGCCGTGCTCAAGGACCTCCTGCCCCCGGCCGAGTAGCCCGCGGACACTCGTTGCCCCTGCGACGAGCCTCTGTGCTATCATGTCGCGGGCGCTCGCCCTGACGGGCGCACGACACGTCATTCGAACGCCGCATCAGGCGGCTTGTGTTGAAGGGAGAACCCCCGATGGCGGTACCCAAGAGGAAGACGACCCGCGCCGTGCGCGACGCTCGCCGGGCCACGCATCACGTCGAAGCCCCGTCGCGGTCCGTGTGTTCGCAGTGCCATCAGCCGAAGCTTCCGCACCGCGTGTGCCCCGAATGCGGGTATTACGACGGCAAGGAGATCATCGACACCGAGTAGTCCGGCGGCGCCCCTCCCGGCGACAAGGAGTCGCGATGCCCGTACCTTCCGTCGTGACCATAGCCATCGACGCGATGGGGGGAGACGAGGCACCCGGCGTGGTGGTCGAAGGAACCGTCGCCGCTCTCGACGCCGATCCCGATCTGCGGATACTCCTCGTCGGTCCGCCGCACGTGGTCGATTCGGCCGCGACCGAGCGTCTCACGCCGGTCCACGCCTCCCAGGTGATCGCGATGGATGAACACCCCGCAGCGGCGGTCCGCGGCAAGAAGGACTCGTCTATCGTCGTCGGATGCCAGCTTGTCAAGGAGCGACGCGCTGATGGCTTCTTCAGCGCTGGAAGCACCGGTGCCTGCATGGCGGCCGCCACGCTCGTGATGGGTCGGCTTCCGGGTGTCACGCGTCCCGCGATCGCGACGGTCATTCCAACCCCCGCGCGCCCCACGGTCCTGCTCGATGTCGGTGCCAACGCCGACGTGCGCGCGGAGATGCTCGTGGAGTTCGCTCACATGGGACGCGCCTACTCGCGGGTCGTGCTCGGCGTCAGCGATCCATCCGTCGGCCTGCTCAACATCGGCGAGGAACCATCCAAGGGCTCCGCGCTCGCGCAGGAGGCGCACGCGCTCTTCG
>CAYYLR010000012.1:0-24013 GCA_964472485.1 uncultured Coriobacteriaceae bacterium
GCGCGTCCTCGCGGTCGGCATCGACGCCAAGCGCATGCTGGGTCGCACCCCGGGCAGCATCGTCGCGATCCGGCCGCTCAAGGACGGCGTCATCGCCGACTTCGAGGTGACCGAGGCAATGCTGCGCTACTTCATCAACAAGACCCGTTTGAAGCGGTTCCCGTGGCAGCCGAAGCCCCGAGTCGTGGTCTGCGTGCCGTCCGGCGTGACCGAGGTCGAGAAGCGGGCCGTGTTCGAGGCGACGATGCAGGCCGGCGCGCGAAGCGCCTATCTGATCGAGGAGCCCATGGCCGCCGCCATCGGGGCCGGCCTCCCGATCCAGGAGCCGACCGGCAACATGGTGGTCGATATCGGCGGAGGCACCACCGAAGTTGCGGTGATCTCGCTCGGCGGTATCGTCGTCGCGGCGTCCATCCGCATCGGCGGCGACGAGTTCGATGAAGCGATCATCAATCACATCAAGAAGGAGTACAACGTCCTCATCGGTGAGCGCACGTCCGAGGAGATCAAGTTCGAGATCGGTTCCGCCTTTCCGCTCGCTGAGGAGTTGGACGTCGAGGTGCGGGGACGCGATCTGCTCACGGGTCTGCCGCGGACCTTCCAGGTCTCCTCTGAGGAGATCCGGGTCGCTCTTGAAGAGCCGACGCTCGCCATCATCACCGCGATCAAGGGGACGCTCGAGAAGACGCCCCCGGAGCTCGCAAGCGACATCATGGAGTACGGCATCGTCCTGACCGGCGGCGGGGCGCTCCTGCGGGCGCTGGACGAACGGCTCCGCTATGAGACCGGCATGCCCGTCCACGTGTCGGAGAACGCGCTCATCAACGTCGTGCTCGGCTCAGCGCAGGCCCTCGAGGAGATCGACGTCCTCAAGAAGGTCCTGACGGTTTCGCGGTAGCGCAGGCCGTCATGCGAATCGGCCAGCCGGAACCGAAGCGCGGCAATCTGCGGCTCCTCGCGATCCTTATCGCCGCCTCCATCCTCACACTGACGGTCTACTTCCGTGAAGGTGATGACGGGCCGCTGCACCGCGCGCGCGCGGTGACACAGGATGTCTCGGCTCCGGTCGCCCGGCTCGGCACGACGCTCACCGCTCCAGTGCGGTCGGTCGGCGACTGGATCGAGGGTCTCGGCGCCAGCCGGATCCGGCTCGAGGCGCTTGAGACGCAGAATGAGGAACTCCGAGCCCGGCTCGCGGAACTCGAGGAGGCGCGGCAGGAGAACGAACGGCTCCGCGAACTCGTCGAGTTCGCGGAGGAGCGTCAGTTCGTGAAGCTTGGGGCGCGTGTCATCAGGAAGCCGGTGAGCTCGTGGGAGGGGGTTGTCGTCATCGACCGCGGCTCCCAGGACCGCGTGCAGCCCGGTATGCCCGTCATCGCGGCGCAGGGACTGGTCGGACAGGTAGCCGAGGTATCGCTCAACACGGCCAGCGTGCGGCTCATCACCGACCAGCAGAGCGGTGTCGCTGCGCTGGTCCAGTCAACGCGGGCTCCGGGTATCGTTCGGGGCTCCGTCAGCGGATCGCTCTCACTCGACTTCCTCGACCGGGCGCTCCTTCCCGCTGTGGGCGAGGTTGTCATCACAAGCGGGATCGGCGGCGTCTACCCGAAGGGCATCGTGATCGGTGACATCATGTCGGTCGACGATCGCAGAGGTGAGATCTACCCGCGTATCGTGATCGGGTCGCGCGTCCCCCTCGATCGGATCGAGGAGGTTCTCGTGCTTGTCGGAGAACTCGCCGAGGCCGGACCGGAGGCGGTCGAGTGAGCCGCTGGTGGACGACCGCAGGAGCGCTCGTTGCCGCGTTCCTCTTGCAGGTGATGTTCGCGCCGCACATCGCCGTGTTCGGCGTCGTGCCGAATCTGCTCTTGCTCGTCGTCATCACGCTCGCGTTCGTCGAGGGTCCGTCCGCGGGCGCCGTCGCGGGGTTCATCGCGGGACTCGCCGCCGACTTGCTGAGCACCGGTCCTGTCGGATCGTGGGCGCTGGTGCTGGCGGTCACCGGGTATGTCGGTGGTACGCTCCAGGAGAATCTGTTCGCCGAAGGATGGCTCGCGCCGGTGACGGTCGCCGTGATCGCCGGGCTTGTGGCCGACGTCGCACACCTCTTACTCTTGAGCGTCATGGGTGTCGGTCCGTCGTTCTGGGCGGCGACGGTGCGGATCGCGCTTCCTCGTGCCGTCTACAATGCGGTCCTGGTGGTGGTCGCGTACCCGTGGTTGGCGCGGTTCTTGCGACCCGACCGGGCCGTCAGGTCGTTCAAGCGTCTCGCCTGAGAGGCCCCTGCTCTCTCTCGACTGGAGCCCTGCCGACAGATGTCGACATATCGACAGGATCTGAAGTCCCGGTTCGCCGTCCTCGGCGTGCTGATCATCGTCGTGTTGGCGTCCCTGCTCGTCCGTCTGTGGAGCATGCAGGTCCTGAACAGCGCCGGCTACGCGAGCATGGCGGAGAGCAACCGGGTCCGCGAGATCTCGCTGGAGGCTCCGCGAGGGCGCATCTACGACCGGAACGGTATCGAGCTCGTCACGAACCGTTCCGCGCTGGCGGTGAGCGTCGATCCCTCACATGAGCCGATCCGCTCGCTGTTGAATGCGATGCGAAACGACGATTCCGCCGACGACCCAACCACCCGTCAGGTGGATGCGTTGTTCGGCGAGTTGGCGGGGTTGCTCGGGATGACGTCGCAGGAGGTGCTCGACCGGGTCGCTGATGTCCGGCAGGAAGCGCTGCGGCCGCGCGTCGTGGCGGTCGACGCGCCCCTGGAGGCCGTGGCGCAGCTGCTGGAACGCAAGACCGACTTCCCGTTCGTCCAGGTTGATGAGATCGCCGTTCGCGAGTACCCGAACGGTTCGCTAGCCGCCCATGTCCTGGGCTATACCGGAGCGATCTCCAAGGAGCAGTTCGAGAGTTCGGACGTTTACTCGGGCTACGAACTCGGCGACACAGTCGGCAAGACCGGCTCGGAACGTCAGTTCGAGGGCGTCCTCCAGGGCGACAAGGGGTGGAGACGGATCGAGGTCGACGCGCGAGGCCGCCCGCAGGGTGTCGTCGAGGAGCAGGCGCCGCGGCCCGGCAACGACATCAGACTGACCATCGACATCGAGGTGCAGCGGGTCGTCGAAGAGCAACTCCAAGCCGCGCTCGCCGAGGCCAGGCGGCAGGACTACTACGCGGCGCGAGCGGGCGCCGCGGTCGTACTCGACGTGAAGACCGGAGAGGTCCTCGCGATGGCGAGCGCACCGACGTACGACCCGAGCGTGTTCCTCGGCGGCATCAGCACCGCTGATTGGGAGCGGCTGACGTCACAGGACAGCGAGTACCCGCTCAACGACAGGGCGATCATGTCAGCGTACCCTCCGGCGTCGACATTCAAGGTCATCACGGCGCTCGCGGGTCTGTCAGCCGGCATCACGAGCGAGTACCGCACGTACCGGTGCACCGGCCGCTGGACGGAGATGGGTGAGCAGTGGCCCAAGTGGTGCTGGAAGCGGACAGGCCACGGTACGATGACCCTTCGTAGCGGCATGGAGCACTCGTGTGACACGGTCTACTATGAGATCGGCTACGAGCTCTATAAGCGGCGGCAGGAGGAGCTGCAGGCCCAAGCGCGCGCGTTCGGTCTCGGCTCGAGGACCGGCATCGATCTGCCCGGCGAGGTGAGTGGGCGAATCCCCGATGCGGCGTGGAAGAAGGAGTTCAACCGCAACTACCCGGAGTACCAACTCTGGCTGCCGGGCGACACCGTCAACATGTCGATCGGCCAGGGCGACGTACTCACCAGTCCGTTGCAGATGGCGACGGTGTATGCCGGCCTCGGCAACAACGGGATAATCATGAGACCGCACGTGCTAAGAGAGATCCTCGACAGCGAGGGCGCGGTCACGCGGAGCATCGAGCCTGAGGTGCTGCGGGAGACGGGAGTCGATCCCGCGAGGCGTGCCGAGATCGAACGCTCGTTGCTCGACGTCACCCGTGTGGGTACGGCCAAGGGGGCGTTCGCCGGACTTGGCGTCAGCGTCGCGGGCAAGACGGGGACCGCCGAGGTGAAGGGCAAGGACGACTACGCCTGGTTCTGCGCGTACGCTCCCGCTGAGGACCCGCGCTATGCCGTCGCCGTCGTCGTCGAGCAGGGAGGCCATGGCGGATCGGTCACCGGACCGGCCGCCCGCAACATCATCGCGCACCTCGCAGGCAAGCCCATTACGACTATCCGCGCGACCGATCCTTCGAGGTAGGCATGGTCCATCGGACACGCACACACCGCTTCCTCGCGTTCGTCAATGTGCCGCTTGTCGCGTGGACGCTCGCGCTCGTGATGTACGGGGCCGTGGTCGTCGCTTCGGCCACGGAGGGCATGACCGACGGTCGCGGCATGGTCATCAGGCACCTGATCGGCGTCGCGGTGGGTCTCGTTCCGCTGACGCTCGCCTGGGCGTTCGACTACACCCGGCTCCGCGGTTGGCTCGGACCGCTCATCGCGTTCGCCGCCATGCTTCTCATCAGTCCGCGCATCCCGGGGATCGGTGTCGAGGCCGGCGGCGCGACCTCGTGGATCCAGGTCTTCGGCGTCCGGCTGTTCCAGCCGTCCGAGCCCGCCAAACTCATCTTCATCGTGGTCGTAGCGGCTGTGATCGCGTCGTACGAGGGTCGCATCGACCGGCCCCGGCACGTGCTGCGGGTACTCGCCTTCCTCGCCGGCGCTCTCGGCCTCATCCTGCTGCAACCGGATCTCGGAACGGGTCTGGTCTTCGTCGCCATCACCATGGTCATGCTCATAGCTGGCGGAATGAAGGGACGCTACTTCATCGCGATGGTCGCGCTCGCCGCGGTCGGCGTGATGGCGATCCTCGGCATTGATTCGACGCTCGACCAGGCGGCTGGCAAGGACGTGGCGCTCAAGGACTACCAGAAGGACCGTCTGCTCGTCTTCGTCGATCCGGGGCGGGATCCGGCGGGGGCCGGGTACAACCTGCGCCAGTCGAAGATCGCGATCGGATCGGGCGGGCTCACCGGCAAGGGACTCGGCGCCGGCACCCAGTCGAATCTCAACTTCCTTCCCGCGCGCCACACGGACTTCATCTTCTCCGTGCTCGGAGAGGAGCTCGGCTTCACCGGGGTCATACTGCTGCTGGGGCTGTATCTGGCGTTGTTGACATCCGCTCTCGCGATCGCGACGTCCTCTCGCGATCTGTACGGCGCGATCGTCGCCAGCGGCGTCATCGGCATGTGGTTGTTCCAGATACTGGAGAACATCGGGATGACGGTGGGTATGATGCCTATCACGGGAATCCCCCTGCCGTTCCTGAGTTTCGGCAGCTCGGCGATGGTCACGAATCTCGGCGCCGTGGGGCTGTTGCTCTCGGTGTGGTCCCGGCGCTACGGCACCTGAGGAAGTAGGAGAGGGGACAGGACGACATGGCGCTACCTCTCGATGTGCGTGACTTGACCAAGTCGACCCAGCGATTGCTCGAGGAGCGGGAGCGAGCGGTGAGGATCGCGGTGCTTGTCGAGGCCGACGCACCGGACGACCTCATCGACGCGGTCCGCGAAGCCCTCCGTCCGCGCACCGCCCGCGCGACGCTTGAGATCGAGGTCGCGGAGACCGGCACCGGGTCGACGTTCGGATCGGGGGCCGACGCGGTGATCGCGCTCGCCGGCTCGGGCCGGCTGCCCCTGGCGCAGGGTCTCACGGGGCCCCGCCGCGCGCAGATCCCCACGGCGGTGGTGACCGTCGGCACGGCTCAGGATGAGCGGCGCCTTGCCGAAGCGCTCGTCCAGCCGACGGGGGACGTCATCGTGCGGGAAGCGGCGGCACCGGCCGCGGACGCCGTCGGGGCGTGGCTTGCCGACAACCTGGCGAGCAAGCGGCTCTCGCTTGCGCACAACTTCGTCTTCATGCGCCGCTACATCGCCGATGAGGCGGTCAAGACGACGGCGTGGCAGAACGCGCTGATCGGCTCGGTGTCGCTCATCCCCGGGGCGGACATGCCGCTCATGACGGCCAACCAGGCCAAGATGCTGCTGCAGGTCGCCGCCGCGTACGGGCAGCCTCTGGGTGTTGAGCGGATCAAGGAGCTCGCCGCAATCGTCGGCGGCGGGCTGCTGTTCCGTGCGCTGGCTCGTCAGGCGCTCATCGCTGTGCCTGTCCTCGGCTGGGCGGTCAAGGGCGGCATCGCCTACAGCGGGACGCTCGCCATGGGCAAGGCGGCGATCGCCTACTTCGAAGAAGGCGCGGATCTGTCGCAGGTGACCGAACGGTTCCGTGAGATCCGCGACAAGGCCGCGCACCGGCTGCCCCGCAAGGCGCGAACGCCGCAGGCGGTCACACCGCAGGACGCTCCGCCGCGGTTGTCGCTGCCAGCCCACGAGGATGGCTAGCCGGTGAGTGCACTCTGGCCGCGTGTGGAGCGGCTGCTGGCCGGCGTTGAACGTCCGTCCCGTTACATCGATCGCGAGTGGGGCGCGGCTGCCGATGAGGCCGCCGGCTACCGGGTCGCCTTGATGTACCCCGACGCCTATGAGGTCGGAATGGCCAACCAGGCGTTGCAGGTACTCGCAACCGCGCTTCGGGTGCTCGACGACGTGGCCGTCGAGCGCGTCTTCGTGCCGTGGGTGGATATGGCGGCCGCGATGCGTGCCGCAGATGTTCCGCTGTTCACACTGGAGACCTGCGCTCCCGTTTCGACGTGCGACCTGCTCGGCGTCACGCTGCCGTACGAGCTCACGTACCCGAGCGTGCTGGAGGCGCTCGACCTGGCGGGGGTGCCATTGCGGACCGCCGAGCGGTGTGAGACCGACCCGCTCGTCGTCGGCGGCGGGCCGTCCGCGCACAACCCCGAGCCCATGGCGCCGTTCTTCGATGCGATCCTGATCGGTGACGGAGAGGAAGCGGTCGTCGAGATCGTGGAAGTGCACCGCGCGGCCAAAGGACGCGGCGCGACACGCGTCGAGGTGCTCCGCGAACTCGCGCGCATCGACGGGGTGTATGTGCCGTCGCTCTACGCCCTCGATCCCGCAGGACGGGCCGTCGCCACCGCCGGCGCTCCGGAGCGCGTCCGTCGTCGCATCGTCACCGACCTCGACCGGGTGCCGAGCCCGACATGCACGGTGGTGCCCTACGCCGACGTGGTCCACGACCGCGTTTCGATCGAGGTTCTGCGCGGGTGCACCCGGGGTTGCCGCTTCTGCCAGGCGGGCATGGTCTACCGCCCGGTGCGCGAGCGGGGTGCGGACGCGATCGTGCGTGACGCGCTCGGCGCACTTACGTGCACCGGGTACGAGGAGGTGTCGCTGACGTCTCTGTCGACGTCAGACCACTCGGAGCTCGAGAGCGTGCTGCGGCGGCTCTCACGCCGCCTGGAGGGCACCGCCGTGGCGATCTCGGTGCCGTCCCTGCGCATCGATGCGTTCACCATGCCAGTCGCCCGGCTGCTGGGTGGCGGTCGCCGGAGCGGACTGACGTTCGCACCGGAGGCGGGTTCGCAGCGGCTGCGTGACGTCATCAACAAGGCCATCACTGAGGAGGAGATTCTTCGCACCGTGGCAGCGGCCTTCGGCTCCGGCTGGCGGCGCGTCAAGCTCTACTTCATGCTGGGCCTGCCGACCGAGACCGACGACGATATCGCAGCCGTCGGCGGCCTTGTGACGCGCGTGCTGGCCGAAGCGCGCGCAGCGACTCCAGCCGATGAGCGCGGTGGCGTCCGCGTCGCCGTCTCGGTATCGACGTTCGTACCGAAGGCCCATACGCCGTTCCAGTGGGATGGCCAGCTGCCGCTTCCCGAGGTACGGCGCCGGCAGGGCCTCCTGCGGCAGTCCATGCCACGGAAGGGCGTGGAGCTCTCGTGGCATGACGCCGACGTCTCCTTCCTCGAGGCCGTGCTGGCGCGAGGCGGGAGGGAGGTGGCCGAGGCGATCGAGAGCTCCTGGCGGGGGGGAGCCGTCTTCGACGCGTGGACCGAGCGCTTCTCTCCCGAGCGGTGGGCGCGGGCTTTCGAGGCGACCGGCCTGGACGCCGCCGGCATCGCCGAGGCGTCGCTGGAGCCGGGCTCGCCGCTCCCGTGGGACCACATCGACAGCGGCCTGAGCAGCCGCTTTCTCGTGGCCGAACGCGCCGATGCCGGGCGCGGGCGAACCACGGAGGACTGCTCCTTCGGACGATGCACCGGCTGCGGTGTCTGCGAGCGGCTTGACGTGAGCGTGCGGCTGGCGGGTGAGCGCCGTGGCTGACGGCTTCCGCTACCGGGTGTGCTTCCGGAAGTCGGGGCGCTTGCGCCATCTCTCGCACCTGGAGCTCGCGCGGGCGTGCGAGCGGGCTGCACGCCGAGCCGCGTTGCCGTATGCTGTGAGTCGGGGCTTCACGCCGCGCATGCGCATCGCGTTCGGCCCCGCGCTTCCGGTGGGCACAGCCGGCGAACGGGAGTACTACGACCTGCTGCTTCACCGATACGAGCCCGCAGCCGAACTCCAGCGAAGACTCGGATCCGCGACCGTCAGGGATCTTGGTCCAGTCGCGAGTGGGTATGTCGGTCACGATGAACCATCGCTTACGGCCGCGCTGACCATCGCAAGCTACGACGTCGAGGTGGAAGGGGGGAGCCCGCAGGAGACGGAGTCCGCACTCCATTCACTCATCGATTCCGGTCGATTCGAAGTCGATCACAAGGGCAAGCGGAAGGTTTTCTCGCTCGCGGAGGCGCTCCCGAAGGAGCCCGAGGTGAGCGAAGCGGGTGAGTCGGTCCTCGTGCGGTTGCACGTCCGCATGGGGGAAGGCGGCTCACTCAGGCCCGAGAGGTTGATCGCCGCGGTCGCGCCGCAGGCGAGGCGGATCGTCGTCACACGGACCGGCCTGTTCAGTGACGTTGATGGGGAGTGGCGGAGCCCTCTGTAGCGGGGAATGCCGTGCCCGACATCACCAGCGAGATGCTGATCTCGCACGATTCCCATGAGACACGCGTCGCAATCGTCGAAGACCGTCGTCTTGTGGAGCTCTACGTCGAGCGTCCGAAACGCAGCGTGGTCGGCAACGTGTACCTCGGCAAGGTGCGCGATGTCCTTCCGGGCATGCAGGCGGCGTTCGTCGACATCGGACTTGAGAAGAACGCGTTCCTCTACGTGGACGAGGTCGTGAGTCCAGAGGGCGTGGGCGGCGCGCCTCGGCGCGACATCCAGGCGCTGCTGCGTCCGGGGCAGCAGATCATGGTCCAGGTCCTCAGGGATCCGCTCGGCACGAAGGGCGCTCGCGTCACGACCGAGATCACGCTGCCCGGACGGTTCCTCGTCCTGATGCCGTTCTCCTCCTTCGTCGGCGTCTCGAAGAAGCTCGACGAGGAGGAGCGTGAGCGCTTGACCGGGATCGTCCAGGGTCTCATGCCCGAAGGTGTAGGCGCCATCGTTCGCACCGCGGCCACAGGCGGAGGGGCCAAGGAGCTCGAAGGTGACGTCGATTTCCTGCTCCGGCTGTGGCGACGGGTCCAGAACCAGGCGCGCGAGGGCGTTGCGCCCGAGCTCGTCTACACCGAGATGGACTTGGCGCTCAGGCTGGCACGTGACGTCTTCGGCGATCAGTTCCGGCGCCTCGTCGTCGATGACCGTCGGCTCCACGAGAAGGTCGTCTCGTTCCTCTCTAAGACGGCCCCGAGGCTCATCAGGCGCGTCCATCTGCACAAGGACCGGATCCCGCTCTTCGAATCGTACGGTCTCCAGCCCGACATCGATGCGGCGGTCCGGCGGAGGGTGTCGCTTCCGTCCGGTGGTGATATCACCATCGACACCACCGAGGCGCTCACCGTCATCGACGTGAACACCGGCAGCTTCGTGGGGCGGCGCAGTCTCGAGGACACGGTCGCGCGCACGAATATCGAGGCGGCGACCGAGATCGTCCGTCAGCTTCGCCTGCGAGACATCGGCGGCATTATCGTCATCGACTTCATCGACATGGAGTCGGCGGGCAACCGTCAGTCGGTCATGGACCGGCTTGCGGGTGAGCTCGAGCGCGACCGGACCAAGACGCGCTTGTCTGAGATGTCCCGGCTCGGCCTCGTGGAGCTCACGCGCAAGAACGTCACCGCAGGGCTGTACGGCATGCTCACCGAGCCCTGTTCGGCCTGCGCTGGCGAGGGGCGGGTGCTCTCCGAGACCACGCGGCGGATCATGGTCGAACGGCGGCTGCGGGAAACGCTCGTCACGGGCCGGTCAGCCGCGTATCTGATCGGGCTGCATCCCGAGAGCCTCGCGCTCATCACCGGTCCGGGGCGCAACGCGGTCGTCGCGCTGCGGGCGGAGACCGGCAAGCAGGTCAACGTGATCGCTGACCCCGACGTGCAACCGACCGAGATCCGCGTCCTGATCGAGGGAAGAACCGGGTCCTCCTCGATCGACGAGGTCGTGCGCGAGAATTGACGCTAGGCGCCGCCGTCTGGTAGGATTCCACCTCGCGTGTATTCCGGCTGACTGGAGCAGTAGACCATGTACGCTGTTGTCGATACCGGTGGTAAGCAGTCCAAGGTTGAGCAGGGCTCGCTCGTCGCCGTCGAGAAGCTGAACGCCCTGGTGGGAGAGACGGTGAGTCTGCCCGTCATCATGCTCGCCGACGGCGAGCGGGTGCTCGCGACGCCCGCCGACATCGCTCGCGTATCCGTGACCGGCGAGGTCGTTGAGCACTTCCGCGGGGACAAGCAGGTCGTCTTCAAGTTCAAGAAGCGGAAGGGCTATAAGCGCACCAAGGGCCACCGTCAGTCGCTGACGAGCGTTCGCATCATGGAGATCAGCGTCGGTGAGACTCCCGCGAAGCCGGCGAAGAAGGCTCCGGTGAAGGCTGTCGAGGAGACGCCGAAGCCCGTCGCGGCGGTCGAGGCGCAGACCGAGGCGGCGATGTGCGCCGCGACGAAGTCAGATGGCGCCCCGTGCGCGAACAAGGCCAAGGAGGGCTCCGCCTACTGCGGCGTCCATGCCAAGAAACACGAGGGCTAGAGACTCGGGCGCGACCCGGGAAGGTCGAGGGTGAACGAGGATGGCACACAAGAAAGGTATGGGCTCGACCAAGAACGGTCGTGATTCCCAGGCGCAACGGCTCGGCGTCAAGCGGTTCGCGGGGCAGACGGTGACCGCCGGCTCGATCCTCGTGCGTCAGCGCGGCACGCGTCTGAAGCCCGGCCAGAACGTCGGCCTCGGCCGCGATGACACGCTGTTCGCCAAGATCGACGGCATCGTTCAGTTCACGCGCGGTAAGGACCGCAGGGTGCATGTCCTGCCCCTTGCCTGATCCACGAGCCGCGCACCGGGACTCTCCCAGGGCCCTCCGCCTGAGCGGGGGGCTTTGTGCGTCCCAGCCTGGTGCGTCATCGCAGGTGGAGTCGGCTATCATGGAGCGTCGACCAGGAGGCGGCACCTGATGTTCATCGATGAGGTCCGGATACACGTGAAGGCAGGCGACGGCGGCGCCGGATGCGCCTCATTCCGGCGCGAAGCCCACGTACCGAAGGGCGGGCCCGACGGCGGTGATGGCGGCCGCGGCGGTGACGTCGTCCTGGAGGCCGACAAGACCCTCTCGACGCTCATCGACTACCACTACAAGCGTCACTTCAAGGCCGAGCGCGGGACGCACGGCAAGGGAGGAGCCCGCGACGGCGCGTGCGGGCCCGACCTCGTTCTGAAGGTGCCCGCCGGTACGGTGGTGCGTGATGGCGAGAGCGGGGAAGTCATCGGCGATCTCGTCGCCGACGGCGAGCGACTCATCGTCGCGCGGGCCGGTGGCGGGGGCCGCGGGAACCGTCACTTCGTCACCTCGACGCGCCGCGCTCCGACCTTCGCCGAGCTAGGGGAGCCGGGTGCGGAGCGATGGATCGAGCTGGAGCTCAAGCTGCTCGCCGATGCCGCGCTCGTCGGTCTACCGAGCGTCGGCAAGTCCTCGCTCATCGCGCGCATCAGCGCGGCGCGCCCCAAGATCGCCGACTATCCGTTCACCACGCTGGCGCCGAACCTCGGCGTCGTCACGAGTGGTGACCGGTCGTTCGTGGTCGCTGACATCCCTGGGCTCATTGAGGGCGCGAGCGAGGGCGCTGGTCTCGGGCATGCGTTCCTCCGGCACATCGAGCGTTCCGCTCTCATCCTGCACGTCGTCGATCTCGGTGGCGGGTATGAGGGGCGGGATCCCCTCGCCGACATCGCCCTCATCGACGCAGAGCTCGCCGCGCACGCCGAGGAGCTCGCTGTGCGGCCGCAGATCGTCGTCGGCAACAAGTGCGACGTCGAAGGGGCCGGCGAGTCTTCGGAGTGCGTGAGTCGGTGGTGCGCCGACATGGGCCGGCCGTACTTCGCGGTCTCGGCTGTGACCGGAGAGGGTATCGGGCCGTTCGTGCGCGCGGTGGCCGAGGCTGTACACGAGTTGCGCGCCGCGACCGTCGCCGAGGAGCCGCCGTTCGAGGCCCGGTACGTGCATACGCCGGGACGGGATCGTGAGGTTCAGGTGACGCGGGCCATCGACGGTGGCTGGGACGTGGCCGGCAGGGGAGTCGAGCGGCTCGTGATCATCACCGACATGCGCAACGAGGAGGCGGTCGCGTACCTGCAGCGCCGTCTGCAGCGCATGGGGGTGGAGGCGATGTTGCTCGAGGCCGGTGCGCGGGGTGGGGACACGGTGCACATCGGGCCGGTATCATTCGAGTTCGAGGCGCCGACCAGCGAGGAGTGACGTGGCCCATCGGACGATCGTGATCAAGATCGGCAGCTCGACGGTGACCGGGGCCGACGGCGGGATCGATCGCGACTACCTCGCGGGCCTGGCGGATCAGGTTCAGGCCATCCGGTCGGGCGGCACCCGGGTCGTCATCGTCACGAGCGGCGCGGTGGCCGCGGGTCGTGCGGCGCTCGGTCACGATGCTCGTCCTTCGGACATGCCGACGCTGCAGGCGATGGCCGCCATCGGACAGGTCCGCCTCGTGCAAGCGTACAAAGAGGTGTTCAACGAGCGAGGCATGCTCATCGGCCAGGTGCTCATCACCCGGCATGACGTCGGGCGCCGCAGTCAGTACACGCACGCGTGCGAGACGCTGCGCCGTCTGCTCGATCTGGACGTCGTCCCCATCGTCAACGAGAACGACACGACCGCCGTCGAGGAGATCAGGTTCGGCGACAACGACCACCTCGCGGCGTTGGTCGGCATGATGGTGCAGTCGGACCTCGTCGTGCTTCTGACCGACATCGAAGGACTGTACTCGGCCGATCCCCGTACCGATGCGGACGCGCAACTCGTGGAGCGGGTGGAGACGGTCACGAGCAAGCACCTCGCGTCGGCGGGCGGGGCCGGCTCCCTCGTCGGCAGCGGCGGGATGGTGACCAAACTGGAAGCCGCGCGGGTTCTGATGGCGGCGGGTATCCCGATGATCGTATGCGACGGCCGGGGGCCGGACGTCATGGTCCGGGCCGCGGCGGGTGATCCGGTGGGCACCCTGTTCGCCGGCGGTCCGGCGGCGGTCAAGGGCCGTAAGCTGTGGCTGGCATACGCCGGGCAGCCGCGCGGTTCCGTCTCGATTGACGATGGCGCGAAGGACGCCCTATGCTTCCGTGGGAAGAGTCTGCTCCCGGCCGGTGTCATCGAGGTGACCGGGAGCTTCGTCGTCGGTGATCCGATCACCGTCACCGATTCCGGCGGCACGGTCGTCGCGCGCGGGCTCTCGGGCATGAGCGCCGACGACCTGAGGCGCGTGAAGGGCATGCGCACCGCCGAGATCCGCACCGTCCTTCCGGAATGGGACGGCTCCGAGGTCGTCCACCGGGATCGGCTGGTGATCCTGTGAGAAGCACACCCGATGGGAGGACGATGTGATGTCTGAGGTCAGAGAACTCGCCGCCCGAGCCCGTCAGGCCGCCATCACGCTCGCGAGCACGTCGAGCGATCAGCGAGACCGTGCGCTTCTCGTCATGTCACACGCACTCGTCGCCAAGCAGGACGAGATCCTGGCAGCCAACGAGTCGGACCTCGCGGCTGCGCGGGCTAAGAACACCTCCGCGTCCCTCATCGATCGTCTCGAGCTCAACCCCATGCGCATCAAGGCGATCTCGGAGGCGCTCAAGAGCCTGTCGGTGCTGCCGGACCCGATCGGTGAGGTCGTCGGGGGATCGCGTCTGGCGAACGGCATCTGGCTTCAGCAGATCCGCGTGCCCATGGGTGTCGTCGCGATGATCTACGAGGCTCGGCCCAACGTCACCGCCGATGCGGCGGCGCTGTGCGTCAAGACCGGGAACGCGGTGATCTTGCGCGGCGGCTCGCTCGCGGTGAACTCGAACATCGTGATGACGAAGGTGCTCGCCACCGCCGCGGTGGGCGCGGGGATGCCTGAGGGGTGCATCCAGTCGGTCACGTCACCCGACCGGGAGGCCGCGGAGGAGCTCATGAGCCTTCACGGCATGATCGACGTCCTCATACCGCGGGGAGGGGCGGGGCTGATCAAGAGCGTCGTCGAGAACGCGAAGGTTCCCGTCATCGAGACCGGCGTCGGGAACTGCCACGTGTATGTACATGAGAAGGCCGACCCGCAGATGGCCAAGCGGATCGTCGTCAACGCGAAGTGCCAGCGCCCCGGAGTCTGCAACGCGGCCGAGTCGCTGCTCATCGACGCGGCGATACACGAGATGGTTCTTCCGCCGATCCTCAAGGCGCTCGAGGATGAGGGTGTCACGGTCTACGGGGACGAGAAGACGCGTGCGCTCGGAGCGATCATGCGCATGCAGCCCGCCTCCGAGGAGGACTGGGGCGCCGAGTACCTGGACCTCAAGATCTCCTGCAAGGTCGTCTCCGGCCTTACCGAGGCCATCGATCACATCAACACGTATGGCACGAAGCACAGTGAGGCGATCGTGACCGAGGACTACACCGCCGCCACGCGATTCCTGAACGAGGTGGATGCCGCGGCCGTCTACGTGAACGCCTCGACGCGCTTCACCGATGGCGGGGAGTTCGGACTTGGCGCCGAGATCGGCATCTCCACGCAGAAGCTCCACGCGCGCGGCCCGATGGGCCTCACAGCGCTCACGACGACCAAGCACGTGGCCATGGGAAGCGGTCAGATACGCGAGTGAGGAAGCGACTCCGACTCGGCATCATGGGGGGGACGTTCGATCCCGTCCACTACGGGCACCTCGTCGCCGCCGAGGAGGCGCTGGTCCAGTTCAACCTGGACAGCGTCGTGTTCATGCCGACCGGCGAGCCCGCACGCAAGACCGACCGGGCGGTCACACCAGCCGAGCAGCGCTACCTGATGACGGTCATCGCCACCGCGAGCAACCCGGACTTCTCCGTGAGCCGGCTCGAAGTGGACCGGCCGGGCGTGACCTACACGGTCGACACCATACGGGAACTCCGTGCGACACACGGTCCGGAAGCCGACCTCTTCTTCATCACCGGTGCGGACGCGGTCCTCGACATCCTCACCTGGAAGGACTCAGAGGGTCTTGCCCACGAGTGCACGTTCATCGCGGCGACAAGACCGGGTTATGACCTCTCCGCGCTCGCGGGGCTGGCCGCCGAGGCAGGCCTGGTCGTCGAGGCGATGGAGGTTCCGGCGCTCGCCATCTCGTCCACGGACATCCGTGCCCGCGTGGCCGGCCGCCGTCCAGTGCGCTACCTGCTCCCCGAGGCGGTCGCGACCTTCATCAGCAAGAACGGACTGTACGAGGGGGGGGCCTAGGTGGTCCCTCGATGCGATGAGATCCGCGCGCACCTTGCCTCGCGGCTCTCGGAACGCGGTCTCGCACACTCGGAGCGGGTCGCGGCGACGGCTGTCGAGCTCGCCGAGCGTTTCGGCATCGACCCTGAGCGTGCCCGCGCAGCGGCCCTTCTGCATGACTGGCATCGCGAGACGTGCCGCGAGGAGTTGCGCCGTCGAGCCATCGCGCTCGGGGTGCCGGTGACCGATGTCGACGAGGCCGTCCCGTACCTCCTGCACGGTCCTGTCGCGGCGGCCGAGCTACCCGGCGTGTTCCCCGGTATCGATGCCGACATCTGCGCGTCGGTGGCCGCGCATACGTACGGCTCAGCTACGATCGGCGCGCTCGACATGATCGTGTATGTCGCTGATGTGATCGAACCCGGCAGGGATCATCCCGGGGTCGAGGCGCTGCGCACCGCCGCCGCCACCGAGTCACTGCAGGAGCTGTTCCGCCAGGCGTACGCCGCGGCGCTGCATCATCTCATCGACGCCGGTCACTCGATCCATCCGACCTCGGTCGCCACGTGGAACCGCATCGTAGCGGGTGACACGCCGTGAGCGATCGTCGCCATCAGGCGCGCGATAGTGCGCGCCGCGCTCGAGGCGCGCGGTCCGGCGAGGAGTCCGGGACAGGCCGGTCCTCGGCCTATCCGCGCGGCAGACGCCTGCGCGAGCCAGCGCCCCCCGAGGTGGGCTGGCGAGGCTCCAAGCGTTCGTCCAAGCTCGGCAAGAAGGTCCGCAGGGAGGTCCGTACCGAGGCGCGGCGCGTGCGTGTCGCGGCAGGGGTCCGCTCGGCGCGCAGCAGGTTCATCGGGATCCTGCAGATCGCGGGGATGACGATCGGCGGCATCATCGCGGTGACCGCGGTGCTTGCGCTCATCGCGACGGGTGTGAACGCGACTGCGCGCTGGCTCGCAGAGCGTGAGGCGGCGCGCGCCCAGAGCCCGGAGGTGCTGGCCGAGCGCGCCCGGGAGAACCTGCTCATCATCGGAGCGGATGGCGATTCGTCCGCCGAGTTCCTCGCGGTGCGTCTCGATGAGGAGGGCGGCCAGATCTACGGCATCGCGATCCCGAGCGGCGCGTTCATGGAGGTCCCGGGATACGGCTTCGAGCGGGTGGGGAACAGCTACGCCGCCGGAGCGGAGGTGTCGATGGCCGCCGTCGCCAACTACCTGTCGATCCCGATCGAGCGTCACGTCGTGGTGGACATCGGCGTCTACCAGGACGCGCTCACCAATCAGAGTCTGCGCGACGTGATGACCAACGTGCTCTCCGCCGATCTCGATGACGCGGATGTGGACCGCATCACGACGTTCATCGCCGGCGTCACCGGTGACCGAACGGCGCTGATACCCTTGCCGCTCAAGCCGATCGACCTCGGCGGTCAGACCTTCTTCGAGCCGCAGCGCGATAAGATCGCTGACCTGATGCTGAACTGGTGGGGTGTCCGGCTCGGTGCTCAGGACACCGCGATCCGTGTGATCATCTACAACGGCGTCGGGTCGCCGGGAATCGCGGGCGTCGCGGCCCAGCAGCTCATCGAGAGCGGCGTGAAGGTCGTCGACACGAAGAACGCCGACCGGTTCGACTACGACGGGACCCTCATCGTCGTGCAGGACGGCGATCTGGCGCAGGGCGAACGCATCGCCGAGGTGCTCGGCGTGGGCGAGATCGTCGATCAACCGTCGGATCAAGACGTGGCGGACGTCATCGTGATCCTCGGCAAGGATTACGTTCCACCCGTGCGGTAGGGTGTCGATGAAGGGAGCGGAGGAACTGGATACACGCGAGATCGCCGTGCTTGCCGCTTCGGCAGCGGCGGAGAAGAAGGCCGAAGACATCGTCGTCCTCGACGTAGCGGAGACGCTCATCATCACGTCGTACTTCGTGATCGCGACCGGCGGCACCGACCGTCAGGTCAGGGCGATCGCCGAGGAGGTCGAAGACACGCTGAGGGAGCGGGCCGCGATCAAGCCTGTCGGGCGCGAGGGTGAGCGGGAGGGCCGGTGGGTACTGCTCGACTTCGGTGACATCGTCGTGCACGTCTTCCAGCCCGAGGAGCGCGAGTTCTACCGCCTGGAGCGGTTGTGGTCGGATGTTCCGCGCGTCGAACTGCCGACGTCGGTCAGCGCCGGCGCGGGACCCGCGGCCGGGTGACGCCAGCGGGCGGTCATCGCACCTTCGGGGGGCGGCTCGCCGCGAACGGACGCTTCCGCGACATGGGCGTCCAGTTCGCGCTCATCGCGGTCGCGGCGGTATGGGGCGGGACGTTCGTCATGGTCAAGGATGCCGTCGCGCGCTATCCGCTCTACGGATTCCTCGGTTTGCGCTTCCTCATCGCCGTTGTGGCGTTCGCCGTCGTCGTGCCGTCCTCCGTGAGGCTCCTCCGGAAGGACACCGCCGCCGTCGGCCTGCTCGCGGGCGTGTTCCTGACCGCCGGGTACGTCTTCCAGACGTGGGGACTCCAGGACACCTCCGCCTCAAAGGCGGCGTTCATCACCGGCATGTTCGTTGTGATCACCCCGCTCATGCAGGCGGTCGTCCTGCGACGGCCGCCGGTGTCGACCACGTTGGCGGGTGTCGTACTCGCCGTCGCCGGGCTCTGGCTGCTCTCGGGAGGAGGTCCTGAGGGCTGGACGGTCGGCGACACGCGGGTGCTCCTGTGCGCCGTCGCCTACTCCGCGCACATCATCGTGCTGGGCGGGATCGGGCATCACCACCCCGTGGCGCCGCTCACGCTCGTGCAGCTTGGGGTGGTGGCCCTCGCGTGCGGCGGAATCGCGGTGGCGACCGAGCCGCTCGCGCTTCCCTCGGATGCCGGGGTGTGGCTGGCGCTCGTGGTGACCGGCGTCTTCGCTTCGGCGATCGCGTTCGCGGTCCAGACGTACGCGCAGCGATTCCTATCGCCCACCAAGACGGCGCTCATCCTCATCACCGAGCCGGTCTTCGGCGGACTCTTCGGCTGGATGGCGGGCGAGCGGCTCGGGGTCGGTGGGCTGGCCGGAAGCGCGCTGATCCTCGCGGGGATGGCCGTTGCCGAGCTTGCCGGTCTGCGCCGGGGCGCCGCTGGCGAACCGGCTGCGATCACTCCGACGCTCGAAGGACCGCCTGTGCCCGTGCGTGATCGCGGTTCTGTTGACCCGCGATGACAGGGTGCTATACTGGCGCTCGCGCCTGAGGGCGCGATGACGTGGGGCCATAGCTCAGCTGGGAGAGCGCATGGCTGGCAGCCATGAGGTCAGGGGTTCGATCCCCCTTGGCTCCACCAAGTGTCTTGACTGAACCATGTGCCAAGGAAGACGCCATTCAACGGCGTGCAGGACGGTTCAGTGATGGTTTCGCAAGAAGCCCGCTCTCAGGAGTGGGCTTCTTCGCTTTCGCGGTAGGCGCGCCCACAGTCCTCAGCCAGATCAAGCGCCGTGGTCAGGTTGGGCTGAGTGGTTTCGAAGCGGACGGCTGCGCGGTCCGACTTGCCTTGGACTCCGGCGAGCCTCAGATCGTGTCCACACTGCGTGCACTTCGGCGACACGCTCCTGGAGCTTCCCGCTATGTACCACTCGGTCTGCCGGGTGAAGCGGCTCGAGCTGAGGCCCGCGCGCGCCAGAAGATCAGCGCCGCAAGGACCGCGATCACGCCTGCGTAGAGCACCGGGTAGAACCACTCGGGCGCGGTGATGGTGTTCACCCGCGCCCGCAGGAAGTGGTTGCCCAACCTGACCAGCGTGAAGCCGAGCGCGAATGCGAGGAAGGGCACGCCATCGGGCGCCCGCCGTCGCGTGAGCCACCAGGCGACGGCGCCGCACGCGAGCGTGCCCGCCATCTCGTAGAGCTGCGTGGGGTGCACCGGCCGCACGTTGCCGAGCAGCGTGCCGAGCACCCCGCCAGCTCCGGTGGCGAGCTGGTGGCTCCAGGCGGCCGTGCCGGGATCGAACGTCACTCCCCAGGGCACCTCGGTGATCGCCCCGAAGCAGCA
The DNA here is from genome assembly GCA_964472485.1 of uncultured Coriobacteriaceae bacterium. Lineage (GTDB taxonomy): Bacteria > Actinomycetota > Coriobacteriia > Anaerosomatales > Anaerosomataceae > CAYYLR01. Next base: position 19,680 of record CAYYLR010000012.1, read on the forward strand.
GCCGTTCAGGTAGCAGCCGATCCGCATCAGGACCAGCCCGAGCACGAGGCCGGGGACGGCGGCGTCGGCAAGCCGCCACACGGGCAGGCGGAGCGCGCGAGCGAGGGCGATCGCGGTGATGGTGGCGAGGACGAGTCCGCCGTAGAGCGAGAAGCCGGTGAAGCTGACCGCCGAGATCCGTGAGGGGTCATCGGCGTAGAGGCGCCACGCCACGAACAGGTCGAGCAGCCGCGCGCCGACGATGCCCGCGATGAGCGCGAGCGTGAAGACCGCCAGCGCTTGCACCCGGGAAAGCTGGTGGCGCCCCGCCGCCCGCATCGCGGCGAGCGGCGCGAGTACGAAGGCGAGCGTATAGAAGGTGCTGTACGCGCGCAGTGTCACCTCGGCGCCGCCGAGTGCGAACGTCACGAGCTCCGGGTTCACTGCTTCGGCACGTAGGGCTTGCTGAACGTCATCACCGCGGTCCACGAGAAACCGGGTCCGCCGCCGCCCATGGAGCCGGTCATGGTGAGCGTATCCCCGCTGCGTGAGATGGGCATCGCCATCGGTTCTACGCCCGTTTCGCCGAAGGTCAAGTTCACGACCGACCCCCGCTGGGAGATCCCGACTGCATTGGGCTGGGCGTCTGCATCTTCGCTCAGAGACGACGGGTCGATCGACAGAACACCATCACCCTGGCCGTCCTCGTTTACGGTGATCTCGAGTGTCGCGGGCAGGGGCTTGTTGAGCAGGGCTTCGGCGAACGCGAGGCTGCAGCCCTCCTTCTCGGCCGCCTCGGCATCGGTGATCGTGAGATTGGTGAGTGTGTAGGTGCCCGTCCACGTGCCGTTGATGTCGTACTGCTCGATGTCGATCACGCTGGCGGCCCCGTTGTCGAGCCGTGTGACTTTGATGGTCCCGCGGTCCTTCGGCAGCGTCACCGACCACTTTGCCTCACCAGCGCCGACGAGCGACTGCTCGGTCTTGCCGCCGATCGCGCTGTTCTCGCCGAAGACCTCGATCTTGAGGGTGACGCCCTTCTCGCCGGCCGCCTCCACGATGCCGCGGACCGAATACTCGCCAGCGGCGCCCGTGACCGCGACAGCATCGACCACACCCATCTTCTCGAGCGTTGCCTCATCGAGCGCGGGCAGTCCCTTGGCGGCGCGCATGTCGTTGATGACCTTCAGGACGGCCTGATCGAGTGCGAGGATCTTGCCGCCCATGTCCGCGGCGATCGCCGTCGGAGGAGCGGCCGGGTCGTTCGGGTTCGCCACGCTCGTGCGCGCGGTCGCGGTGAGTATCGCCTTGATCTCACCCGCGGTGAGCTTGGGGTTGAGCGCCTTCAAGATCGCCGCGGCGGCGGTGACCTGCGGCGCGGCGAAGCTCGAGCCATTTTGCCGCTCCGCGCCGCCGGCGCCCTTGAGGCCGACGACGGCCTGCGTCCCCGGAGCGCCAAGGGTGATCTCGTAGTTCGCGCTCGCCTTGTCCGCGTACGACGCGGTCGTGCCGTCGTTGTCGAGTGCGCCGACTGTGATCATGTTCGGCAGCGCGAGGCCGCTTGGGACCCGCTTGGACCCGTCCATGACCTGGCCGCCGTTGCCGCCGGAGCATACGAACAGCACGTCAGGGTGCTTCTCGGCCATCTTGGTGAAGAAGCGCGTGTAGGTCTCGACGTCTTTGGGATCCGCCTCGCTGTTGCCCCAGGAGCAGTTGATGACCTTCGCGCCCGCTTCGATCTGCTTCGTGATTGCCACGAGCGCTCCGACCGTGTAGGTCTTCCCGTCGTGCCAGACTTGTTTCGTCGGGTCGTTCGGGTCGGGTGTGGAGGTTGTGTCACCGTACTCCCCCGCGAAGACGTTGATCATCGAGACGGTGAGCTTCTTGCCGAGCGGCCCGGCCACTCCCGATGGGCCGCCGTTATCGGGATTCCCCGCGATGATCGTGCTGACCCCCGTACCGTGACTTCCGGCCTCGTTGACCGAGCCGTTCTTCTTGAGCTCCGCTGCAACAAGCTCACCTGCGGCCTCGTCGGGGAACTCGATGTTCACACCACCCTCGAACTCGTTCTCGGCGCCCTCGCCGGGCATGTACAGGCCATCATCCACGACTCCGACCTTCACGGCCTCCAGGTCGACGCCGGCGCCCTTGATGTATGTCCATGCCTTGCTGACACCGATGGCCTTGTAGCCGTCTCCCGCGCCGCCGCCGTACACCGGGTCGTCGTACGGGTCTACGCGAACACCCCAGATCTCGGCATCGAGGTGGACCTGCGCATTCGGGTACGCGTAGTCGACCTTCTCGTGGGCCTCGATCGTCTCGATCGCGGCGACGAGGTCGGCCTCGGTCGCGCCGGGGAACTCGACCTGGTAGAGGCCGATGAACGCGATCTCGCCGATGACGGTGCCGCCGATTGTTTCGGCCGCCCGCTCGGCATCCGGGCGCCGCGCGCCTTCGGCCATCATCACGGCGAGCTGGTTCGCGGGGACCTCGCCCCAGGCCGCGGTCTCGATGAGCGCGGCTCGATCGGGCAGTGTGGTGTCGGCGGCGCCCATGAGCGGCCCGGCCTCGGCCCCGCCGCCGTCGCGCAGGAGCGTCCAGACGCCGAAGCCTCCGCCAGCGAGGAGAATCACGACCACCGCGCCGATGAGTGCGGTCAGCCATCCGCGCCTCTTGCGCGGCGGGACCTGGGCGGCGGGGGTGCCCGGCTGCTGCGCTGCGCCTGGCGCGGGTGGCTGCGGCGCCGCCGCGGATTGCGCGGGGGGCGAGGCCGGCTGCGATGTCTGGAACAGCCCCGGGATCGCGCTCGCCGTCGTCCAGCTCGGCAGCTGCGGGTGCCACACCGGGTCCGCAGGTTGTATGCGGCCCTCCCGCGCGTAGGCGACCAGCTCCTCCCAGGAGTATGGTCCCCCCTCCCAGCCACTCGCGTCGTTCGCCTTGCGTACGTGCCATCCGCTGCTGGTACTCGGCGTTTCGGTCACGCGACGGCTCCTTACCCCGGGTGCCAGGTCGTCCAAATCGTAATGCTGACCGCAGTCGCACACAACCGCTTTGGCTCTGCCAAGATGCCGATGATGATCGTGAGCGTTTCGGGCTGTTCTGGCCCGGCATCAGGCGCGCGTTGCGTGCCGCTCAAGAGCCGACCACGGCAACCCTGAGGCCTGACTTCGAGAACTCGAAGGATTGGGGTACCACTTAGAACGTCTCCGTTGAGGGCGACAACCTCGAAGTGCTCAAGATCCCGCAGAAGCGTCACCACGGTCGAATCAAGAGGATCTACATCGATCCGCCCTCCAACACCGGCAAGGACGTCGTCTACCCCGACGACTTCAGGGAGGGGCTGGAGACCTACCTGGAATGGATTCCGACTCCGGGTGCGGCCGCGACAGCTGTGGAGATGCTGTGGAATAGGTGACGGTCCGTCTGGTCGCCCAGACCCGTTCATGGGAGACTGACACTGTCACCTGATTAGATCAGCCGTCCGTGTGCGGCCGCGTGTTCGCCACACGGGTACCGAGAGGAGCTGTGCCGTGGTGAAGCTTGTTCGATCCGTGATGATCGCGCTGATTGCAGTCGTCGCGATCACCGCTGGCGGATGCGCCGAGAAGGCGCCGGCCGCGGTGACCGTGACCCGTGCCGACGACAGCGGGTCCGTGCGCGTCGCCAACGGCGGCACGGTCACCGTGGAGTTGCCGGCTGTCGTGAGCCCGAGCGGGCCGAACGCCTCGACTGACCCGGTCCCCGGCGCATGGACCGCGTACGCTCCACCGGCCGTGTTGCGCTCGGTGGAGACGAGCCCTGCCTCCGAGCCGACCGGCAGCGGCACGGTCACGTTCGAGTACACGGCGGTCCAGAAGGGGCAGGGGATGCTCATGCTGTGGTACGCGCCCGCCCTGCCACTCGCGGAGTCGCCCGCGACGTTCTCGGTCCGCGTCATCGTCGAGTAGCTCGCCCGCGGGCGGCCCGTGGCCCCCGGCGCTCGGCCGCCGCGATGCGTTCCTCGGCTCGCGCCGGTCGGCTATCATGCGGTGGAGCCCTGTACCCATGATGCCGGAGGCGCAGCGTGAGCCGTCCGTACGAACCGCATGCGATCGAAGAGAAGTGGCAGGCCGTCTGGGATGCCGAAGGGCTGCACTCGGTCGCCGAGGACCCGTCGCGTCCCAAGAAGTACGTGCTCGAGATGTTCCCGTACCCTTCGGGCGACATCCACATGGGCCACGTTCGGAACTACTCCATCGGTGACGTGATCGCCCGTTTCTCCACCATGCGCGGCATGAACGTGCTCCACCCGATCGGCTGGGACGCGTTCGGTCTGCCCGCGGAGAACGCCGCCATCAAGAGCGGTTCGCATCCCG
>CAYYLR010000013.1:0-22728 GCA_964472485.1 uncultured Coriobacteriaceae bacterium
AGCGCGTCGTCGGTCGCAAGCGTCTGAAGCGCGTCCGCGAGCGCGGCGGCGTCGCCGGGCGGCACGGTGAGCCCGGTGCGGCCGTGCTGGTTGACGTACGGGACGCCGGTGGTGAGCCGCGTCGAGACGACGGGCGTGCCCGAGGCGTGCGCCTCGAGCTGGACGAGGCCGAACGCCTCCGAGCGGGCCACGCTCGGCAGGCAGAAGATGTCGGCGGCGTGGTACCAGGCGGCGAGGTCGTCATCACCCACCGGCCCGACGAAGCGCACCCGCTCCGCAATGCCGAGCGTAGCGGCGAGCGCTTCAAGCTCGGGCTGGAGCGGTCCGCGCCCGATGAGCACGAGGTCGGCGTCGACGTCGCTCATGGCGCGGACGAGCACCTCGGCCCCCTTGTAGTAGATCAGCCGGCCGACGAAGAGCACGACCGGCCGCTCCCCCGCCGACGGCGTCTGCGACGCGCGGAGCTCGCCGGCGCGCGCGGTGCGCGCGGGTGTGGCGGCGTACCGCTCCACGTGGATGCCGAACGGCACGACGCGGCACTTCCCGGCGATGCGCGAGAGGTACGGGCTGTGCTCGACCATGTCGGGCGAAGAGGCGATGACGAGATCGATCCGGTCGAGGACACGGCGCAGGAACGGGTCGTACGCGGCCAGAAGCGCCTTCTGGCGCACGATGTCGCTGTGGTACGTCATCACCGCCGGCACGCGCGAATCGCCTCGCGCGGCGCCCCGCGCGTGGAGCCACGAGACCTCGCCCCACGGATACGGGAAGTGGAGGTGCAGCACGTCCGGCGCGTCGGCGCGGCCGGCCTCGGCGCGGATCGCGCGGGGCATGCCGAAGGCGACCGGCGTTGACGCGTAATGGAACGCCCTGCCGAGGCGGGTGACCTCGACGCCGTCGAGCGTTTCGGTGAGCGTCTCCCGGCCCTCGTTGGCGACGAGCGCGCGCACCGCATGACCGCCAGCCGCGAGCGCGGTCGCGAGGTCGCGCATGTGGAACTCGATCCCTCCGAGGTGCGGCGGGTAGTACTTGTTGACCATCGTGACGCGCATCGGCGGCGAGTCCCCGTCCTACTCGCCGGTCACGAGCGCGCGACCGGCGGCGAGAAGCTCGTCGACCACCCCGGCGTTCGTCGCCTCGGCGTACACGCGCACGAGCGGCTCGGTGCCCGAGGTGCGCAGCAGCAGCCAGGCGTCGTCGGGCAGCAAGAACTTGACGCCGTCGGCGCGCAGGATCTCCCGGACCTCGAGCCCGGCGAGCGTGGCCGGAGCGAGTGCGGGCATGGAGCCGACGAAGGCCGCCATCACCTCGGGCGTCAGCTTCAAGTCGACGCGGCCGTACTCCATCGGACCGGTCACCGCGAGCAGGTCTTCCACCAGGCCGGCGAGCCCGGTGCGGCGCTGGCCCATCATCTCGGCGAGCAGGAGCGCCATGAGCAGCCCGTCGCGCTCCCGGACGTGCTCGGGGATGCCGATGCCGCCGGACTCCTCACCGCCGATCATCACACCGCCCGCGACCATCTCCTCGTAGATCCACTTGAAGCCGACCGGCGTGGTGGTGACCTCAAGGCCGAGACGCAGGGCGATGCGGTCCACGAGCACGCTCGTGGAGAGCGTCTTGACGACGCGGCCGACCATGCCCCGGTCCTCGACGAGATGGCGCGTGAGCAGCGCGATGATGCGGTGCGGGTTGACGAACGCGCCACTGGCGTCCGCCGCGCCGATCCGGTCGGCGTCGCCGTCGGTGATGAACGCCGCGTCGAACCCATGCTCGCGCACGTACGCCTGGGCCTCGGCGATGTGCGGCGGGATCGGCTCAGGATGCAGTCCGCCGAAGCCCGGGTTGCGCTCGGCATGGAGCTCGACCACCTCGACGCCGAAGGAGCGGAGCGTCTCGGCGAGGTACGTCTGACCGGCGCCGTAGAGCGGGTCGACCACGACGCGCAGGCCCGCGGCGGCGATCGCGTCACCGTCGACGAACGAGCGCAGCCCCTCGAGGTACGGGCCGACGAGGTCGACGGTCTCGACGCGAGCGGCGGCTTCGCCCGCGGGCGGCTCGTCGAGCAGCGCCGCCTCCACGCGGTCGGTGAACGACTTCGGGCTCGCGCCGCCGTCGGCCATGCGGAGCTTGAAGCCGAGATAGGGCGCGGGGTTGTGGCTCGCGGTGAGCATCACCCCGCCGATGGCGTCCTCGTCGCGCGCGACGGAACGGCAGAGCGCCGGCGTGGGCAGATAGCGGTCGGACAGCTTGACCCGTAGGCCGCGGGCGGCGAGCGCCTCAGCGGCGGCGGCGGCGAAGCTGCCTGCCTCGAAGCGCGTGTCGTAGCCGACGATGACGAGACCGCCGGGATGGTCCTCGGCGAACACGCGCGCGGACGCGTCGGCCACCCGGCGCAGGTTCGCGCAGGTGAAGTCGTCGCCGATGATGGCGCGCCAGCCGTCGGTGCCGAAACGGATCGGGGTGCTCATGGGGACTCCTCGGATGGTACGGTGCGTGCCCGCCCGCCCATTGTCCTACATCCCCCATGACTCGGGTACCGCCGTCACCTGACGGTCACGCGCCACCACCCGCTATACTGTCCTGGCCGAACGTCCCGCACGTGGCGGCCGCCACAGACACCCGGAGGCACCGTGACCGAGCGCATCCCCCATATGCACGCCGTGATCCTCGCCGGCGGCAGCGGAACCCGCTTCTGGCCGCTCTCGCGCGAACTGTCGCCGAAGCAGTTCGTGAGCATCTTCGGCGGCGCGAGTCTCATCACCCAGGCGGTGCGGCGCGTGGCGGGCCTCGCCGGCGACGGCGCCATCCACGTGCTCACCAACGAGCGCCTGGAAGACGAGCTGCGCAACCACCTGACCGCGCAGCCCGAACTCGCCCCCTGCCCGATCGACTACCTCGCCGAACCGTTCCCGCGAAACACCGCACCGGCCATCGCGCTCGCGGCGGCCCACCTGCTCACGCTCGACCCCGAGGCCCTCATGGTGGTGCTTCCGAGCGATCACCTTCTGGAGAGCGGTCCTCGTTGGGAGCGCGTTGTGCGGGTCGCGGCCGGGCTCGCCGCCGCCGGGCGCCTCGTCACCATCGGTCTGGCCCCCACCCGGCCGGAGACCGGCTACGGCTACATCCGTATGGGCCCCGCGATCCCTGGCGCCGCCGAAGATGACACCGTCGGCCATGACGTCGCCGCCTTCGTCGAGAAGCCGGACCGCGAGACGGCCGAGGTGTTCGTGGCCTCCGGCGAGTACCTGTGGAACTCGGGCATGCTCGTCGCGCGCGCCGACGTCGTGCTCGCGGAGCTCGACGCCGCGGGAACAGCCGCCGCCACGCCCGGGAGCGCTCCGGCCGGGATGATGGCCGAGGCCGCTCGCGCCATCGCGCTGCTCGGTCCGGCCGAGTGGACATCCGATATGGCCCGCGAGCGTTTCGCCGCGCTGCCGGCCGTCCCGTTCGACAAGGCCGTCCTCGAGGTCTCGAGCGCGGTCGCCGTGGTACCGGCGACGCTCGACTGGTCCGACGTCGGCTCGCTCGCGGCGCTTGAGAACGTGGCCGCGCCTGACGAGCGCGGCAACGTGCTCGCGGGCAATGTCGTCGACATCGACTCGCACGACACGATCGTCTACTCGGCGGACCGGCTCGTCGCCACCATCGGGCTCGACGGGCTCATGGTGGTCGACACGGCGGACGCCACCCTCGTCGCGCCGAAGGACCGGGCACAGGACGTGCGGCTGGTCGTCGACGCGCTCAAGGAGTCCGGCGCACGCGAGATCGCCGAGAGCCGCTCCTCGCTTCGGCCCTGGGGCTCGTGGACGCTGCTCGTCAAGGGAGCGGGCTTCCAGGTCAAGACGATCGAGGTCGCGCCCGGCCAGCGCCTGTCGCTGCAGAGTCACCGGCACCGGAGCGAGCACTGGGTGGTCGTCGAGGGTCGCGGCCGCATCACGCGCGGCGACGAGGTCTTCGACGTGGGGCCGAACGAGAGCGCCTACATCCCCCGAGGCTTCACTCACCGGCTGGAGAACCCCGGTGACGCGCCGCTTCGCATCGTGGAGATCGCGGTAGGCGACTACCTCGGCGAAGACGACATCACGCGCTTCGAGGACGACTGGTCGCGTTAGGAAGCGTCGAGGTCAGCCAGGATCGCGGCGATCTGATCGCGCAGCCGTGGGATGTCGCGGACAACTGTCTGCCACACGATGTCGGCATCGATCTCGAAGTAGCCGTGGACAAGCCGGTTCCGTACCCCGCGTAGTGCGGCCCAATCGACCTCGGGATGACGCTCCCGGATACTGTCCGGCACGTGGACCGACGCCTCCCCGATGATCTCCGCGTGACGCACCGCCCAGACAAGCTCGAGTTCATCGCCGATGAACCGCTCCCGGGTCTCCGGCATACGCTCGAGTATCCGGTCAGCGGCCTGCAGCATGTCGAGTAGGCGGAGCCGGGAATCACGCGCGGCCGTCACAGCGGGATCGCCTCACGCAGGACTCGGTCGCGGATGAGCGGCCTGAGGCTGCCCGCGGGAGTCACGTCGACGGGCATGCCGAGCAGATCCGTGAGCTCGACCCCGAGGCCGCCGAGGTCGAAGAGCGACGCGTCGGGTTCGAGGTCCACCAAGAGGTCGATGTCACTTCCCGGCCCGACCTCACCACGCGCGACCGAGCCGAACACGCGCACGTTGCTCGCATGGCGCCTGCGCGCGATGCGCTCGATCTCGGCGCGCTTCGACCGGACCAGCGAGAGTGTGTCCATCATGATGCGCCGGGCAGACGGCGCATGCGGGGCAGCAGGTTCGGCGGCAAGCAGCTGCGTCCGCGCCTGCGGCGGGACGGTGGCCTCACGCACGAACGCATCGACCGCTTCGGAGGGTACGCGCGTAACGCGCTCCGAGAGCCGGACCGCCGGTAGCCGACCTTCCTCAAGCCACAGGTAGACGGTCCGCAGTGAGACCCGCAGACGGGCGGCGACCTCGCGTGGTGTCAGCAGCATTCGTCCTCCCGGTTATACCTCTATCATACCCTAATGCGCTTGTTGCACATCAGGCGACGCGTGCCACCCGAAGCAACCCACCCTGAGAACCTGCCTCCCTGCTCAGCCGAGCTGGCGCAGCAGCGACGTCCAGCGCCCGATCGAACCGGCGACGGTGTACTCATCCATCACCCGCGCACGCGCCGCGACGCCAAGCGCACGCGCACGCGCGGGGTCGTCAAGCAACGAGCAGACCGCCTCGGCCAGGGCCGCCGCGTTGCCCTGCGGGACGAGCACGATCTCGGCGCCGTCGGCGAACAGCTCACGGATGCCGGCGACGTCGGACGCCACGATCGGCTTGCCGAGGGCGGCGGCTTCCAGAAGCGAGCCCGGCACGCCCGGCTCGGCGGAGGGGAAGACGCACACGTCGAACGCGGCCAGCAGCGCGGGCACGCTCCGCACCCCCCCGAGCAGCTCCACCCGGCCGTCGAGCGTGGCCGGCAGTAGGCCGAGTCGCGCGATCCCCTCGCCGGCGATGACCGTACGGGTGTCGGGATGCCGTGCCCGGATCGCCGGGACTGCCGTCGCGAGCGTGCCGAGCCCCCGGCTGCGCTCGAGCGCCCCCGCGTATCCGATGAGCGGTCGGACGGACGCCTCCCCGATGCCGACCGCCGCATCCCCGGCCGACGCCGCCACTCCCTCGGCCGCCTCTCGCATCACCGCGCCGACGTCCACGCTCGGCGGATCGACGTGGATACGCCCCGGCGCGACACCGGCGTACTCCATGAGCCGCGCGAGTTCGGCGCAGTCGACCACCCATGCGTCGACGCGGCTTCGCGTGCGGCGGTCGAGACGCCGGCGCCCCCACGTCGTGAGCGCGCCGGTCCCGCGCACCGGCCACGCGCCGCAGTGCGTCGCACAGATGACCGGGACCGGGAGGTCGCGCGCGGCGAGCCGCAGAGGGATGTCGGCGTGGTATCCGGTCGAGACCGCCGCGACCGGCTCGTAGCGGCGCAACAGCGTCCGGACGCGATTGCGCGTGATCACCTTGTTGAAGCGGTCCACGCGGAACGGCGCGATCGCCACGCCCGCATCGCGCGCGGGCCCCACAAGGGGGCCGTGCGCGGCGGCGACCAGCACGATCGTGGCGCCCTCGGCCGCGAGCGCTCCGAGGACCGGCAGCAGGCGACGCTCCACACGGGAGAGCGTGTGGCCGGCATGACCGGACACGACCACCACGGCGCTGTCACGAAGCTCGCGCATGCGGCCCCTCACCGGGCGAGCAACTCCTCGTAGACGGCGCGGTGACCCGCCACCATCCGCTCGAGCGTGAACTCGGACTCCACGCGCTTGCGGCCCGCCTCGCCCATGGCGCGCGCGTGGAACGGGTCGGCGATCAGGGCGCCGATGGCGTCGGCGAGCGAGGCCGGGTCGCCCGGCGCGGTGAGCAGTCCGGTGACGCCGTGTGACACGACCTCGGGCATGCCGCCGACCGCGGTGACCACGACCGGCACGCGGAAGACCATCGCCTCGAGCGGCGCCACGCCGAGGCCTTCCGAGCGCGACGGCAGCACGAGCGCGTCGAGCCTCGCCATGAGCGGCGCGACCGGCCGGACATCCCCGAGCAGCACGACGCGATCGGCGAGGTCGGCGGGGACCATGGCGCGAAGCATCTTCTCCTGCGTGCCGCTCCCGGCCACCACGAAGCGCGCCGCGGGATGAGCGCTGGCGAGGGCGATGGCGGCGATGAGGAAGTCGTCCACGCCCTTGACCGGCTCAAGGCGTGCCACGCATCCGATGAGCGGGCCGTCGCCCGGGGGCATACCCGGCGGCAGCGGGCCGAGGCTCGCCGTGCGGAGCGCCGAGACGTCCACGCCGTTATGCACGACGTGCACGCGCCGCTGGGGCACGCCTTCGTCGGCGAGCGTGTTGGCGATCGAGTGCGAGACGGCGATGAAGGCGTCGACCCCTCTTCGGGTGACGCGGTCCACGAAGCGCCGGGCCGTCAGGTCGAGCCGCGACCCGCCGTCAGCGACGGAGGCGAGCGGGTCGACCTGGATCAGGTTCACCACGCACGCAGGGAGGCGCCTGGCCGCGCGGCGCACGAGCATGTTCGTGAAGTAGCCGGTGCCGACGAGCACATCGGCCGACGCGGCCTCCTCGCGGACCACGGAGACGATCCTGCCCGCCGCGCGTCCGGACATCGGCATCTGGACCACGCGCGCGCCAGCGGCCACTCCGGCATCACCGAGCGCGGTATCGGGCGGGCAGACGATGGTGACATCCCACTCGGCCGCAAGCATGCCGCGCGCGACGTGCATGAGCACGACCTCGCCGCCGCCCTTGCCGGGGCCGGGGAAGTTGTTGAGAAAGACGATGGAGCCGCGCGGTCCCTCGGACATGTGTCACCTCGGTGTCAGTGTACCGCCCGGCGCGCGCGACGGGCACAGGGCCTGGGCTATACTGTGCACGCCATCGTCCCGCCCCTCACACGAACGGTCCACCGTGCTCAAACGCCTCTGGGACTTCCTCAGTGAGTACCTGCGCATCAACGCCATACGGCGGATGCTCACCATCGTCGACGTCAAGAACTCCGAGATCGCCGGCCTCGTGGCGTTCGCGGTCGTCTTCGCCGCGTTCGAGGGCCTCGGCCTCTCGCTGCTGCTGCCGATCCTCCAGTACGCCGAGGGAGGGCAGACCGCCATCCTCGAGAGCTCGGGGGTCATCTGGCGCGGCATCGCGTGGCTCATGGAGGCCCTCGCGCTGCCGCTCACGTTGCCGGTGCTGCTGGTGATGGCGTTCGTGCCCATCCTGCTTCGCCAAGGCGTCTTCTACTTCAACGCCTGGTACTCCGCGGTGGTGGCGAGCCGCATCGGGATACGGATGCGCATGCAAACGCTCGACCTCGTCCTGGAAGCCGATCCCGAGTTCTTCAACCGGCATTCGGTCGGCGGGCTTGTGGGCATCGTCATCGGCCAGACCACCGCTGCCGGAGCCGCGATCCTGGCGGTGGTCCGCCAGCTCTCCATCGCGCTGCTGATGGCGCTCTACATCGCGATACTCGTCGCCATCTCCGCTCCCCTCACGTTGATCATCCTCACCTTCGCCGCCCTGGTCTCGCTCGCGATCCGTGCGAACATCCGAAGGATCAGGGACTTCGGCATCGTCTCGGCACGTGTGAGCCAGGAGATGTCGGCGAAGATCGTGGAGCGGCTCAGTCTCATGCGGCTGATCAAGCTCCGCAACCAGGAGCAGGTGGAATCCGAGCGCATCGAGTCGTTCTCGGAGGAGATGCGCGTCATCGGCGTGCGGCAGGCGAGACTCGGCGCGGGCATCGAGATCACCGCCGACCCGCTGCTCATGCTGTCGGTGTTCATGACTCTCTACGTCGGCATCGCCGTGCTCGGCATGAGCCTTGCCCAACTCGGACTCCTGCTCTTCGTGATCAACCGGCTGAACGCGAAGGTGAAGGAGTTCAACGGGGGCCTCGCCGCGATCTCCGGGAACATGGCCGGCCTCATCCTCGTGAAGGAAACGACTGAGGACGCGGTCCGCTCGAACACCATCGTCGGCGGTGAGCGCGAGTTCACGGGAGTCCGGGACCGGATCACGCTCGACCGTGTGACGTTCGAGTACCCGGCCGTCATCGGAGCTCAGAAGGAGGTCGTGGCGCCGAGCCACACCGTACTCCACGACATCTCGGTCACGATCCCGGCCGGTTCGTTCACCGCGCTCGTCGGCCGCTCGGGCGCGGGCAAGTCGACGCTCGTGGAGCTGATCCCGCGGCTCAGGGACGTCACCCTCGGCTCGATCACGTTCGACGGCGTCGACATCCGCGAATTCCGGGTCGGCTCACTGCGAACCGGGATCGGCTATCTCACGCAGAGCGCGATGCTTTTCAATGACACCGTGCGCGAGAACCTCATCTACGGCCTCGGCTACGAGCCGTCCGACGAGCAGATCCGCCGCGCGCTCGAGCGCGCGTACGCGCAGTTCGTCTACGACCTGCCCCAGGGCCTCGAGACGAACCTCGGTGACCGGGGCGTGCGCTTCTCCGGCGGAGAGCGGCAGCGGATCGGACTCGCGCGCGTGCTCCTGGAGGACAGCTCGGTGATCATCCTCGACGAACCGACGAGCGCGCTCGACTCCGAGTCCGAGGGTTACATTCAGCGCGCGCTCGCCGAGCTCCATGGAGACAAGACGCTCATCGTCATCGCCCATCGCCTCGCCACCGTGATCCAAGCCGATCAGCTGATCGTGGTCGAGGACGGCCGGATCGTCGAGCAGGGCACGCACACGGAACTCGTCGCGGCCGAGGGTCCGTACCACCGGCTGTTCGAGACGCAGTTGATCGCGTAGGGGCCGCGCGGGCCGCAGCGTTGACGAGGGAGGTCGCCGAGATGCCGACAGACACGCAGAACGGCTCCGCGGGCAACGGTGGCATGCCCGAACCCGCCACCACCGTCGACTACGCGACACCTGAGGCCCGCAGGGCGCTCGAGGACGTCACCCGGCTCGTGCTCGAGGTCCGCGACGAGCAGACCGGCCCGCTCAACCGCAAGATCGCCCTGTACGAGCGGACGCTCGGCCTTGCGGTGGTTCCGGTACTGCTGCGCCGGGCGCTCATCGCCATCGCCCGGCGACTGCGCGAAGGGCGCATCTCGTCGTGAACGTGCTGCACGTCAGCTACCTCGACGTGAGCGGTCGACGGTTCAACGGCTACGACCTCATCGGTGATCTCGCCGGGCGAGGGATCGAGGGGTCGCTGGCCGTGCGCGAGAAGAGCAGTCGGCACCCGCGCGTGACGCAGGTGCTCGAGGGACCGGCCGACGCGGAGCTGCAGCACGCTGCACGCGAGGTCGAAGCCCGCCACTCGCTCAACAACGTCCTGTTCCCCTGGGGCCGCGTCCTTGAGCGGAGCGCCGTGTTCGAGGCGGCCGACATCGTCCACTACCACATCATCCACCAGGGGTTCATCTCCATCGTCGACCTGCCGCGGTTGAGTGCCGCCAAACGCTCGGTTTGGACGTTTCACGACCCGTGGCCGCTCACCGGGCATTGCGTCCATCCCGAGGATTGCACCGGTTGGCTCACCGGGTGCACCCCATGCCCCCACCTCGACCGCGAGTTCCCGATGCGCGAGGATCGGGCCGGCGCGATGTGGGAGCTCAAGCGCGAGACGTACGAGCGCGTGGACGCCGATGTCGTCGTGGCCTCGGAGTTCATGCTCGACATGGTGCGCCGAAGCCCGCTCGCCGCACCGTTCGAGCGCGTGCACCACATCCGGTTCGGCGTGGACACCGCGGCTTTCACCCCCGAACACGACCGAACCGAGGCGCGCCGCCGGCTCGGCATACCGTCCGACGAGTTCGTGCTCTTCTTCCGCTCCACCGATTGGCCGCTCAAGGGGCTCACCTACATCCTCGACGCGCTCGGCTCGCGCCAGCCGCTGCGGCCTACCACGCTGCTCACCGTGGAGCGGCGCGGGCTGCTCGCACCGCTCGCCGCCGAGTACCGGCTGCGCGAGCTCGGCTGGATCGGCGACGAGACCCTCTACCCGTTGCTGTTCGCCGCGTGCGACGCGTTCCTCATGCCGTCGACCGCCGAGTCGTTCGGGCTCATGGCGCTCGAGGCGATGGCCTCGGGCCGACCGGTCATCTGCTTCGCGAACACCGCGGTCGAGTCCGTCACTCACGCGCCGGAGTGCGGCCTGGCGGCGGCGTGGCGTGACGCGGCGGCGCTCCGAGACGCGATCGACCTGCTCGCGAGCGACCCCACTGAGGCCGAGCGTCGCGGCAGGCTCGGTCGCGAGATCGCCGAGCGCGAGTACGGTCACGAGCGGTATCTCGACGCGATGACGGCGCTCTACGAGCGGGTCGCCGCACGCTGAGCGACCAGGAGCCTGGTCCACCGAGCCGCGCAGTCGCGGACGTCGTAGCGCTCGACGGCGGTCTGGCGCGCCGCCGCCGACATCCGCGCGCGAAGGACAGAATCGCCGAGGAGCCGCTCGATGGCGGCCACGTAGCCGTCGAAGTCGCCGTCGGGCACCAGGAGGCCGTCGACGCCGTCGGTCACCAGGTCGGTCCACCCTTCCACGCGTGACGCGACCACCGGAACGCCCATGCTGAGCGACTCGATCCCGGACATCGGCAGACCCTCGCGCTTGGACGGGAAGAGCGTGACCGTCGCATCGGCGAGGAGCCCGGCGACGTCCTCCTCGGGACCGCACGTCACCACGTTGCGGAGCCCCCGCAGCCGGACCTGCTCCTCGACCACGGCTGACTGCGGCCCCGCCCCCACGACCGCGAACACCGCTTCGGAGCGCTCGGCCATGCGCGTCGCGACCTCGACGATGTGCATCGGCTGCTTCTCATCCACGAGGCGACCGAAGAACAGCACGAGCGGCGTGTCGGGCCCGACGCCGAGCCGTCGCCTGAACGCGCCGCGCGTCACACGATCGGGGGCGAACCCCTCCGCGGTGTCGATGCCGTTCGGGATGACCACGAGCCGCCCGGCCGTCTCGCCGTACCGCTCGATCTGGATCCGCTTCACCGTCTCGGTGGTGACCACACGCAGGTCGATCCACTCGCGGTAGCGGGCGGCGAGGCGGATGTGGTCCATCGGGGCGTACGGCGCCTCGGCGTGCAGCACATCGACGATCCGGACGTCCGGGCAGGCTGCCCGGATCGCGGGCAACGCGTGGTAGCCGGGGATGCTCAGCGACATGAGGATGACGTCGATCTCGCGCGACCGGATGAACTCGATCATGAACCGGACGTACGACGCCGGCTCGAGGAACGCGGGAAGCTGATAGATGCTGCCGGTATGCTCGGCGAACCGAGGCAGCCACGGGCTGGCGTGCGTCCCGTCAGGCGGGTCCTCGGTGGTGATCAGATGGAGGTCGATCGCGGCGGGGTCGATGTGCGTGAAGAGGTTCAGAACGAGCGTCTCCGCGCCGCCGGCGATGAGGTACGGGTGAAACACGAGCACCCGGGTACGGCCGTCTCGCGCGGGCGGCCCCGTGGGCGCCGGCAGCCGGACGGATGGAGCCGCTTCAGGCCCGGGAGGCGCGTCCCAGCGATCGACGCGCACGGGCAGACCGAGCGCCCGCCACCGCCGCCCCTTGAAGCGGTGAGGGACCAGCCGGGCCAGCGTCCCGCCGACGCCGAGCGAAGCGCGCTCGGACGGCGTCAGTCCGTCTGCCTCCAGTTTGGCCGTGATGCGGCCGGCGACCCAGCGGGCGCCCGGGACGTGCCGAACGACGGCGGCGCGAAAACGCCGACGTGCCACCGCGACACGTGCGCGTAGCGTGAGCAGCGGGTGCCGGACCCGGAATCCCGCGGCAGCCGCGCTCGCCTCGCCGGGCGTCCCGTCGGCGGCGACCGTGCCGCTGAGGTAGTCGCCGGTGACCAGAGCGACCCTCCACCCCTGCCGGGCAACGCGCAGGGCGAGTTCGCGGCATGCGGTCTCCTCGTGAACCCTCCGCCCCGCGTCGGCGAAGTCGGCCCACGCCTCGCGGCGCACGAAGGCCACTGGAGGGACGTCGGCCGAAGCCAGGAACTCGGCGAGCGCCCCCCGCCCGAGAAGCTGGACGCGACCGACGGTCGCCGAGGAGCGAACGAACGCGACCCCCACCGACGGGCGCGTCTCCATCAGCCACACGAGGCGCTCGGTCGCCGTCGGCGAGGGTGCGTCGGTGGCGCGCAGGCGCCAGATGTAGTCAGCGTCACCAGCGGCGCCGTCGAGGCACGAGGCGACGACGGTCGTCGTCGAGGTCATCTGGTCGTCCACTGGCACCCCCTGACCGGTCACCGTGGGTGGTGTCACGGCGCGGCCGGACGAGAAGGCCCGGCCAGCCCCATCTCGAGCAGCACCTCATGGGCGTGCCGATGCATCGCCGACACACTGAACTCCCGCTCGTAGAACTCACGCGCGGAGCGGGAGAAGCGGTCCCGAAGACCTTCGTCGTCGATCAGGCGGGTGATCGCCGTTTCAAGCGCGTCGTCCGAGCCGGGCGGGACGAGGATCCCCGTCTCGCCGTCGATGATCGCCTCCGAGACCCCGCCGACATCGGTCGCGACGATCGCCCTGCCGGCCCGCATGGCCTCGAGAAGCGCGTAGGGCAGCCCCTCCCAGAGCGACGGGAACGCGTAGATGTCGAAGGTCACGACCAGGTCGTTGATGTCACCCGGATAGTGCCCCGTCATGATGACGCGGTCCTCGAGGCCGAGGTCGCGCACGAGCGTCGCGATGGTGTCCCGCTCCGGACCGTCGCCCACCAGCATGAGTTCGGCGCCAGGCACGCGCTTCGCGATCCGCGCGAACGCCTCGACGAGGAAGGGCGTCCCCTTCATGTGGTCCAGCCGCGAGACGCAGCCGATGCGGAGTCCCGACCTCTCGGGCACCTCCGGGAGCGCCACGTCGGCAAGCGCGTTGTGGATGACCCGCACTTTTTCGGCCGGCAGTCCGCGGTTCGTCACGAGCGCCTCGCCGATGGCGTGCGCGTTGACGATGATGGCGTCGACGCTTTCCGCCACCATCGCATCCATCCGGGTCTCCCACTCCACGGTCCTGCCGGGCTCAGGCTTGTCCGCAGGGACGCTCACCACGACGAGCGCCACCGGTGTGCACTCGCGACGCGCGGCCACCGTCATCGCGAGCACGGCACGGGCAGCGGGGTACCCGCCGTTGTACGCGATGACCGCCGAGGGGCGCGTGCGGCGGATCAGCCGTCGGCAGACACCGACGTTGTAGGCGAAGAGACGGGACTCGTGCTTCCTGGCGGCTCCCACCAGCCGGTGCGGGACGTTCAGTCGCGCCGGGATCCACGTGGCCGCGGTCGCTTCCACGCCAATCCGGTCCGCCGTGATGAACCGCACGTTGTCGATCATTCGATGCGGCGCCACCACCCTCGGCGACGTATCGGGCGCCAGGCCAGTGGGATTCGACGCGAACACGATCTCGTCGTAGAGGTCGGCTGCACCGCTACAGAGATCGACGATGTAGCTGGCCCCACCAGCAGGAACGTTGTAGTTCTCGGTGAAGACCAGCAGGCGGTTCATGAGTCGCGGCCGTCCGCGGGACCGGCATCTCCTCGTCCACGCACCCGCCCGAGCGCCGCCTTGGCCGCAACGAGCGGCTTCACGAGCCACGGGACCGTCGCGCTCACGGTGAGCACCACGATCGCGTTCAGCGGCTGCGTCCCGCGGCGGTTGAGATGCCGCAGCATCCAGAGCACGTGCGGGCGCGCCAGTCGCGGCGTGCCTTTGAAGTGCATCTCCGAGGCGACCCGGAAGCGCACGTTGAACTCGTTGTAGGCGTGCGCGTAGATGCTTCGCTCGATCACGTCGTGATAGCGCATGCCGAGCTCCTGGTCGAGGAGTTTGAGCGTCTTGATGAACTCATCCATGCGTTCGGCGGCCCGCTGGCCCGACCACATCCCCTGGTCGTGGATCCGGTACTCGGCCATCACCTCATCGATGTAGCCGATCCACCCGCGGTCCGCGTGCAGCACGTGCAGCACATAGTCGCTCACCCACGTCTCATCCCACCACTTCGGCAGCTGCGGCACGAGACCCCATCGGTACATCACCGTGCATGTGCTGATGAAGTTCTCGCGGAGCAGGTCCTCGATGCGCTGCAGCTCCGGGAGGCCCGCGGGCAGTTCCACATCGGCGGGCCGGCCGTCGATGTCGATCGCGGTCACGCCATGGCACGACACGGAGCAGCCCTGATGCCGCTCCATGTACGCCACCTGCGTTGCGAGCTTGTGAGGACTCGTCCAGCGATCGTCGCCGTCGAGGATCGCGACGTACCGTCCCTGGCAGGCCGAGAGCGCTCCGGCGAGATTGTGCCGGGCGCCGACGTTGGCGTCACGGAGGATCGGCTTGATGATGCCGGGGTACCGCTCCTGGTACTCACGGATGATCTCTGGCGTGCGGTCGGTGGACCGGTCGTCGGCCACGATGCACTCGAAGGCGAAGTCGCACTCCTGGCTGACGATGCTCTCAAGCGCCTCAGCCATGTAGCGCTCCTGGTTGTAGGCCAGCGTGATCACACTGACCATGACCGGCGAGGAGGGACTGCTCATCGGCTCCGCTCCCACGCGGCGGCCACGGTCTCGGCATCGACGACGGCGCGCCGGACGATCGCGCAGATCGTCGCGATCTCCTCCGGGCCGACGGCGGTGCCGTTCGGCAGCGAGAGCACGCGGTCCGCGAGCGCCTCGGTGCGCGGCAACGCGCGCCACCCCGGCGCCGAGCGGTACGGCTCCATCATGTGGCAGCCCGGGTAGAAGTACCGCCGGGCAAGCACGTTCTCGGCGGTCAGGGCCGCATGCAGGACATCCCGGCTGAGGCCCGCGTGCGACGCGTCGACCTCGACCACCACGTACTGGTAGTTGCAGCGCTCCCCCCGGGGGAACGTCGCGAGTCGAACGCCGGGGATGCCGGCGAGTCCCTCTTCGTACGCCCGATGGTTGCGCTCGTTGACCGCGATGAAGCGGTCGATCGAGTCGAGGTTCACGAGTCCCATCGCCGCGCATATCTCGGTCATCTTCCCGTTCACGCCGGGCGACACGACGTTATCCGGACCCGCGAAGCCGAAGTTGCGCATGAGACGGCAGCGCCGGGCGAACTCGTCGTCGTCGGTGGTGATCGCACCGCCCTCGAACGTGTTGAAGAACTTCGTGGCGTGGAAGCTGAACGCCTCGGCCATGCCGAACCCGCCGATCATCCGTCCCCGGTGCGAGGCGCCCATCGCGTGCGCCGCATCGAACGCCAGCGGTATGCCATGGCGGTCGGCGATGTCCTGCAGGGCGCCGACGGCGCACGGACGGCCCCATACGTGCACGCCGAGGATCCCCGAGGTGCGCTCGGTGATGAGCGACTCGACCTCGGCGGGGTCCATGTTGTGGGTCTCAGGGTCGACGTCGCAGAACACCGGGGTCACGCCCTGCCAGGCGAGGCCATGCGCGGTCGCGACGAACGTGAACGAGGGCATGATCACCTCGCGGTCCATGCCCGCGGCCTTCGCCATGACCTGAAGCGCGACCGTTCCGTTGACGAGCACGATCGCGTGCCGCACGCCGAGGTACGCCGCAAGCCGCTCCTCGAACTCACGAAGGCACGGACCGTCGTTGGACAGCCACACGCGGTCGAGGATGCCTTCGAGCTGCGCCGAGATCGCCGCACGGTCGCCGACGTTGGGGCGGCCGACGTGCAGCGGCCGGTCGAACGCCGGCGGCCCGCCGAGGATGGCCAGATCGGAAGCGTCGGTCATCGAGTCGATCCCTTCAGCCCGCTCACGAGAGTGTCTTGACGACGCGCGCCGGCACGCCCACGGCGAGGCTCCGGGGCGGGACATCGGCGGTGACGACCGCGCCGGCGCCGCATACCGACCACGCACCCACCGACGTGTTCGGCAGCACCACCGACGAGGTGCCGCAGAAGACACCGTCGCCGAGCGAGGCGCCGCCACCCATCTGCGTCACCGGCGCGAGGTGACAGTACGCCCCGACCGTGCAGTCGTGCGCCACGCAACACGCGACGTTGAGCAGCGTGCCCGCGCCGACCATCGCGCCGGCGTTCACGACGGCGTTCTGCATCACGAGCACGCCGTCGGCAAGGTCCGCCGACGCGCTCACACAGGCCGAGGGATGCACGAGCGACGGCAGCTCGAACCGTCCGCGGAGCATCTCGGCGAAGCGCTTACGAGCGCCGGTGTCGCCGATGGCGATGACAGCGGCGCGCGATCGGGCGGCATCGAGGTCGTCGAGCACCGGCACACCGTCCACCGGATGGAGCACCGCGGCCGAGGGTTCGGCGTAGAACGCCTCGACCTCCAGGCCGACGGCGGTCACGAGGTCGGCGACCTCCTTGGCGAGTCCTCCCGCGCCTATGACCAGCACCGTTCCTCCCATGACGCTCTACCCCTTCCCGCCGGCGCCGGGCGTCGTGCGACCGCCGCCCGCATCTGACCGGCCGTTCGCGCCGAGTATCCGCCGCACACTCTCCGTAAGGGAGACAACAGGCGCCCAACCGAGGTCCCGCAGGCGATCGGACGACCCGATCGAAACGGTCCCTGTGTCGTCCGGGGATTCGAGCGCGAGCTCGACGGTCCGGCCGGTCACCTCGGCGGCGATCGTGACCAGATCGGCGATGCTGACGCCCACACCCGAGCACACGTTGTACGCCGTACACGCCGCACCAGCCGTGCCGAGATGCAGAAGCGCGCGCGCGACGTCCTCGATGTCCACGAAATCCCTGACCGAGACCGCCTCACGCAGGGCCAGCCGCACCGGACCCTCGGGCGGCGCCTCGGCGAACTGCTGCGCGATCCGGCCTACCACCGAGCCCGCAGGCTCCCCGGGGCCGAACACGTTGAACGGCCTGGCGACCACCGCCCGCACGCCGTCGAGGGTCGCGAACCCCTCGGCCACCCGCTCGGCGACCACCTTCGAGTGGCCGTAGTGGCTGCGGGGGTCGAGGCTGGCGGATTCCGCGACCGGCGGCGCGGCATCGGGCCCGTAGACCGCCGCCGAACTCAGGATCACGACACCGGTATCGCCACCGCGATCCCCGAGGGCGTCGAGCAGCGTCCAGACGAGCGCGACGTTGGCCTCGTAGATCGCGGAGACCGACTCGCGCGCCCGCGCGCTGCTGCCAGCGCAGTGGATCACCGAATCCGGCGCGAGTGTGTCGAGCAGACGCCGCAGACCGGCTCCGTCGGCCCAGTCCACGACGTGGTCGGCCACGCCCGGCACGCCGGTCGGCGGCTCGCACTCACGGATGAGAGCGTGAACGCTATGCCCCTGCCTGAGCGCCTCGGCGACCACGGCGGTCCCGATGAAGCCGGAACCGCCGGTGACGACGACCGAGCGTGCCGAACGAGCGCCCATGCGGCTAGTCAACGCCCAGGAACGCCGAGCGGTGCGCCTCGAACTCCTCGGCGGCCTGCGCGAAGTCGTCGTGACGGCCGACGTCGAGCCAGTAGCCGCAAAACGGCGCGCTACGGACCAGCCGGCCCGCCTCGATGAGGCGCACGATCAGTTCGGGGATGTCGAGGCGCTCACCCGGCGTGATGAACTCGAGCACCTCGGGAGAGAACGCATTCACACCCATGCTCACGAGGTACTCCGAGGTCGGCTTCTCCGAGTAGCCGGTCACCGCGCCGTCGGCCGCGGTCTCGATCACGCCGAAGTCGACCGTGCTCGTGCGAACGAAGGTGGAGATGGTCGCGACCGCGCCCGAGGCGATGTGGCCGTCGATGAACGCACGGTAGTCGAGCGTGGTGAGCACGTCACCGTTCATCATCAGGAACGGCTCGTCGAGCCCCTCGATGAGGGTGAGCGGGCCCGCGGTCCCGAGCGGATGCGTCTCGCGCGAGTAGCCGATCGAAAGCCCGTACTCGCTTCCGTCGCCGAAGTACGCCTGGATGAGCTGCGAGAGATATCCGACCGCGAGCGTGACATCGGTCAGCCGGGCGGCCGCGAGCTGCCGCAGGATGATCTCGAGGATCGGCGTCTCGCCGAGCGGCATGAGCGGCTTCGGGAACACCGTCGTATACGGCGCCAGACGGGTCCCCCTGCCGCCTGCCAGGATGATCGCGCGCGTGCTCACGGGCCGCCCCCTATACCGTGTAGCCGGGTTTGTAGCGGTCGAGGTTCTCGCGCATCCACGCCGCCGTCCGCTCCAGCCCTTCACGGAGCGTCACCCGCGGCTCCCAGCCGGTGAGCTCGCGCATGAGCGTGTTGTCGCCGAGCAGCCGCTCGACCTCGCTCTTGCCGGGCCTCAGCCGCGCGTCCTCGGCGACGACCGTGGCCGAGGAGCCGAGCGTCTCGATCAGCATGGCCGCAAGATCGCCGACCGAGATCTCCTTGCCGGTGCAGATGTTCACATCGCGTCCGATCGCGGCGTCGCATCCGGCGAGCGCGATGAAGCCCGCGACCGTGTCGGTCACGAAGTTGAGGTCGCGCGTGGGGCGCACCGACCCGAGGTGCATCTCCGAATCGCCCCGCATGATCTGGGTGATGATCGTCGGGATGACGGCGCGCGTGGACTGCCGCGGACCGTAGGTGTTGAACGGACGCGCCGTCACCACCGGCAGGTCGAACGAACGGTAGAAGGAGTCAGCGATCGCGTCGGCGCCGATCTTGGTCGCCGAGTACGGCGACTGCCCCTGCCGGGGGTGCTTCTCGTCGATCGGCGCGTAGAGCGCCGTGCCGTACACCTCGGAGGTGGACGTGACGATCACGCGCTCGAGTGCGAGATCGCGCGCGGCCTGCAGCACGTTCAGGGTGCCCCGGACGTTGGTGTCCACGTACGAATCGGGCGAGTGATACGAGAACGGGATGCCGATGAGCGCCGCGAGGTGGAAGACGATGTCGGCGCCGTCGAGCGCCGTGCGCACGCCGTTGGGGTCGCGGATGTCCCCCGCGAACACCTCGATGGCGTCACGCACCTCGGCCGGGGCGGTGTCGAGCCACCCCCACGAGTCGAACGAGTTGTAGTAGACGAACGCCGTGACCCGGCAGCCTTCGGCCACCAGCGCCTCGGTGAGGTGACTGCCGATGAACCCATCGGCGCCGGTGACGACGACTCTCTTGCCTGCGATGCTCATGAGACCTCCGTTGGATCGAGGTTATCGTAGCACTGACGCTATCCTGCGGCCGTTCACCTGGTCACGGACCTCCGCCCGTGGATCGTCGCCTCGTGCGGACACTTCGTATCCCGCCCGCCGCAAGACGTCCGTGACCTCGGCACGAGTTCGGAAGTGCTCCCCGTGCCCCCAGTCTGCCCTGAAGTCATGACACGAGACGCAAGTAGTGCCCAAGCGTTCGAGCGTCCGCCCCATCCCATGCAGCGCCGCAACCTCGGCGCCTTCGATGTTCATCTTGAGGTAGTCGACCCGCTCGATGCCGAGCCCCGCGAGCAGGTCGTCGAGCGACTCACACGCGACCTCGATCTCACCGCTCGTGCCGACGATACTCGCGGCCAGGTAGTTCTCATCGTCGCTGATCCGCACCATCCCGGAGCCGTCCGAGACGGCGCGATGGATCGGGGTCACGTTGTCGAGCCGGTTGAGTGTACAGAACACCCGCAGCTGATGGAACGTCCGCGGGTGCGCCTCGATGGCGATGACACGCCCCGTGGGACCGACCGACCTGGACCAGCGATGGATCTCCGTTCCTATGCCCGCCCCCACGTCGACCACGACGTCGCCGACCGTCGGCGTGTAGGCGCCCTCCCAGACGTCATGCGTGAAATCGTCGTAGTCGATCAACCGGTCGCGGACCAGGGGCTCATCGGCAACGATGAAGCCGTCCCGGTACCCGGTCACCCACAGTCCGTCGGTGAAGAACACCCTGCGCACCCCGGCGAGCCGGGCCCGCGCCGTTCTCGCGAGCATCAGGCCGACGAGGTTCCGCCAGATCGATCGAACCCGGTCGGTCTGACCCGCTCCCTTGCCCACTATCTCGCGACTCCCCTGTCCTGAATGGCACGCCGGGTGACCCGGCCCAAGCTACTACACGACCGAGAACCCCGCCTTAGTACGCGTGGAACCCCTCGCCCGTCTTGCGGCCGAGCTTGCCGTCAGCCACCAGTGCGCGCAGCAGCGGCCTCGGGGCGTACTCGGCGTCCCCGGTGCGCTCCTCCAGGTTCTCCATGATCGAGAGCACCACATCCAGGCCGATGAGGTCGGCAAGCGCGAGCGGTCCCATCGGGTGGTTGAGCCCGAGCCGCACCGCCTCGTCGATACTCTCAGCCGGCGCCGCCTCTTCTTCAAGCGAGCGGATCGCCTCGTTGAGCAGCGGCATCAGCACACGGTTCACCACGAACGCGGGGCGCTGCGCCACGCGCACGGGCACCTTACCGAGGGAGAGCGCGAAGTCATCGAGGAACGCCGCGGTTTCGGTCGACGTCTGCGAGCACGTGGAGGTCTCGACGAGCTTCATGCGGTTCGGCGGGTTGAAGAAGTGGAGCGCGCCGAAGCGTCCGGGGCGCTCGAGCACGCTCGCCAGCTCATCGAGCGGCAAGCCCGACGTGTTGGTCGCGAGCAACGCTTCGGGCGCGATCGCGGCCTCGATCAGCGGCAGGATCTCCCGTTTCGCCTCGAGTTCCTCGATGACCGCCTCGATCACGACGTCGCACGCACGGAGCGCGACGAGGTCGGTGGAGACAGTCAGGCGGCCCTCGGCCACCGCGAGCTCGTCGTCGTCCATCACACGCGCCAGCCGGTCGGCGACGCGCGCGCGCGCCGCGGCGAGCGAAGGCTCGCTCCTGCCCGCCCACACGACGTCGTGCCCGCGCGAGAGCAGCATCTCGACCAGCCCCCGGCCCATCACGCCCGTGCCGACCACGCCGACGACCGCGAGCTCGGCGGCAGCGAGCTCGGCGAACGCGACCTCATCGCCGACGTTGGCGGCGACGTCACGCTTGACGATGGCCTGACAGCCCGCGTCGTCGCGCACGAGCGCGCACCAGTACGGGACCTCCTCGTGGCCGAGCGAAGGCACGTCGACCCGCGTCACCGCCAGAACAGTGGCCCGCAGGACGCGGTGCTCGGCAAGCGGCACCCGGCAGAAGGAGCATTCGTCGAGCGCGTAGGCGTACGAGCGTCCGCAGTCCGGACAGCGATGGCACATCACGAGGAACTCCTTCCGAGCACGTGCACGGCGCAGGTCCCGCCGACACCTCCCACGTTGTGCGTGAGTCCCACGCGACAGCCCTCGACCTGGCGGGCGCCGGCCTCGCCGCGCAGCTGCGTAGCGACCTCGTACACCTGTCCCACCCCGGTGGCGCCGATCGCATGTCCGCCGGCCTTCAGGCCGCCGCTCGGATTGACCGGGATCCGGCCGTCGCGTCCGGTCTCGCCGTCACGCACGAGCTCGGCGGCGCGTCCGGGCTCGGCGAAGCCGAGGTCCTCCATGGCCACAAGCTCAGCGATCGTGAAGCAGTCGTGCACCTCGGCAAGGTCGATGTCGGCCGGGGTGACGCCGGCTTCAGCGTAGGCAGCCTCACCCGCCGCGACACCCGCGGGAAACGTGGTGTGCGACTCGCGTTGCGAGAGCGAGATCACGTCGGTGCGGACCGCGGAGCCGAGGACGGCCACGCTGCGACCGTCGAGCGGTTCGGCCGACAGCACCGCGGCGGCGGCTCCGTCGGAGACCGGGCAGCAGTCGAACAGGCGCAGCGGCGCGGCGACGACCGCACCCGCGTCGATGTCGGCCTGACACACGTCCTTGTGGTGGAAGTGCGCCTTGGGGTTCAGCCGCGCGTTCGCGTGGTTCTTGAGGCTGATCAGCTCGAGGTCGCGCGTGCGCGTGCCGTAACGCTCCATGTGCCGCTGAGCGACGAGCGCGTAGCTCGCGGGGAAGTTGAGTCCGGCGGCCTGGTCGAGGACCGCGTCGCCGGCCATGCCGATGTTGCGCGTGAGCGCCGCGCCCCCCACGCCACTCATCCGCTCGACGCCGAGCACCAGGATGCGCGGGTAGCGATGCAGCGCGAGAAGCGACTGGTGCACCGCGACGCCGCCCGAGGCGCAGGCGGCCTCCGTGCGCCACCCCGGGAGCAGCAGCCCCGGGAAGATGCCGGCGACCACCGAGTTCAGATGCAGCTGCGAATCGTTCGGCCCGCCGAGGAAGTTCGCGACGACGACCGCGTCGAGATCGCCCGGCACCAGTCCCGCGTCGTCGAGCGCGGCAAGGGCGGCCTCCTGGGCGAGTTGGACCATCGTCCGACTCGTGGGGCCGAAGCGTGTCTTACC
>CAYYLR010000014.1:0-22563 GCA_964472485.1 uncultured Coriobacteriaceae bacterium
TGCGAGTTCAACTCTCGCCTCGGACACCAGCAACGAGCAGGACCCCTACCGGCACAGGTGGGGGTCCTTTCGCGCGCTTGGCCGTGTCGCGGCGCACAGTGCCGCTTCGCCACACGGCCGGCCTCGCGGGTATCGCGCGTGCGGCTGTCCGCCCGTCGGAACGCGCTCACCGCGTGCGTCTTGTCTGTCGATACTACCGGCATCGTGTGTGACGAGAATGGGAGTAGCCGCATGAAGCGACTGCGCACGCCGCGCATGCTGCTGATCACCGCCGTGCTCCTGGTGGCGCTCACGCCTGCGCACGCCCACGGGCTCGAGCCCGTCTACCGCTTCTACAACCTCAACAACGGCACGCACTTCTTCACCGCGTCCGCGGCCGAACGCGACACGGTGATCAAGCGATGGCCCCGTGTCTTCCAGTACGAGGGTGTCGCGTACAGCACCGAGACGACCGCCGGCGCGCAGCCCCTCTATCGCTTCTACAACACGAGGAGCGCGAGCCACTTCTACACGACGAGTCTCGCTGAAGCGAACACCGTGACCGCGAAGTGGTCCGACGTGTTCGTCGCTGAAGGGCCGGCATACAGTGTCGCGTCGGGGGAGGCCGCGAATTCGACCGCCGTGTACCGCTTCTACAACAAGAAGTCGGGGAGCCACTTCTACACAGCCTCGGCCCAGGAGCGCGATACCGTGATCGCGCGCTGGCCGGGCGTGTACCAGTACGAGGGCGTTGCGTTCTACGTCGTGCAGCCAGGCTCAGGCATCGATCCCACGAGCATGGTGTTTCCCGTGCAGGGACCCAACAACTACACGGACACGTTCGGCGCTCCGCGGTCCGGCGGTCGCACGCATGAGGGGACCGACATCATGGCGGCCGAGGGGACGCCGTGCGCCGCTGTCGTGCCGGGCGTGGTGACCGCCCGGGAGAACACGCTCGGCGGACTGTGTGTCTGGCTCAAAGCCGATAACGGGTGGATGTACTACTACGCGCACCTGAGCGCGTACGCGGTCACGTCCGGCCGGGTCGAGGCCGGTCAGATCATCGCGTACGTCGGCAGCACCGGGAACGCGACCACCCCGCACCTGCATTTCGAGATCAGGCCCGATGGCGGTCCGCCGATCAACCCGTATCCGTACCTCCGGCAGATGCGCTAGCCGAACGGCCGCTGACCACGGATCGCACCGGGCCCTCACACCCCCGGCCGACGCGGTACCATGGTGTCGTTCGGCACATCCACGGCCCAAGGGAGCGCTGTGCGGCATCTGACCGGTCATGCGACGACGTCCCACCGCGTGGTGGCGCCCGCCGAAGGCGGCTCGCTCAACCGGCTCGTGACCGGATCCGGGACCGTCGGCGGGTGAGCGCCGGGGCGCTCCGATTCGCCGCGGTACCCGTCGGACCGGGCGGGCTCGCCGGCTGCGCGTCGTGCGGGCCGCGCGTCGCCGGCGCGTACGATGACGCTGAGACGATCGAGGCGCGCGTCCGCCGTGCCGTACAGTGCTGGGACACGCCTCCCGGGCCGAATCTGCTGCTGACCGGTCCGGAGCCGTTCGAGCATCCCGCGTTGCCGAGGCTCGTCGCGTCCTGCGCCGCCGCCGGCGCGCAGCGAATCGGCATCCGGACCGACGGGCGGGCGCTGCTCGCGGGAGACAACGCTCCCGGCGTCCTCGGCGCTGGCGTCCACCACCTGCACGTCCGGTTGTTCGCCGCGGATCGAGGGCTCGGCGACCGCCTGGCTGGCGCTCCGGGATCGGTGGCGGCGGCACGGGACGGCGTGGGCGCGTACCGGTCCGCGGCCGCGACGTCCGGAACGCCCGTCGTCGTCACGGCGGTCGTACCCGTGTGCCGGCACACGCTCGGCATGCTGTCCGAGACCGTCGCCGCGCTTGCCGAGTGGGACGTTCAGGCCGTTCGCCTTGAGGCGGCGGGCCCGCTCGCATCCTCGGCCGCCGCCGCACTCGCCGCCGCGTGTGACACCGGTATGGTCAACCGCCTCTGGGTCGAGGTCGACACCGCGCTGCCGCTTCCCGGGAGCCATACGCTGCACGCGCTCGAGCGCGGGTGGCCCGATGTCTGAGCCGCTCCGAGTCGCGCTGCTCGCACTGAACTCGCCGGGCTACCAGTCCCTCGCGCTCGGCTACCTGCGAGCGTACGCCGAGGCGGATCGCCGGCTCCAGGGCCGGGTCGCGTTCCAGACGCTCGATCTCAGCTCGTCAGACGATCCGTGGTGGGTCGCGTACCGGCTCATCACCATGGAGCCGGACGTCGTCGGCATCGCCGTGTACTGCTGGAACGCCCGGGCCGTCTACGACGTCTGCCGCGCCGTCAAGCATGCGCTGCCGCACGTCCGCGTCATCCTCGGCGGTCCTGAGGTCGGCCCCGCGGCCGAAGGGATCCTGCGTGCGCAGCCGAGCGTGGACGCGATCGTGCGTGGTGAGGGCGAGGCGGCCTTCGCCGAGTTGCTTGATCTCGCACGTCGCGGTAAGCCGTTCGCACGGGCCCACGGGGTCACGGCGCGGGACGCGTCCGGGGCGCCGGTCAGCGCTCCGGACCGTGCGCTCGAGTCCGATCTGGACGCCCTGCCGTCACCGTATCTCAGCGGCGCGCTCACACCCCGCGAGGGTACCGCCTACATCGAGGGCTACCGGGGGTGCCCCCACCGCTGCGGCTACTGCTTCGAGGGCAAGGGCAGCGCGCGGGTGCGATCCTTCAGCCGCCAGCGCATCGAAGCGGAGATCGCCTACCTGGCCGAGGCGGGCATCACCGCCCTCTCGTTCATCGACCCGGTGTTCAACCTCACCGGCGAGCGGCTTGCGTGGCTCTCGGACACGCTCGCGCCGCACGCGATGCGCGGCATGCGGCTTCACACCGTGGAGGTCGACATCGAGCGCATCGATGATCGGGCCGCGGGGCTGCTCGCCCGCGCCGGCGTCGTGTCGGTCGAGACTGGTCCGCAGAGCGTCGGCGCCGAGGCGCTGCGCGTCTGTGGGCGCGGCCTCGATCCGGTGCGGTTCGCTGCGGGCGTGACCGCGCTGAGACGCGTCGGCATCACGGTGGAGTGCGATCTGATCGCGGGCCTGCCGGGTGACGCAGCCGAGGACTTCCTCGCCGGGGTGGACTTCGTCCTCGGCCTCGATCCGGGCAAGCTCCAGACCTCGACCCTGCACGTGCTGCCGGGGACCGATCTCCATCAGCGCGCGGACGAACTCGGCCTGACGTTCGACCCGGAGCCCCCGCATGAGGTCCTCTCGACCCCCACCATCGGCTTTACCGACCTGCGTCGCCTGGAGGCGCGCTCGGTGTACGAGGCGCGGCTGTACGCCGCCCGGAACGGAGCGTGACATGACCGACGTGTCCCAGCGCGCGCAGGCGATCCGGCCATTCCTGGTCATGGATGTCGTCGCTCGCGCGAAGGAGCTGGAGGCGGCCGGACATGACATCGTCCGTCTCGAGATCGGCGACCCCGACTTCGCGACGCCGGAGGTGATCGTTCGTGCCGCCGAGGAGGCGATGAACGCGGGTGACACCGGCTACACACAGTCGCTGGGGCTGCCGGACCTGCGCTCGGCCATCGCGCGGCACATGGGTGATGCCTACGGTGTGCACCCCGACCCGGCGGACATGATCGTCACGCAGGGCACGTCGCCGGCGATGCTTCTGCTGTTCGGCTCACTGCTCGATCCCGGGGATGAGGTCATCATGGCCGACCCCTGCTACCCGGCGTACCCCAACTACGTCGCCTTCCTCGGTGGCGTGCCGGTTCCGGTGCCTGTCAGAGCTGAGGACGGCTTCCGTTTCCGGCCGGAGGAGCTGGAGCAGGCCATCACGCCGCGCACACGGGCGATCATGGTGAACTCGCCGGCGAACCCGACTGGCGGCGTGCTGACGGCCGACGACCTGGCCGCACTCGCGGACATCGCCGAACGGCATGGGATCTACCTGGCGAGCGATGAGATCTACCATGGGCTCCAGTTCGAGGGCGAGAGCCGCACCGTACTCGAGTTCACGGACCGCGCCTTCGTGTTCAACGGATTCTCGAAGGCGTACGCGATGACCGGGTGGCGGCTCGGGTATCTCATCGCCCCGCGGCGGTTCGTCCGGCCGGCCGAGCGCATCCAGCAGAACTTCTTCCTGTGCGCCAACAACTTCGTCCAGGTGGCTGGAACCGCCGCTCTGCTTCACGCACAGCCTGACGTCGCGCGCATGCGCGCGGCCTACGATGAGCGGCGCCGGTACCTCGTGCCCGCGCTCCGTAGCCTTGGCCTCGGTATCGCGACCGAGCCCGCTGGCGCGTTCTACGTGTTCGCCGACGCGCGGGGATGGGGCGCGGATTCCGTCGGACTTGCCGGCCGCCTGCTTGAGGAGGCCGGCGTTGCGGCGGCGCCCGGCGCCGACTTCGGGCCCGGCGGCGAGGGCTTCCTGCGGTTCAGCTATGCCACCTCGCTCCAGCGGCTGCGCGCGGGCGTTGAGCGCCTCCGGGCGTGGGCGGACGCTAACGTCTGAGGGTGCGGTGCCCGCGTGAGCACGCCCATCGGTCCGGCGGTGGGATCGAGTTTCGCATGCGGCCCCGCATCCGACGGATGGCTGTTGAGGGCGGGTGCTTCACTGCCGATACACTTGTAGAATGTCGGTATGGTACTTGCAGTGAAGGATCGACATTTCCGCGCGGATTTGGGGGCACGTGTTGAGCGATCAGGTATGGAGCAAGGCCGATC
The DNA here is from genome assembly GCA_964472485.1 of uncultured Coriobacteriaceae bacterium. GTDB lineage: Bacteria > Actinomycetota > Coriobacteriia > Anaerosomatales > Anaerosomataceae > CAYYLR01. The sequence goes on from CAYYLR010000014.1 coordinate 4,717, forward strand.
TGCACATCCACTCGAACCACAGTGACGGCCTGGCTAAGATCCCGGAGATCCTCGAGTACGTTTCCACGCAGACCGACCTTTCGGTCATCGCGATCACCGATCACAACACCATCGAGGGCGCGCTGTTCGCCCGCGAGATCGCCGAGCTCTATGACATCGAGGTCATCGTCGGCGAGGAGGTCTCGTCGAGCGGAGGTCACATCATCGGGCTGTTCCTCGAGGAGGAGATACCGCCGGGGCTGACCCCTGTCGAAACCCTCCGGCGCATCAACGCTCAGGACGGTATCGCGATCATCCCGCACCCGTTCTCGGCCCGCGGCGTGTTCGGTCCGCTCGGCCGGAGCGCCTTCTCGGCTGCGGTCGGGGAACTCGCGTTCCACGCGCTCGAGGTCTACAACTCGGTACCGTATCTGGGCTGGGCGAACCGCCTCGCAGCCACGATGTTCACGGGCGGCCAGGGCATCGCCGCGGTCGGCGGGTCCGACGCTCATGTGCTCAGCGGTATCGGCAAGGGCTACACGGTGTTCCGCGGCTCCACCGCCGCTGATCTTCGGCGCAGCCTTGAGGCGCTCGAGACGCGCGCCGAGGCGGACAAGGGCGGTCTTGCTCTCGCGCTCAACTACTTCATGCGCATCCCGCAGATCCGCCGTCAGCAGGCCTGGAACTGGGAGCGCTGCAAGGTCCGCGTCCGCGCGTAGGCCTCGTCCGGATCCTCCGAGGCTCAGCCGCGCGTCCAGGACGAGCTAACGGGTACTCGCGTCTGCGTCGAGCGCCCGGCGTGCGCTCCGGACGACCGCGGCGCTGACGGGTTCGGCGAACCGGCTCGGATGCAGGATGGTGATGCTGACCGAGCCGGGGACGCGCGCCATCTCGACCGACGCCTCGATGTCGAGTGCCGTCACGGGCGCCATCACCGGCATCGTCACCGGAGCGACCAGGATGCGCTCGCAGCCGAGGGCCGCCAGGTGCCGCACGGTCTCGGTCACGTCCGGATCCTGCCACGAGGCGGCGCCAGCGCGTATGAGCCCGTCGGCGATGCCGTGCTCGCCGAGATGCAGCCGTACTCGCTGACAGAAGTAGTTCTCCTCCTCGGCCCCCCGCGGGTGACGCTCCGACCACGGGCCCGCGTGTCCTTCGGTGACGAGCGCAACGCCTACCGAGGCACCCTCCGAGGGATCCACCTGCTCGAGTATGAGCCCGGCGATCTCCGCCGCGAGGTGGTCGTCGTGCCAGATCGGCTCCGCCGCCACGAGATGGGGACCGCCCCCTGGGGGTGTGGCGCGCTCGGCACGGGTGAGCGCCCGTCTGAACGGCTCTGAGTCGACGAAGCCGAGGGTCACGACCACCACGCGGGCACAGTCCCGTCCGGCCAACCGGTGCACCGCGGCCGCGAGATCGGCTTCCCCGTGTGACACCGCCGAGTCCACGGACACGTTCCCGCCAAGGCCTGTCGCGGTCGCGTGAACGAGCGCGTCGAGCTGGTCACGTGCGGCTGTCGCGTGGCGCATGGGCCGGTAGCGAGCCCGTCGGCTCAGGAGCGACAGCGGCAGGAGCATGACCGGGATGGTGACTCCGGTCGCCGCGGTAAGGTCCGCGAGAACCGACAACTCCGAACACGGGTCGTAACGATCAGGCTCAGCGACCGCCAGGACGACCACACCGGTACGTTCGGTCTCCGGCGATACGATCGGGCGCGGAGTGCGACGCTCCCAACCTGCGAGGAGCCCGGTGGCCAGCAGGTAGCCGAAAGTCGAGCCGGCCACGCCAAGCGCGGTCATGCCCCAGACCCCCTGGGCCGTCCCGTAGTAGGCCGCCCGGAACCCGCCTTCGAAGGTGAGCGCGACGATGGATGCGAGCCAGACGATCGCGCTCCCGGCCCGCGCCGCGCCGCGAAGCGCCATCACGCCCACACACGAGGCGCCGAGACTCGCAGCCGCCAGGGCGAACGCCAGGGTTCCTATCACCGTCGCTCCTCTCGTGCGCTACGATAGGGCAAAGAGGGGGGGCGGGCCACGTTCGGGTTGACAACGATACCCCTGGGGGTATAATGACCCACGACCTGCCGGTAGCCGAAGGAGGAGATGTCCGTGAGTGGTGCCGTTCGCGAGATCGCAGAGAGTCAGTTCCAGGCGGAGGTGCTCGATTCACCAACGCCGGTTATCGTCGACTTCTGGGCCCCCTGGTGCGGTCCGTGCCGCATGGTCGGCCCCGAGCTGGAGAAGCTCGCGGAGCGCGTCGGCGACGGTATCTCGTTCGTGAAAGTCAACGTCGACGAGGCGCGTGACGTCGCGATGAGATACGGGATCATGAGTATCCCCACCATCGCGAAGTTCGAAGGTGGTACCCTGGTATCGCAGGTCGTGGGGGCCAGGAGCGCCGACGCGCTCGGTCGTGACTTCGGATTGACGTAAGGGGTCGCATGCCGACGTATGAGCTGCGGTGCCAGTCGTGTGAACACGAGTTCGATCGCTTCCTGATGCGTCTGCTCAAGGAGTCTGATCGGGTGTGCCCCGAGTGTGGCTCCACGAACGTGACGCAGGGCATCGGCGGAGGGTTCTTCGCGGCCTCCGCACGGGCGGGCGTGTCCTGCGAACCGCGAGGCGGGTTCACCTGAGGGTAGGCGCTGTGCCCGTGTGGCACGCCCTGCATGGCGGAGGCCATGGAGTTCACCTACAGGCGTCAGAGCTGCCGGGACTTTCCCGGGACGATCGAAGCCGTGGAGCGGGCGATCGCTTCCACCGGCTTCATCGTCGTTCAGCGTCACGATCTGCAGGCGCGTCTCGCGGCGAAAGGGTTCCAGATCCAGCCGCTCCTTGTGCTCCACGTGTCAGCGCAGGATGACGGAGCGCATATCTGCAACATCCACATCTACGCGGAGGGCGAAGGGGTCTGGATCGCCGCGATACGGCCGACGGTCCTCTGGTCGCTCTCGGACGCGCGCGAGGACGGCATCCCCGCCGCCGAAGCGGCGGTCACCTCGTGCATCGATGCGGCGGCGGAGTGATCCGGTGCGCGGGGAGCGCTACCGTACGCAGTTCGAATACTTGAGGAAGACCTTGATCGCCTCGTCGATGAGTTCATCGCGACTGCGCACTTGATCGTCGACAAGGCACGTCTTCATAGAGTGCCCGATGATGTGAAGGCCGACCTGGTTGAGCGCCGACTTCGCGGCCATTATCTGCGTCAGAACCGACTCGCAGTCCTTGCCCGACTCGATCATGGTCTGCAGTCCGCGAACCTGGCCTTCGAGGCGCTTGAGGCGGTTGATGATGAGCCGACGCTCATGCTCGGTCGTCGCCAATTCCTCCGCGGGGATGTCGGTCATGGCTGGGCACTCCTTGTGACAGATCCAGACTCCCGTACAATCGAGAGGTTCATGACCGCAAACATACCCCCACGGGGTATGATTCCGCAAGTGGCGGGGGACGAGCGTGGGGTTACGACGGGAACACACGGGTGGAAGCACGCGGACGCGGGCGGTCCGGCGCGTGCTCTGGTGGGTTCTGGGCCTGAACGTCGCCGTAGCCGTCACGAAGCTCACGTACGGAACCCTTGTCAACTCGGTGGCGGTGACCGCTGACGGGTTCCACTCGCTCTTCGACGGAGCGTCCAACGTCATCGCGCTCCTCGGGACCGGGCTCGCCGCGCGCCCCGCCGACCGTGACCATCCCTACGGTCACACGAAGTACGAGACGTTCGCGTCGGCGGCGATCGGCGCCCTCTTGCTCCTTGCGGCGTGGCGCGTCGGATCGGAGGCCATCGGCCGTCTGCTTCACCCGGACGCCGGTCCATCGGTCGACGCGATCAGCTTCGTCGTCATGGGCGTGACGCTCGTCGTGAACATCCTCGTGACAGCGGGCGAGCGCCGGGCGGGCGAGCGTCTCGGCAGCGGGCTGCTGCGTGCCGATGCGGCGCACACGGGGAGCGACGTGCTGGTGACCCTGGGTGTTATCGGTGGGCTTGCGGCCGTCCGCCTTGGCGTCCCGCTCGCCGATCCCGTGATCGGGCTGACGGTTGCGGGTTTCATCGTGTTCGCCGGGTTCCGCGTCTTGCGTGGCGCCGGAGCGACGCTCGCCGATTCCGCGCGCATCGCACCTGACGCGATCGTCGAGGTGTGCCTCCGGGTACACGGCGTCCTCGGCTGTCATGAGGTGAGAACGCGCGGGTCGGCCGATGAGGTGAGCGTCGATCTCCACGTCCAGGTCGATCCCCGCATCTCCGTCATCGAGGGTCACGCGATCATCGAGCGGGTGGAGCGTGCCGTCGCTGACGCGTTCACTCAGGTCGTCGATGTGATCGCCCATCTCGAGCCGTTCGACGATTACCAGCGGCACAAGACGGCTGTCCAGGAAGAGCGCGGGATGCTGTGACGGTCCGGACAGCGACGCCTGGGCGGCGTGCCGAAGGCTACCTGCTCGTCGTGCTCGCAGCCGCGTGCTGGGCGTGCGGCGGTCTGCTGGCGAAGTGGCTGTTCACCGAGGCCGGTACGGCCACCGAAGGCTGGCTCGTACCTCCGCTCGGCATCGCGGTCGACCCGCTGCGGCTGGCGGCCGCCCGCGCCATGATGAGCGCCGTTATCTTGTGGGCGTATCTCATCCTCCGCCGGCCGGTGACGCTGCGCGTCGAACTGCGTCAGCTGCCGTTCCTCACGGTGTTCGGGGTGATCGGACTTGCGCTCGTGCACTTCACGTACTTCAAGACCATCTCGCTCACCGGGGTCGCGACGGCCATCCTGCTCGAGTACCTCGCGCCGATAATCGTTCTCGTCCTTTCAGTACTGCTGCTTGGAGAGCGGCTCACGCTCGCGCTACCGGCCTCGGTCATCCTGAGCGTCACCGGGTGCGCGCTCATGGTCGGTGTGATCGGCGGAGGAGGTTTGCGGATCGGGCCGGAGGGCCTCGCATGGGGCCTCGCGTCGGCGGTCGTCTTCGCGGGGTACGCGCTCATGGGCCGTTGGGCAGCGCCGCGATTCTCCCCGTGGACACTCCTGGCGTACGGGCTCGCCGCCGCCAGCGCGTTCTGGCTCGTGGTTCTCGGCGGACCGGGCCCGGTGCTCGGGCTCGTCGCGCGACCCGAGGCGCTGCTCGCCGTGGTCGCGCTGGCCGTGGTCAGCACGATCGTGCCGTTCGGAGCCTTCCTGAAGGCGCTTCACCACATCGAGGCGACGAAAGCCTCGATCACCTCGACCATCGAGCCCGTGTTCGCCGGCCTTGTCGCGTGGTTCCTCTTCGCCGAACGCCTGTCCGCGGCTCAGCTTGCGGGAGGAGCCCTCGTGATCGTCGCGGTCGTACTGTCCCAGTGGCGGACCGGGGTGAGCGCGGAGATGCCGATCGCGAGTCCGGACGCGACGGAGGCCGACGGCGCCATCCGCCGTTAGACGTCACTGCTCATAGCGCATAATCAGCGTGGTACATCGTTTGCTACGGCACCCGACTCCCGGGAGACCGTATGGACCTCACACAACGACCTGAGCTGCGCCAGAAGATCACGCTCTCACCCCAGGTCTACCAGGGGTTGAGCATCCTCGCGATGCCCGTGCTCGACCTCAAGGTGCTTATCGAGGCCGAGATCCTCGAGAACCCCGTCCTGGAGGTCGACGAAGATGACTACGACGAGCCGGAGACCGAGGATGATCGTCGTGAAGAGACCGAAGACGAGCGCGCGTGGGATGAATGGCTCGATCACTACGAGGAGCTCGAGCACCTTGACGGCACCGGGCCCCGCGACCCGAACACCGAGGAGATCAACGCTGAGGAGTTCGTCGGTGGCGTGGTGAGCTTCGCGGATCACCTCCGAGGTCAGCTCGCGTTGCTCGATATCGCCGCTGAGGTGGAGCTCGCCGCGATGGCGGTGATCGGCCTGCTTGACGACGACGGGTTCTTCGTCGGCGACTGCAGTGAGATCGCCAGCATCACCGGCCTCGACACGGAGACGGCCGAAGAGGGCCTGCGCGTGGTTCAGCAACTCGACCCGCCCGGTGTCGGCGCCCGGAACGTGCGCGAGGCTTTGCGCATCCAGGCTGACGTGATCGGCGTGGCGACGCCGCTCCTCGACGCGATCATCGAGGCGCACCTCGATGACGTCGCTTCGAGCCATTTCAAGCGTATCGCGCGAGCGCTCAAAGCCGACGAGGACGCCGTCAGAGAGGCCGTCGAGTCGCTCAAGTCCCTCAACCCCAGGCCGGCCGGGGCGTACTCGTCGGGACAGGCTCCGAGCTACGTCGTCCCCGACGTGACGCTCCGCCGCTTCGGTGACGAGTGGCTCATCATCCCCAACAACGAGGCGATACCGACGCTGCGGATCAACCCCGCGTACCGCGCGATGCTGCGCGCGGGATCGTCAGCCGACGACCAGACCCGCCGCTACCTCAAGGATCGCGTCAAGCAGGCGGAGATGTTCATGCGCAACGTCGATCGCCGGCGTGACACCGTGAGCCGCATCGCTGAGATCGTGCTTGAAGTCCAGCGGGAGTTCTTCGAAGACGGACAGGGTGACCTGCGGCCCCTGCGGCTGGAGGACGTCGCCGCTGAGATCGGCGTGCATCTCTCGACCGTCAGCCGCGGGGTGACCGGCAAGTACATGGACACGCCCTATGGGCTGTTCGAGCTACGTCACTTCTTCTCGGGCGGCTACCGCACCGCGACGGGGGTGGATGTCGCCTCGACCACGGTCAAGCGGCGGATCAGGGACCTGGTCGAGACCGAGGAGCCGGGCAAGCCGCTGTCTGATCAGCGCATCGCCGATGTGCTCGCCGAGGATGGCGTGGATGTCGCGCGCCGGACCGTCGCCAAGTACCGGGAGGAACTCGGCATCGAGCCTTCCTGGGCGCGGAAACGGCGATGAGGACGCTGATCCCCGCGCCGTTCACCGACGTCACGCCTGATCGTCGGTTGGTCGCCCGTGACGTGGGCCTGATCGTCCTGTTGCTCCTGGGCGTCACGGTGCTCCACCTGTTCTCGAGCTCCGCGCAGGAGATGTCGATGCACCTGCTCTACCGGAAGCTCTACTACATCCCGATCGTTTACGCCGCGCTCGTCTTCGGGTGGCGTGGCGGTCTTGTGACCTCAGTCGCGTCCGGACTGCTGTTCGCGCCGCACGCGCATCTCTCCATGGGGGGGCTCATCGGTGACAACGTCGACAACCTCTACGAGATCGTCATGTACGTGATGACCGGCCTGCTGTTCGGATGGGTGCACGACCTCGAGGCGAGGAAGGCGAACGACTTGCGACGGGTCAGCCTGCAGCTTGAGGACGCGTACCGGAAACTCGAGGAGCGCGCGATACAGCTCGTCAGCATCCAGGACTACACCCAGTCGATCTTGCGCTCGATCACGTCCGGAGTGATCACGACCGGGCCCGACGGATCGGTCGCCACGGTGAACGCCGCGGCGGAGCGGCTGCTTGCGATGCGTGAGGAGGACATGGTCCCGCGGCGTCTCTCGGTGTTGCTTGCCGACGACGGCGGTCTCGACGGCGCGCTTGAGCGGGTGCTGAAAGGGCAGGTGCCCAAGGTGATGCTCGACGGCCGCCTGACCACGCGGGGCGGCGCGACGCTCCACGCCCAGGTGGCCATCTCGATGATGCGCGACATCGCCGGCCGGGTCCTCGGGGCGGTCATCACGTTCGAGGACGTCACCGAGGTCAGGGCGCTCACCGATCAGCTGATCAGGGCCGACCGGCTCGCGGCGATGGGCGAGCTGACCGCGGGGGTCGCGCACGAGGTCCGCAACCCGTTGGGCATCATCCGGGCCTCGGTCCAGCTGGTCGAGGACGCGCGGTGCGATCACGACCGTATCCGTCAGGCCACGGCGGTGATCAAACAGGAGATCGACCGGCTCGACCGGGTGATCAAGGCGCTGCTCGACTTCGGCCGGCCTTCAGCGCCGACGTTCCGGCCGACCGATGTCTCACACGTCGTCGCGGACGTCGTGATGTTCACGCGGCGCTTCGCGGCGCAGTCGCGCGTGGAGATCGAGGTCGAGGAACGGGGCGCCCCGGTCCACGTGCGCGCGGACGCGGACCAGCTCAAGCAGGTGCTTGTGAACCTCGTCTCCAATGCCGTTCAGGCGATGGAGCATTCCGGCGGGAGCATCACCGTGACACTCTGGGCCGACGACGAGTCGGCCCACATCTCCGTGGCCGACACCGGGCCCGGCATGGACGCCGATCGGCTGGACAAGGTGTTCGACCCGTTCTACTCAACCAGGGACGACGGTACCGGTCTCGGCCTGACCATCGTGCACCGAATCGTTGACCAGCATGGCGGGCACATCGAAGTGACGAGTGAGCCCGGGAGCGGTACGGTGTTCACCGTTGTGTTGCCGGTATCCAAGAACGGGGAGGGTGGCTCGTGATCAAGCGCATCATCATCGCAGACGACGAGAAGAACATGCGGTGGGTCCTGCGCGAGGCGCTCGAGGCGGAGGGGTACGAGGTCGCCGAAGCCGCCGACGGCAAGGAGGCGCTGTCGGCGGTCGCCGACGGAGAGCCGGGGCTTCTGATCCTCGACCACAAGATGCCCAACCCGGACGGCATGGAGGTTCTGCGGCGGCTCCGCGCAAAGGGGTACGTCTTCCCGATCATCATGCTGACGGCACACGGGAATGTGCAGACCGCGGTCGAGGCGATGAAGGCGGGCGCGAGCGAGTACCTCACCAAGCCGTTCGATCTCGAGGAACTCAAGTTGAGCATCGGGCGCGCGTTCGCGATGAGCGAACTGACCGCGGAGGTTCAGCGGCTTCGCGAGGAGCTGCAGCGCGACTGGGACGTCGAGGGCATCGTCGCCGGCGACCCGGGCATGCTGGGTCTGCTCGAGACGGTCAAGAAGGTGGCGGTCACCAGCGCCACGGTCATGCTCTACGGGGAGTCGGGGACCGGCAAGGAACTCATCGCACGCGCGATCCACGGGCTGTCGCCGCGCGCCGCGAAGCCCTTCGTGTCGGTGAGCGCTGGCGCGCTTCCCGAGACCCTGCTCGAAAGTGAGCTCTTCGGCTACGAGAAGGGAGCGTTCACCGGCGCGACGATGGCCAAGCCCGGCCGATTCGAGATGGCCAACGGCGGCACCCTCTTCCTGGACGAGATCGGTGATATCAGCCCCGCTGTGCAGGTGAAGCTGCTCCGTGTTCTCCAGGAGCGGACATTCGAGCGTCTCGGGGGCACGCGCACTATCGAGGTCGATGTGCGGGTCGTGTCCGCGACGAACCGGGACCTGCAGCAGCTGATCGCCGACGGCGCGTTCCGGGAGGATCTGTTCTATCGCCTGAACGTGGTGCCGGTCACGATCCCGCCTTTGCGAAAGCGCGCGGACGACCTTCCGAGACTCGTTGCCCACTTCCTCGACAAGTACGGCGCCGGCGACCGGGGTTTCTCGCCTGACGCGATGAGGGCGCTGATGGACTACCAGTGGCCCGGCAACGTTCGTGAGCTCGAGAACACCGTCGAGCGCGTCATCATCCTCTCCCACGGTGACACGATCGGCTTCGATGATCTGCCCTCGGAGGTCCGCGCAGGCAGCGCAGTCTGCTCGGGCGTGAGTCCGTGCTTCGTCCTGCCCGAGGGAGGCATCGATCTCGAGGAGGTCGAGCTCGACCTGGTGCGTCAGGCGCTCGATCGCGCAGGCGGTGCCACCCCCAAAGCGGCCAAGCTGCTCGGACTCACGACGAAGACCCTCGAGGCGCGGATGGCCAAGTACGGTCTCTGAGGTTCAGGCGCGCACCCGGACGGCCGTGCTCACGGAGTACCGCCGGTTCGGCTCCATTGGCACATGCCTTGCACCCCGCAGGTCGATCCTGACGGATGGGGCGCGGTGTGGAGCGTGTGATGAGACGCCTAGGGGCTGTGTCGCTCGCGGTGACGGCGATCGTGCTCGCCGTCGGCGCGCTCTCGGCGGTTCTGGGCCTTCTCAGCTCCGATGGCGGCGGAGGCGTCGTCACCGCACGGTTCGGTTGGCTGCTCCTCGCGTTCGCCGTGGTGATCCTCTCGGTCGTCACATGGCTGCTCCTCGCCCAGGAGCGAACCACCTCGGACCCCCCGGAGGGCCCCGTGCTCGCCGATTGCGTGACGTGCGGTCGTGAGGTGATCGGCACGTGGCGGATGTGTCCGTACTGTGGGACCGTTCTTGACGGCAGCGGACGCGCGCGGCCCGGGCGCACGGTGGAGTAGGGGGTAGGCGACGATGACCGTCACGCGGCGCTTCGTCACGACAGGCACGCACTGCCCGTCGTGCTCGATGCTGATCCAGATGGAGCTCGACGACGTGCCTGGTGTCGTCAACGCCTCCGTTGATCACCGCACATCGATCGCTGAGGTCGTGTTCGACGACGCATCTCTGTCCGAAGACGACATCATCGCGGCCATCACGAAGGCAGGGTACGGGGCCGAGGCGCTCGCCGACTGACGCGCGGGCGCTTCTCCCGGTCCTGCTGGACGAGAATACCCCCATGGGGTATAAGTCAATACCACGTTCACGCGTCCTACGAGGAGACGGCATACATGGAGATCACCTCACTTCTCGCCGCGCTGGGAGCCGGCGTCCTCACGTTCTTGTCGCCATGCGTGTTGCCGCTGATACCCGGCTACGTCGCCTTCATGACCGGACTCAGCACCCGGGAGCTTGCCGACGGCTCGACGAGGCCCCTTCGGGCGGTGCTGATCCCCGCGACGCTGTTCGTCGTCGGCTTCTCCGTCGTCTTCGTCGCCTTAGGGGCGTCCGCGTCCGCGCTCGGAGGCTTCATGTCCCGGAACCGCGACCTCCTGGAGACGATCGCCGGCGTCGTCATCGTGGCGCTCGGGTTCTTCATGCTCGGGATCGTGAAGGTTCCGTGGCTGTACGGCGAGGCGCGCTTCGAGATGGCGCGCGCACGCCGGTTCGGCGGTCTCGCCGCGTTCGTCATGGGCATGGCCTTCGCGTTCGGTTGGTCGCCCTGCGTCGGCCCGATCCTCGGCTCCATCCTGATGCTGGCGGCGAGCACCGCCGACGTGGGTACGGGTGCGGTGCTGCTGGGCGCCTACTCACTCGGGCTCGGTATCCCGTTCGTGCTGGTTGCCGTTCTGCTCGGCCGGGTGCGGCCCGTGCTTGACGCGCTCAACCGTCACGCGCTGACGGTGAACCGTGTCGCCGGCGTCGTCCTCATGGCGCTCGGCGCGCTGATCCTGACCGGGTGGATCGGTCCCGTGGTCGGCTTCCTCTCCGGGTTCGTGCCGAGGATCGGCGGCTGATCGCTCGAGCGCTTCCGTGCGCGTTGCCGTCGCCCGAGACGCTGGTCTAGGATGAGGGGCAGCAGGTCGGAGCTCGTCGGAGCGGGAGGGTCATGGGTCGCCGACGGACACGGCGCGTCTCGCTTGCGAACCGTCTGGTGCTTCTAGCGGGGCTCATCGTCATCGTGACCACGCTGCTTGTGTCGCTCGGAGCCTCGCTTGGCATCTACGAGCTGGCTGAGCGGTATGAAGTCGTCCGCAAGACGTCGCTGCGCGACCTCCTCGTCACGGAGGTCGGCGGCAGGCTCACGAGCGCGCACCGGCTGCTCAGGACGACGGCGGACACGGCGGCACTCACGGGCGAGGACGAGTCCGCCGCGCGCGGCGTGCTCGCGAAATCGGCGATCGAGAACGCCCAGTATTTCGAGGGCATGGCGCTCCTCGACGAGCAGGCCGGTGTGGTCGCGGCATGGCCTCACGATATCGGCTCGGTAGCCCCCTTGGCCGTCGATTCGGCGCGCCGGGCCGCCGGGCCGCCACCCGCGTTCGTCTGGCTCGAGCCCGAACGTCAGTTGTGGGTGATCGTGCCGGTGCGTGCTCCGGACGGTTCGGTCGAGACACTCGCCGCCCGGGCCAGGACCGACTTCATCGACGCGGCGCTCGCGGACGTGGTCTCGGCCGGGGATGTCCTGACTGCGGCAGTCATGACCGCCGAGGGTTCGGTCGTCTTCTCGGGTGGCGATGATTCCGCACTGAGATCCGGTTCCGTGACGTACATCCAGACCGGTGACGATGCCGGGGGAAGTGCCGTCGCCGCCGGTTCGCCGCCGCTGACCGGTCACTACGCTGACCTGTCGATGCTGCGAGGCCTCAACTGGACGGTCGCGGTCTTCGCGCCCAGCGAGCTCGCGGTACGCGAGACCGTCGCCGCGTTGCGTCCCGGAGTGCTCGGGCCGGTCGCCGCACTTGTTGTCGCGCTTGCCGCCTCGCTCGTCGTCGTTCGTCGCGTCTCGCGTCCCCTTCGTCACCTCGAGCGACGGGCGCGCGCGCTCGCAACCGGAGCGGACGTCGAGCCGGGACCCGTCGAGGCGGATGACCAGATCGGCCGTCTGCTCGACGCCTTCGATTCGATCGGCTTTCGGCTGACACGCCTGAGCGAGATGACCGACCTGCTCGCGCATTCATCGGACACGGAGCTCGTGCTTGATGGCATCGCGACGTCGATCGCCCATATGCTCGGCGACGTCGGCGTGGAGGTCGTCCTGCGTGACGACGACGGGTCTCTGCGGCGTGTCGCGGCCTCCGGGGTCACGGCGGACGACGAACTGATCGCACCCGGCAGTGAGCCCTGGCTCGAGCATGCGCTTGCCGCTGAGACGCAGGTGAGCGCGCTCGATGAGCGGGCCGAGGCGGTGGTGCTCGTCACGCCGCTGAGTTCCGGCGATGAGGTCATCGGCGCCATAGGCGTCACGCGAGCCGGCGCGGTCGGGTTCACCGACGGCGAGGCCGACACCGTCCGGACATTCGCGGCGCAGGCCTCGGTCGCGCTGCACAACTCCCGGCTGTTCGACGAAGAACGCCGTTCGCGCCGTGAAGCGCAGGCGCTGCTCGCGATCGCCGAACGGGTCGCGGCTCCCGACCCGGTGGTCGCCCGCGTGGACGACGTCGGAAGGATGGCCGCCGATCTCCTCGGGTTCGATCTGGCGCTGTTCGCCGTCGATGAGCCGGGCTCCTACGGTCTGCCCGCGGTGTACCGGCGCTGCATGCTCGACGCGTGGCGCGACAGGATGGCCGCTTCAGGGGACGCGGGCGCGACGTCGTCACCGATGGTGGTACGGGTGGCGGACGACGCCGAGTGCCCTGAGGTCGTGACGGCGGTACGAGGCGGTACGAAGTCCGCGCTGATGATCCCCTTGCGCAGGGATGACGCCGTGATCGGGCTGCTCGCGCTGCTGAGCGGGCGGGTCATCGACCACCTCGACGGAGTGCGTGCGCGTCTTGCGGCGGCCATAGGCGCCCAGGTCGCGCTGCTGTTCGAGAACGCGTACCTGCTCGAGGAGACGCGCCGTCGAGCTGACAACCTCGAGACCATCTTCAGGATCAGTCACGCGGTGAGTTCCTCGCTCCAGAGCCGGGTGGTGCTCAACCGGGTGCTCGACGTGGTGCAGAAGATCCTCTCAGCCGACGCGGTCATGCTCATGACCTACGACGCCCGTCGTAAGGTCCTCACCGTGCCCATGGCTCGAGGCATCCTGCATCGCGACATGTTCGAGGCCGAGTTCGCGCCAGGCGAAGACGTCCCCGGGCGGGTCTTCGAGACGCGCGAGCCCGAGCGCTACGATCTGCTCGGTGTAGCCGACACGCGGCTGATCAACGCCGCATCCGCGCAGGGGCTGCGCTCGATGCTCATCGTGCCGCTGCTGGCGCGGGGCCGCAGTATCGGCGTGCTCGCCGTGTTCTCGACAGCCGAGCGCGCGTTCACGACCGAGGACCTCGACCTGCTGCGCACGTTCGGCTCCCAGGCGGCGCTCGCCATCGATACGGCCGAGATGTACAGCCGGGAGCATCACGTCGCCACCGTTCTTCAGGAGAGCATCCTGCCCACCAGGCTCCCGCGCGCGCCCGGGGTGAGCGCGGGCGCGGTCTACGTGCCCGCTGGTGGTGAGGCTGAGATCGGCGGGGACTACTACGATGTGTTCGAGGCGCCCGACGGGCGGATCGTCGTGTCGATCGGTGACGTCTGCGGCAAGGGCGTCGTGGCCGCAACCAAGACGTCCATGATCAAGTACACGATCAGGGGTCTTGTCGCAGCCGGTCTCTCTCCCGGCAGCGTCCTCGCCGAGCTCAACCTCATGCTCGCACGGAGCGGCGATCCGGCTGGCATCGTGACGCTCTGGATCGGACTCGTCGACGTCGTTCGAGGGGCCGTCACCTTCGCCAACGCCGGTCACCCGCCCGCGCTTCTCGCCGACCCCTCGTGCTCGGGAATCGAGCGGCTGACCACGACCGGTCCCCTGCTGGGGGCCGTCGAGGACGCGCTGTGGACCGAGCGGGAGGTCCCGATCGAGACGGGGGGGACGCTCCTGCTGTACACCGACGGCGTCACCGAGGCGCGAAGCGCGGGCCGCTTCTTCGGCGAGGGTCGGATCCGCCGCGTGCTCCGCGGCGGCGGGACGGCGACCGGGATCGCGGAGGGGCTGCTCGGGGCGATCACGCGATTCACAGCCGGAGAACTTCGTGACGACGCTGCTATCCTCGTCGTGCGGTTCGAGGATGCCGGTTCGGCGGCCGGAGCGGTTTCGGCGGAGCGTGCCGGTGGGTAAGTGATGCGGGAAGCGAACCACGGGCCGCGGAGGCCGGATGAAGATCGTGACCGAGCACGAGTACGGCACCCGGGTGTGCGTGATGCGCATCCAGGGCGAGATCGACATGACTACCGTCCCCGATGTCCAAGACGCGGTCGAAGCGGCCGCCAACCGGGGTTGTGTCAACGTCGTGTTCGATCTTGCCCGTGTCTCGTATCTTGACAGTTCGGCGCTCGGGCTCATGGTGTGGGCTGACCGGCTGCTCGATCCGAGGGGCGGTCGCATCGTGTTGGCGGGCGCCGACCGCAACGTGGCGCGCGTGCTCGAGATCTCCGGTCTGATCGGCACGATGCGAACGCTCACGGCCGCTCAGGACGCCGCAGAGGCAGTGGCGGGTCTGCGTCTGCCGATCCGGGACGAGGAGCCCGAGTGGACATACGTCGCGGGAATGCCGGCCACACCCGCCGCGCTCAAGGACCTGCGCAGCCAGGTGTGCGACGCGCTCGTTCCCCTCGAGGTCCCCGAGGCCACGATGTTCGACGTGCGGGTCGCCGTCGGCGAAGCGCTCTCCAACGCGATCCGTCACGGCTCGCCGGGAGCTGACAGCGATGACGTCGAGGTCCGGATGGCGGCGCTCAGCGACCGGGTCATCATCGAGGTGACGGACAGCGGCGGCGGCTTCGATGGAGAGACCGTCGCGGGAAGCGATCCGTACGCCGCGTCGGGCAGAGGGGTCATGTTCATGCGCGCGCTCATGGATGACGTTCGATTCACGACGCGTCCCGACGGAGGCACGACAGTGAGGCTCGTCAAGCACCTGGCAGGTGCCGATACTCGGTAGCGAGCGCCGTGAAGGTCGCGGTGCGTCATATTCGGCGTCACTCATCATCGGAGGTCAGAGCGTGGAACTCATCGATGCGATCCGCGGTCGGCGCTCCATCCGCGTGTTCACTGACGAGCCAGTCGACAGGGCGACAGTCGAGCATCTGCTTGGAGCGGCCGTGTATGCGCCGTCCCGCATGAACACGCAGCCGTGGCGCTTCCACGTGGCCATGGGAGAGGCGAGGACCCGGGTCGCGTCGGTCATGGCGCAGACGACCACGCATCTCGCCGACTACATCGATGGGATATCGCCGGAGACGCTGGAGCACGCGGCGGCGTTCTACGCCGACCTCGGAGCGGCGCCCGTGGTGATCGCCATCTCCGCGCCGGTCTCGCTCGACTCCCACGAGGCGCATGACACCGCGGTCGCTGTCGGCGCCGCGCTGCAGAACCTGCTTCTCGCCGCACATGAAGCGGGCATCGGCGGCTGTGGGATCACGGCTCCGCACTGGATCGGCGACCAGCTCGCGGCGGTGTTCGATGTCCCCGGAGACCGGGAGATCGCGCTCATCGTGCTGCTCGGTCATCCCCTGGAGGAGCCGCGTCCGGTGACTCGCGAACTCGACGTGATCACCTTCCTGTCATGAGCACGCGAGTTGAGGCCGTCTTCTTTGACGTCGGTAACACCATCATCTACCCGTCACCCAGTGTGTCCGAGGTCTGTCGGCATGTTCTGGCCGAGGCCGGCCATGATCTCGATGTCGCCGCCATCGACCGGTACATGCCGCTCGTGGACGCCTACTACGAGGACCAGTACCGGGCTGACGATACCTTCTGGACCGACGAGGGCAGGACCTCGTCGGTGTGGGTCGGCATGTACTCCCTCCTCTGCCGTGAGCTCGGCATCGATGAGAACGCTGAGGTCATCGCGCGACGCGTCTACGATGAGTTCGGGCGTGCCGACAGGTGGAGGCTCTACGATGACGTGCTCCCCGCGATCCGGCGGCTGAGACTGCGCGGGATCAGTGTCGGAGTGATCTCGAACTGGGACCAGCGTCTCGGCGCCCTCCTCGACGGACTCGGGCTCGGCGAGGTGCTTGACGCCGTGGTTTCGTCGGCAGACGTCGGTCTGCACAAGCCGGACCCCAGGATCTTCACGCTGGCGTGCCGGCGCGTGGGCACCGATCCTCAGCGAGCCGCTCACATCGGAGACCATCACTACGCTGACCTCCTCGGGGCACGCGCGGTCGGCATGCTCGGTATTCTGATCGACCGGCACGACCGCCCCGCCTCCGTGGGCCCGCGGCCGATAGACTCACTCGACCGGCTCGAGGATGAGCTCGGCATGCCCGCGATGAGCGACCTCCGCTCTCTCGTAGTGGAGGAGCCCGGCGCCTGACGGTATCATCGTCGCTGACCGGAGCGAGGAGGACGGATGGCGCTGAAGGACCTGCGAGAGTACACCGCGCTGCTCGAAAGCAGGGGCCAGCTGCGGAGGATCACGGCCGAGGTCGATCCGCGCCTTGAGATCGGGGAGATCGCCGACCGCGTGAGCAAGCGGGTGGGACCGGGTCTCGTCTTCGAGCGCCCGGTCGACCGTGCGAACGGGCGCCGCTACGGGATGCCGGTCGCGATCAACCTCATGGGCAGCTATGACCGCATGGCGTGGGCGCTCGGTGTGGACGCCGAGACGGGAACCTGGCGTGACCTGGACGTCAAAGCGCGCGAGATCATGGATCTGCTGCCGCTCGACATGCCGTCGTCCATGAAGGGCAAGCTCGATGTCCTGATGGGTCTGAAGGACCTTGCCGGCGCGGGTCCGAAGGAGGTCAAGCGCGCGCCGGTCCAGGAGGTCGTTCTGCGTGGTGACGATGTCGACCTCGGCTCGCTGCCCGTCTTGACGACCTGGCCGGGCGACGGCGGTCCGTTCATCACCCTGCCGCTTGTGGTGACACGAAGCCGTTCGGGCCGCCCCAATCTTGGGATGTACCGTCTCCAGGTGTTCGACCGCGCCACGACCGGGTTGCACATCCACGAGCACCACGACGGCGCAAAGAACCTTCGGGAGTGGGCCGCGGCGGGGGAGAAGCGCATGCCGGTCGCCGTGGCGCTCGGTGGTGATCCCGTCACGATCTTCTCGGCGACTGCACCGGTGCCGCCCATCATCGACGAGTACCTCTTCAGCGGCATCCTGCGCGGGGAGCCGGTCGAGGTCGTGCGGTGTCTGACGAACGACCTGCTCGTGCCTGCGCACGCGGAGATCGTGCTCGAGGGGTACGTGGAGATCGGCGAGACACGGTGGGAAGGTCCTTTCGGCGATCATACGGGCTACTACTCGCTCGCCGACGACTTCCCGGTCTTCCACGTCGAGGCGATGACGATGCGGCGCGACGCGATCTATCCGGCTACCATCGTGGGCCGCCCTCCGATGGAGGACTGCTACATGGCGAAGGCCACCGAGCGGCTGTCCCTCCCGGTCATCAAGGCGATGATGCCCGAGGTGGTCGACTACGATCTGCCGCTC
>CAYYLR010000015.1:0-22175 GCA_964472485.1 uncultured Coriobacteriaceae bacterium
CCCCCACGATCGCGTGGGGGCGGACCTGTCTCTGGGCATCCCGACGGGAAAACCTTAACGGGTATTATCCGATGACCTCACGATGCCGATACACCTGAGTAGGCGCAACGGAGGGGTAGCGATGCAGGCTCAGTGTCCGACCAGCGGCATCACGGTCGACGGCAACGCGGCGCGACTGAACGGCGCCATCGTCACCGCCCTGCTGGTGGTGGTGTTAGCCACAGGCTCCCGCCTTGCGATGGCGTATCTCGCGCTGGACTTCGGTATCAAGCTGCTGGTCGGCTTCCCGCCGAGCCCGAACTGCATCATCTCGCGATGGATCGCGCGGGTGGCTAGGGTGCCCGAGAACCCGATGGACGTCGCCCCGAAGCGCTTCGCCGCGCTGCTCGGTTTCGTCATGTCCGCGAGCGCTCTCGCGATCTCGTACCTGCCGGGAACCACCTACGGTGTCGCGGCGGTCCTCGGCGTGTTCCTGGCCTGCGCGGCCGTCGAGGCGTTCGTCGGCGTCTGCGTCGGGTGCATGCTCTACAGCGTCATGCCGCCGCAGCTGGCACGGGCGTTCGTTCCACGCCGGGGGCTGAGCGCGGACGATCGGAGAGCGTCAGTCTAGCCGTTGAAGCGCCCGGGCCGCGTTCGCGCCTCGCTCACGATCATGGTTGCGCAGCGGGGCAGGATGCGCGCGCGCAGCGGCGTGTGCGTGCCGGTCACCTCGCCATCGAACTCGATCGGCAGCGGTGGGTCGGCCGTGACGCGGACGAGGCCGGCCGAGTGGATCTCGAGCCCCGGACGCTGGGGGTGACTCTGCAGCCGGTCGATCAGCGCGGCCCAGATGGCGGGCAGGAGTCCCGCGGCGGTCCTCGGCTTGAGGATCACGACCTCGAAGAGCCCGTCGGTCGCGTCGCTGTCATGCGCGACCGCGATGTCGAACTGGATACGGGCGAGGTTCACCACGAGCACCGCGATCCCTTCGGTCACGACGGTCCGGCCGTCGAGTTCTAGTGTGAACTCTGAGACTGTCGGGGTCAGGTTCTGCAGCGCGCCGATGACGTATGCGCCCTCTCCGAGGGTCGACTTCAGTGGTTCGGCCGCCTCCATGATCGTGGCGTCAAAGCCCGCTCCCGCCGCGATGGCGAACCCGATCCGCCGCTCGGTGCGGGCTCCCGACGCAGGGAGCGTAAGTTCGCCGAGGTCGATGGTGACCGTGCCTCCCGCGAGGGTCGCCAGGGCGAGCTCCGTCGGATCCACGGGGAGGTCGAGGTTCCTCGCCAGGAGGTTCGCGGTCCCCGCCGGATACGCCAGGATCGGTATGCCGGTCTCGCGCAGCGCGTACGCGATGGACGAGACCGTTCCGTCACCACCGACCGCCACGATGCGGGCGTAGTCCCGGGCGTCGCGAAGAAGGTGATCGAGGTCCGCACCCTCGTTCAGGAACCGGACGGTCACTTCGGCGTGATGCTGGCCGAGCTCGCGCACGAACTCGGTGAGCCCGGGCTCGCCGAAGCCCGATCTGAGGTTCGTGACCATGAGGACGTTCATGCCGGCTCCTCGTGCGTCCGATGTCCTTGGGCTACACTCGAACGGTCCGCAGTGAGCGACTCACGACAGTCCGGCCGGAGGTCCATTGTACATCCGTGATGCTGAAGGCTTGGAGCGGGCGGTGGCCGCGCTTGCCGGTTCGTCCACGGTCGCCGTCGACACCGAGTTCATGCGAGAGCGGACCTACTACGCGCGGCTGTGCCTTGTTCAGCTGGCCACCGCTGATCACGTGTTCGTGCTCGACGCGATCGCCCTCGGCGATCGGATCGCGGCGCTCGGGCCGCTGATGGCCGATCCGGCGACGGTGAAGGTGTTCCACGCGGGCTCGCAGGACATCGAGATCATCATGCAGGCGACCGGGGCGATTCCGTCCCCCGTCTTCGACACGCAGGTGGCCGCCACGCTCGCCGGATTCCCCAGCCAAGTCGGGTATTCACAACTGGTCAAGGATCTCCTTGGCGTCGCGATCGAGAAGGGCGACACGTACTCGGACTGGGCACGACGACCATTGACCAATGAGCAGATCGAGTACGCCGCGGACGACGTGCGTCACCTCGTGCGCGTGCACGCGCTCCTGTCCGAGCGCCTGACCCGCGAGGGCCGGCTGCCCTGGCTTGCCGAGGACTTCGCGCGCCTCGCCGATCCGTCCACCTACGAGGTCGATCCGCGGGAGCAGTACCGGCGCGTGAAGCGCGCGTCCACACTCGACCGGCGTGGCCTTGCGGTGCTCCGGGAACTCGCGGCCTGGCGTGAGCTCGAGGCCCGGCAGAGCGATGTCCCGAGGCGATGGCTGTTGTCCGATGAGAGCCTGGTCGAGGTCGCGCGGCGCAGGCCACGTGACGCGGCCTCTCTGGCTGCGATCAGAGGCGTGAACGACAAGGTCGCCACGCGGAACGCGCGGGCCGTCGCCACGGCCGTCGAGGCGGGGGAGGCGGTGCCTGAGGACGAGCTGCCTCGGCTGCCGCGCAGAGACCGCATTCCCGCCGACGTCCAGCCGGTGACCGACGTGCTTGCGGCGGTCCTGCGGACCCGCGCCCGCGAGCACGGTGTCGCTCCCACGCTGTTGGCCACACGTGACGAGCTGGAGCGGTTCGCCGCGGGTGATCGCGACGGGCACCCGCTGATGGAGGGGTGGCGCCGCACGCTGATCGGTGCCGAGCTCGAACGGCTGCTCCGCGGGGAGCGATCCGTGATGGTGGCGGGCGGGCGGCTCGATGTCGTCGAGCCGCCGGACGGCTCGACGGAGAGCGATCATGGCGGGTGACCCGCCGGCGCTCAGCGTCTCAGGCGCGGTCGCTCTCGCGAAAGGGGCGCTGGAGCAGGTCCGCGTGCGCGTCGTCGGCGAGATCACGGACGCGACCATCCGCTCCGGATACAAGGCGGTCTACTTCAAGCTCAAGGACGATACGGCCGTCATGCCGTGTTTGATGTGGCGTGACGCCTACGACCGGTCGGGCGTCGAGCTTGCCGACGGCAGGATGGCCGAGGTCGCCGGCTTCTTCACCGCGTATCCTGCCAAGGGCCAGCTGCAGTTCCAGGTGCGCTCGCTCACGCTCGCGGGCGAGGGCATGCTGCGGATGCAGGTGGCGGCGCTCGCGCGTCGCCTCGAGGCCGAGGGACTCATGCGCGATGACCGGAAGCGAGCGCTTCCGGAGTATCCGCAGAGGATCGCGCTCGTCACGTCGCCGCGAGGCAAGGCGGTGCATGACGTCATCCGGACGCTCCGCCGGCGCTACCCCGTCGCCGAGCTTCTCATCGCCGGGGTGCAGGTGGAGGGAGACGGCGCCGTGAGCGCTCTCGTCGACGGCATCGAGGCCGCCGGACGCGCTTCCGGTGTCGATGCCGTGATCCTCGCGCGTGGCGGCGGCAGCTACGAGGACCTGATGCCGTTCAACACTGAGGAGGTTGCGCGGGCTGTGGTGTCGTGCCCCGTGCCCGTGGTGACCGGCATCGGGCACGAGCCGGACACCACGATCGCGGACATGGTAGCCGACGTTCGAGCCTCGACGCCGACCGCGGCGGCCGAAGCGGTCTCTCCCGACGTCTCCGACCTCTCCCGTAGACTCGACGCGCAGACCCGTCTCCTCGGGCGCGGACTGGAGCACGTTGTGGCGACGCAGCGCCATCGACTTGCGGTCATGGCGTCACGGCCGGTCTTCCGGGACGCCTCAGCGCTCCTGGCGGCTCACACGCAAGCCGTCGATAGCGCGGCCGACGGGCTGTCGCGAGGCGTGGCGACGCAGCTCGCGCGTCAACGGGAGTCGATGGGTAGGGAGGCCGAGCGGCTGCTGCGTGTCGGGGCGCGTCTCTTCGAACCTCACGCACGGCGCTTCACGGACGCGCGCGACGGCATGGCGGGAGCAGGCGAGCGGGTGACGCATGAGGCTGAGCGAGCTGTCGCGGGGTATGCCGCCCGGCTTCAGGACCTCTCACCGCTTGCGATACTCGGCAGAGGCTACGCGGTATGCTATTCGGAGGACGGCACGGTCGTGCGCGCCGCGCGGGACGTCGCGATCGGCGATCGCATATCGGTTCGGCTCGGCCAGGGGCGACTCGCGTGCCTGGTGGAAGGAACAGGATCGGAGGAGTGATGACGGCGGACGGTGCCGTGGCAGGAGACACCACGTTCGGTGAGGCGCTCGCCGAGCTCGAGCAGATCGTTCGCGGACTCGAGAGCGGGCAGCTCGGACTCGAGGAGAGCCTCGAACGCTACGAGCGTGGCGTCGCGCTCCTGAAGACGTGTCACGAGCGGCTCGCGACCGCGCAACAGCGCGTGACGATGCTCATGGGCGAACTGTGCGACGACGGGCCCACACCCGGAGAGGGAGGGAGTGACGCGTGAGCGACTGCATCTTCTGCCTTGTCGCCGACGGTGAGATCCCGGCGGCCGTCGTATACGAGGACGAAACGGTCGTGGCGTTCGATGACATCGCGCCGCAGGCTCCGGTTCACACACTCGTCATCCCTCGGGAGCACTACGGACATGTGGGCGACGGCGTGCCACCCCACGTCATCGAAGCGCTGTTCTC
Organism: uncultured Coriobacteriaceae bacterium; assembly: GCA_964472485.1. Classification (GTDB taxonomy): domain Bacteria; phylum Actinomycetota; class Coriobacteriia; order Anaerosomatales; family Anaerosomataceae; genus CAYYLR01. Next base: position 4,566 of record CAYYLR010000015.1, read on the forward strand.
GGCTGTTCCGCGCGTCGCCGAGCTCAAGGGTGTGGCGGAGTCCGGCTACCGGGTGATCGTCAACACCGGGCGCGACGCGGCACAGACCGTGCAACACCTGCATGTGCACGTCATCGGCGGTCAGCGTATGGCGCATGGGATGGTCAACTTCGCAGAAGGGGAGTGAGCACGTGAGCGAGCGCAGCCCGGTCCGGATCGTAACCGATTCAGTGGCCGATATCCCCGTCGAGCTCGTACGAGAGCACGACATCACCGTCGTTCCATTGAGCGTCTCGGTGAACGGTGAGGTGTTCCAGGACGGCGACATCAGCCTCGCCGAGTTCTTCACGAAGATGGCGGCGTCGCGCGAGCTGCCGAAGACATCGCAGCCGCCGGTCGGCGCGTTCATCTCAGCGTTCGGCGAGGCGCTGGAGCATGCTCATGAGGTGGTGTGCGTGACGATCTCCGAGAAGCTGTCCGGGACCTTCGCCTCCGCGTCGGAGGCGGCGCGGTCCTTCGGTGGCCGCGTGCACGTGTTCGACAGCCTCAATCTCTCGTGGGGCGAGGGCTACCAGGTGGTCGAGATGGCTCGGCGAGCGGCGCGTGGTGCGTCCGTGGCCGAGTTGCGGAGGGCGTTCGAGGACGTGCGCGGCAAGATGAGCCTCGTGGTTGGCCTCGACACGCTCGAGAACCTCGCCAAGGGCGGTCGCATCGGTCGCGTCTCCGCCCTCGTCGGAGGCGTGCTCAATCTCAAGGTGCTGCTCAGCGTCGGTCCCGATGGCGCCTTCGAGCCGGTGGCTCGAGTCCGTGGCGCCAAGGGCGGGATGCAGGCGAGCGTCGATTGGATAGCGTCGCGGATCGACGCCTCGAAGCGCGCCGCATTCGGCGTGTTGCACGCGCAGTCCCCGGACAAGGCCGCGTGGCTGGAGGAGCAGGTGCGAGCGCGCTTCAACGTCGGGGAACTCAGGGTCATCGAGGCGGGCCCGGTGATCGCGACTCATACCGGCACGGGCTGGGGCTTGTCGGCCGTTCCCCTCGAGGTCTGACGAAGCTGTGGTGCGCATCGCGTTCGAGCCGCCAGGCGTGACCGTTGACGTCGAACCTGGCACGCCGGTCCTAGAGGCGGCCCGCCGCGCCGGTATCGCGATCATGGCGCCGTGCGGCGGTCGGGGCACGTGCGGCAAGTGCGCCGTGCGCGTGCTGGCGGGGAACCCGGGTCCGCCCGACAGCGGTCCGCGCACACCACCGCTTCCGGCCTCGATACGCCTTGGCTGCCTGATGCGGCCGACGGAGGACGTGACGGTTCGTCCGGTGAACGTCATCCGGCCTCCGCGCCACGACGAGCGCCCGGCGGGGTCCTGACGGTAGACATGGAGCAGCCCCGGCCTTCGGGCCGGGGCTGTCCGAGTCCTTCCCAGTTACCCCTGAGTCTCAGGCGGCCTGGACGGCGCTCTCGCCGTTCGTCGGGATGCCGGTCACCTGACGAAGCCGCAACCGCGGTGGGGCGGATTCCCCGCGACACCGCATGTTAGGGAAGGGGAACCTGTCAACATAGACACGGTATACCGCGTCGTCCCGCTTTGCAACGGGTGTTACAAGTCAATCCGGTCGTAACCGTTATGGTGCGAGCGCGCGCGAGTCCATGCGTGCCGTCTACCGAGGCGTGAGTGCCGTTGACCTGCCTGCGGACGGCCACCGGAGCGGCACCGGCTACCATATCCGCATGTGGGCGCGGTGATTCCGCGCCTCGCACGTCGCCGGGCCGGCATACCGGCCGACGCTCGATCACGGAGAGGAGACGCGCTGATGACGGATTCCAACGCCATCGAATCGCTGTCGCAGGAGTACCGGGTCGTCGATCCACCCGCACGGGTCCAGGAGCGGGCACACCTGCAGACGATGGAGCAGTACCGGGAGATGTATCGTCGCTCGGTGGAGGATCCTGAGAGCTTCTGGGCCGAGATGGCCACCGAGATGCTTGACTGGCACAAGCCCTGGGACACTGTGCTCGAGTACGACTTCGAGAAGCCGTACACCAGGTGGTTCTCCGGAGGCAAGCTCAACGTCTCCTACAACTGCGTCGATCGTCATGTCACCGGGTGGCGTCGCAACAAGGCCGCGCTCATCTGGGAGTCGGACGAGGGACGTTCGAAGGTCTACACGTATCAGTCGCTCTACTACAAGGTCTGCAAGTTCGCCAACGTCCTCAAGAAGCATGGCGTGAGGAAAGGCGACCGGGTCGCGCTCTACCTGCCGATGATCCCGGAGCTGCCGATCGCGATGCTCGCCTGTGCCCGCATCGGTGCGGTGCACTCGGTGGTGTTCGGCGGATTCAGCTCCGCGGCGCTGCGCGATCGCATCCAGGACTGCGGGGCGAAGATGCTGATCACGGCCGATGAAGGCATCCGTGGTGGCCGTGTCGTGCCGCTCAAGGCGGAGGCCGACGCCGCGCTGAACGAGTGCCCGAGCGTGGAGTCCGTCATCGTCGTCTCGCGCGCACGCACGCTCATCGATATGGAGCCGGGGCGTGACTTCTGGTACCACGAGGAGGTCCGCTCGGCCGATATCAGTTCGCACTGCGAGATCGAGTGGGTGGACGCCGAGGACCCGTTGTTCATCCTCTACACGTCGGGCTCGACCGGCAAGCCGAAGGGCGTGCTGCACACCACCGGCGGGTACCTTCTCTACGCGGCGACCACGTTCAAGTACGTGTTCGACTACCACGACGAGGACCTGTTCTGGTGTACCGCTGACATCGGCTGGGTCACCGGCCACAGCTACATCGTCTATGGTCCGCTGGCGACGGGCGCCACGTCTCTCATGTTCGAGGGCGTGCCGACGTACCCGGACGCCGGACGCTTCTGGGAGGTCGTCGCCAAGCACGGTGTGAACCAGTTCTACACTGCGCCGACCGCCATCCGGGCACTCATGAAGTCGGGCGAGGAGTGGCCCGCCAAGTACGACCTGTCAACACTCCGGGTCCTCGGGACCGTCGGCGAGCCCATCAACCCCGAGGCGTGGATGTGGTACTACCGCAACATCGCCCGTGAGAACGCACCGATCGTGGACACCTACTGGCAGACCGAGACCGGCGGCCACATCATCACCAACCTGCCCGGCATCACTCCGATGAAGCCGGGCTCGGCGACCCTTCCGTTCTTCGGCATCCAGCCTGAGATCGTCAACGAAGACGGCAGCCCGACGCCGCAGGGGAGCGGCGGGCGGCTCTGCATCACCAAGCCATGGCCGGGGATCATGCGCGGCACCTGGGGTGATCCGGAGAACGAGCTGATGAAGAACGTCTACTTCTCCGCGTTCCCCGGCAAGTACTTCACCGGCGACGGAGCGCGGCAGGACGAGGACGGCTACTACTGGCTGCTCGGTCGTGTCGACGACGTCATCAACGTCTCCGGTCATCGCATGGGTACCGCAGAGGTCGAGAGCGCGCTGGTGAGCCATCCCATGGTGGCCGAGGCCGCCGTCGTCGGCTACCCGCACGACATCAAGGGCGAGGGCATCTACGCATACGTAATCCTCAAGTCCGGGGTCGACGTCCCCTCCGGGATCGAGAAGATCCTGCGCGGGCACGTGCGTGAGGAGATCGGCCCGATCGCGAGCCCGGACTTCGTGCACGTCGTGCCCGAGCTCCCTAAGACCCGCAGCGGCAAGATCATGCGCCGCATCCTGCGCAAGATCGCCGCGGGGGACCGCGACATGGAGGCGTTCGGCGACATCTCGACCCTCGCCGACCCGTCCATCGTGAAGATCATCGTCGACACGGCGCCCAAGGTCGGTTAGCGCCGCGCTCAGGCACGCGTGGCGTGGATCGGTGAGTCAGAGCGGACCCCGCGCAGGCGGGGTCCGCTTCATACTCCGGCATGGTAAACTGTCCGTCGGCTCTTAACGCCCCTGAACGGAAGGGACTTCTCCCAGATGGCCTACAACGACCTGTTCCTGCGCGCCTGTCGCCGCGAGTCGACCGAGCGTACGCCCGTATGGATGATGCGCCAGGCCGGCCGCTACATGGAGGAATACCGCGCCATCCGTGCCAAGCACGGATTCCTCGAGATGTGCCGGACTCCCGAGCTTGCCGTCGAGGTGACGATGCAGCCGGTCGACCTCGTCGGTGTGGATGCGGCGATTCTCTTCTCGGACATCCTGGTGCCGTTCCCCGGCATGGGTCTCGATCTTGAGTTCGCCAAGGGGGAAGGCCCCGTTATCCACAACCCGGTACGCTCTGTCTCCGACGTCGAAGCCCTACGCGTGGCCGATCCGATCGGTGACACGGGCTACGTCATGGACGCGATCACGATCTTGCGGCGGGAACTCGAGAACAAGGTGCCGCTCATCGGCTTCGGCGGCGCGCCGTTCACCCTCGCGAGCTACATGATCGAGGGTCATGGCACGCGCGACTACGAGTACACGAAGGCCCTCATGTGGGGTGAGCCCGAGGCATGGGACCTGCTGATGACGAAGATCGCGGACACGGTCATCGCGTATCTGTCGGCGCAGATCGACGCGGGTGCGCAGGCGATCCAGGTCTTCGACAGCTGGATCGGATACGTCGCACCGCGCGACTACGAGCGCTCGGTGCTGCCGTACACACGGCGGGTGATCGACGCGGTGAGCGATCATGGACGCCGTGTGAACCCCGACGGTGTCCCGGTCATCCACTTCCCGAACGGCGCCACCTCGATGATCGAGCTCGCCCAGCAGGCGGGCGGAGACGTCATCGGCATCGACTGGCGCCTTGACATGCGCGAGGCGGTCCGGCGGATCGATCAACGGTTCGCGATCCAGGGCAACATCGATCCGGTGGCGCTGTTCGCACCCGACGATGAGCTCGAGCGCATGGTCGTGGAGATCCTGGAGGCGGTCGGCACTCGCCCCGGGCACGTGTTCAATCTCGGCCACGGGATCCACAAGACGAGCGACCCCGAGAAGGCGCGCACGATGATCCGGTTCGTGCGCGAGCACTCGGAGCGCATTCGTTCAGGAGCGTAGATGGCTCACGCCGGCGTCCTCATCACCGGCTTCGGAGGGCCCGATCGTCTTGAGGCGGTCGGGCCGTTCATGTGCAACCTGATGGGCCGTGCCCCCGCTGACGAGCTCGTGGCACGGGTCTGTGCCCGCTACGAGGCCATCGGCGGCTCATCGCCGCTGCCTGCCATCGCCCGGGAACTGGCGGCGCGCCTGTCGGAGGAGCTTGCGGGTCGCGGTGTCGCGATGCCGGTCGAGGTCGGCATGCGGTACTGGGATCCGCTCATCGCTGACGGAATCGCGCGGCTTGCCGCCGCCGGCGTGGATTCGATCGTCTCGGTCGCGCTCTCGCCGTTCGAGACGCACGTGACCCACGGCGAATACCGCGACGCGGTCGCCGAGGCGCTCAGAGCGAGACCGGGGACGAGCGTCATCGAGGCCCCGCTGCTCTCGGAGCTGCCGTCCTACGCGCCGCTGCATGCCGCGGCCGCTCAGGCGGCGCTCGCGGCGCTTGCCGACGATGCCCCGGTCGTGTTCTCGGCGCACAGCCTGCCGGTCGCGGAAGCTGGGGCCGATGAAGCGTATGTGCGCGGGCTTCAGCGGGTCGCCGACGCGGTCGCGTCCCGACTCGGGCTGTCTGCTGGTACGGACGGCGCCACCGTGCTCGAGGGAATCACGGGCCACGGCAGCGCGCGCGGCGAGCGGCGGTGGGTAGTCGCCTATCAGTCGAAGGGCACCCGCGGTGGTGAGTGGCTCGGGCCGGACGTGGACGATGTGATCGCTGCGATCAGGCGCGCGGGTCGCTCGGGCGTGATCGTGGTGCCGATAGGGTTCGCGACCGATCACATGGAGACCCTGTATGACCTCGACATTGTCGCGGCGGGCATGGCTGCCGAGATCGGCATCGACTTTGCCCGGTCTGCGGTTCCCAACGCCGCTCCCGCATTGGTGAGGGACATCGCCGACGCGGTCGTCGCACTCTGTGACTAGAGACTGAGAAGGAGAGCATGTGAAACGAATCATCGTCATCGGTGGCGGCGTCGCCGGTCTCGGCGCGGCGTACAAGCTGCGGCGGGCGGCCGAAGCCGGGTTCGATGTGGATGTCGTCGTACTCGAACGCGAGGCGGTAGTCGGCGGCAAACTTCGGACGGACGTCATCACCGACGAGCACGGCCGGCCGTTCGTGGTCGACGGCGGGTCCGACGCGTTCCTCACCTCGAAACCGGCGGTCGCCCGGGTGGCGAGACTCGCGGGCATCTTCGACGACATCACGCCCTCGTGCGATGAAAACAAGAAGACGCTGATCGTGAAGGACGGCCGGCTCATCGAGATGCCTGATGGCATCATGATGTTCGCTCCGACCAAGCTGATACCGCTGGCGACGACCGCCCTCTACTCGTGGGGGGCGAAGATCCGCATGGCTCTCGATCTCGTGCTGCCGCGCAAGGTCCGGTGGGCCGAGGGCGAGACCGCGCAGGACCACGACGAGACCCTCGAGAGCTTCGTCGTTCGACGGATGGGCCGTGAGGCGCTCGATCGGCTGGCCGAGCCGCTCGTGGGCGGTGTGCACGCCTCCGATCCGCGCGAGATGTCGCTCGCAGCGACGTTCCCCAACCTGCTCGAGATGGAGCAGAAGTTCGGGTCGCTGATCCTCGGGTTCCTCGACCAGCGCACGATGGTAGAGGAGATGCGCAAGAAGTACCCGCCCAAGCCCGGGGCGAAGCCGCGAACGTTCTTCAGCTCGTTCAAGACTGGCATGGCGCAGCTTCCCGAGACCATGGCGGACAAGGTCGGACGGGAGCGTGTGAGGACCGGCGCACTGGTCGAGGGTATCGGCAGGGGCGAGGACGGCTACACCGTGACGCTCGCGGGCGGGGAGCGCGTCACCGGCGATGCGGTGATCGTCGCGACCGAGGCGTGGGCGGCCGCGGAGCTGTTGGCGCCCGTTGAGCCGGAGATCGGCGCGCTCGTCGGCACGATTCCGTGCTCGACCTCGGCCACGGTGCCGATGGCGTTCCGAGCTGAGGATTGTCCGTTCGACACGAGGTTCTTCGGCATCCTCTGCCCGCTCATCGAGCGGAAGTCGGTGCTCGCCGTGACGCTGTCATCATCGAAGTGGCCGGACCGGGCGCCGGACGGCACCGTCTTGCTGCGCGGCTTCGTGGGAGGTCCGGTGAACCAGGCGATCATGGAGAAGTCCGACGATGAGCTCATCGAGATCGTCCGGGCACAGATCGCCGAGATGCTCGGCATGCGACCAGACGTTCAACCGATCTTCGCGCGTGTGTACCGGTGGACCGGCGGTATGCCACAGTACACGCTCGGTCACCTAGACCGCGTTGATGCCATCGAAGCGGCGGTCGCTGCGACGCCCGGCCTCGGCGTAGCGGGCGGTGGATACCGCGGTGTCGGCATCCCGAACTGCATCGAGAGCGGGGAGCGGGCCGCTTCGAAGATCCTCGGCGAGTGGGGCATCACACTCGAGGAGGACTCACAACCGGAGCAGCGCATCTACTGAGGGCCGCGCCACTCCCGATCGGCGACATCGAGCACGTCGAGCAACCCGGCATGGAGAGCGGGGTACGCCGCGACGACATCGGTGGTCGTGGTCGTCCACGGTGAGCCGTCGAGACCGGTCACGGTGCCACCCGCCTCGCGAACAACGAGCACGCCAGCGGCCATGTCCCAGGGGCGGAGTCCGATCTCCCAGAACCCGTCGGCCTGACCGGCGGCGATCCGGCACAGATCGACCGCCGCCGAACCGTCTCGGCGAACGTCGTGGACGCGGAGCAAGACGGCACGGAGGAGAGCGAGTTGCCGTCCGAGGGCGACCGTCCGGTCGTACGGGAACCCGGTGATGAGCAGCGCTTCATCGATCGAGCGTTCACCGGCGCAGACGAGCGGTCGTCCGTTCGCTGTGGCCCCGCCGCCGAGGGCCGCCGAGTACAGCACACCCGACGGTACGTCGAGCACGGCGCCCGCGACAGGCTGCCCGTGTTCGAGGTACGCCACGCTGACCGACCAACACGGGTAGCCATGCACGAAGGACGTCGTTCCGTCGAGCGGATCGACGACCCAGACGGCGGCGTCGTCGAGACCACCTGCGATGACGCCCGCCCGCTCGTAGACCTCGCCCTCCTCGATGACGAAGCGCGCCGTGGGATCCGCTTCGGCGATGAGCCGGGCCACCGCGACGCCGGCGGCGACATCGGCCTCGGAGACAAGGTCGGCCCCGGACGACTTCGTGCGGAGCCCGCTGATCCGGCCGGCATGCACGCGCAGGGCCGCGCCACCGGCTCCGGTGGCCCGCTCGGCGATCGTTCGCGCTCGTGACATCATGCGGCTCCGTCAGTCGTGGGTTCGGGTATGCTCCAGTCTAGGCCACCAGCCGGTCGGCAAGGCGCCCGTCCGGCGGCGAGGAGGATCGATGCTCGAGCGTGGGTTCGGCGTGCCGGTCATCACCGATGCCTCCGCGTCGTGGCTCGAGGAGCGCGCCCGGCATCTGCGGGGTGCGATCCTCACGATGACCTCGGTCGCGGGTTCGGGACACCCGGGCGGCTCCATGTCATCGCTTGAAGCCTACCTGCTCCTCTACCACTGCGCCACACTCGACCCCACGCGGCCGGACTGGGACGACAGGGACCGCATCGTGGTCAGCCACGGACACACCTCGCCAGGGGTCTACTGCGCGCTCGCCGACGCGGGGTTCTTCCCGCTCGAGGACGCCGTTGCGCACTTCCGCCAAGCAGGGAGTCCGTTCGAGGGTCATGTCGAGCGCTCCGTTCCCGGTGTCGAGTGGGGTACGGGCAACCTCGGGCAGGGTCTGTCGGCCGGCGTCGGGTTCGCTCTCGCGTCTCGGATGACGGGGCGCGGGTACCGCACCTTCGTCGTGATGAGCGACGGGGAGCAGCACAAGGGCCAGGTCGCCGAGGCCCGGCGTCTCGCCGTCAAGGAGGGGTTGCACGACATCACGGTCGTGGTGGACACCAACGGCATTCAGATCTCGGGGAAGACCGCTGCGGTGATGCCGGTGGATGTCGCCGCCGGATTCCGCGCCGACGGATGGGCCGTGCTCGAGGTTGACGGACACGACGTACGCGCGCTCTACGGGGCGATCGCGACGGCGCTTGCCGATCGCGAGCGCCCGGTCGTCGTGGTCGCCCGCACGACCATCGGCAAGGGCGTGTCGTTCATGGAAGGCGACCCCGAGTTCCACGGACGCGCGCTGTCCGCCGAGGAGTACGCGCGCGCGATGGCGGAGCTCGGCCTCGAGCCCTGGCTTGAGGCCGCCCGCTCACGCCGGGCCGAGCCCGTGCTGACGCGTCCCGCCGAGCGCGGCAGGGCCGCCGGCCGAATCGATCCCGGATCGCCGCGCACCTACACACGGGAGAAGCACACCGACAACCGCTCCGCATGGGGCACCGCGCTCGAGGATCTCGCGGCGGCCAATCCGGATGCCCCGATCGCGGTGGTGGACTGCGATCTGGCCGCCTCGGTGAAGACGGGCGGCTTCGCGCGGACGCGTCCGGAAGGATTCATCCAGGCGGGGGTCGGCGAGCACAACGCCGCAACCGTATCGGGAGCGTTGTCGATCTCCGGGGTCACGACGTTCTTCTCGGACTTCGGCGTCTTCGGACTGGACGAGGTGTACAACCAGCAGCGGCTGAGCGACATCAACGGCGCCTCACTCACCCTCGCCCTCACGCACTGCGGCCTCGATGTGGGCGAGGATGGCAAGACGCACCAGTGCCTCGACTACGTCGGCGGCTTCCGCACGATGTTCGGATGGAAGACCATCGTGCCGGCCGACCCGAACGAGACCGACCGGGCGGTGCGCGCCGCCGCCATGATGCCGGGCTGTGTCGCCATCGCTATGGGGCGCTCGAAGCTACCGGTCATCCTCGATGGAAGCGGAGCGCCTCTGTTCGGCGGCGACCACGTTTTCGAGTACGGACGCGCCACATGGGCGCGTCATGGTGAGGACGGGGTGCTCCTTGCGATGGGCACGCCCGCCGGCGCGGCTGTTAATGCCGCGGATCGTGTGCTCGCGTCGAGCGGCCGTCGGATCGGCGTGTGCCTCGTCTCATCGCCACTTCATATCGACGCTGACGCGATGCGGCATGCGTCTCGCGCGCCCTGGGTCCTTGTCGTAGAGGACCACGGGCACCGGACGGGGCTCTGGGCCTCCGCCGCTGGATGGGCGGCCGAGCACGGCGTCCCCGTGCGGCTCCACTCGCTCGGCGTCGACGGCTATCGGTCCTCGGGATCCGCAGGCGATCTCTACGCTGAGGCGGGGCTTGACGCGGGCGGCATCATCGCACGCATAATGGATCTCGCGCGTTCCGGCGCGTAGGTGCGCCTGCCGCGGCCGTCACGACGAAGCGGACCGGCGTCGGCGGATGTCGCCGAGATGAGCCGCCACGAGCGCCTGTAGGCCGGTGTCGCCGTCCGGCTGATCAGCGGGATGTGCGATCACGCCACGCTCGCCGAGCATCCACAGCACCGCCGCGATGGCACGCGGTAGCGCGGCTTCGACCGGCTCGGAAAGGCCGATGGTGAGCTCCTCGGGGGACATGTCCGCCACCTGCACGCCGACGCAGTCCGTCTCCGGCATGATGCCGATGAGTGACGCGGCCGCCAGCACGTCCACGAGCCGGACGTCGTGGAGTGAGTGCAGCACCTGATTGGGCGAGAACTCGTCCGGAGGAACGTGAAGCACCGTACCTGCGGGATGGCCGGTCCCATCGAGGGCGTCGGCGATGAGCAGGTAGTCGAGTCCTCGGAACAGATGCAGCATGCCGAGCCCCATCGTGCCGGCATCCATGACGCGGACGTCATCGGGCAGTCGGTAGTTGCGCTGCAACTCAACGGCGATACGGTTGCCGACTCCCTCATCACGCATGAGGATGTTGCCGACACCCATGACGAGCACGCGTGGGTTGTCCTCGGACATCAGGCCCTTTCCGTTCCGTTGAGAGATGGAGGGACCCCGGGGTTTGGAGACCCCGGGGTCCGCACCGGACTCAGATGAGCGCCGGCTCCCCATGCACGCCTAGTGCCCCGCCTCGGTCTCCTTCCACAAGAACATGATCCGAAGCGGGTTGAAGTTGTAGATGCTCGCGAGATACGCGTGCACCATCGTGAACAGGATGATCGCCCACATACCGAAGTAGTGGATGATCCGCATGTTCATGGGTCCGCCGACCAGCTCGGTGCCGGCGGCGAAGAACGACATGCCGGCCGAAGGTCCGTAGAGCGCGAAGCCCGTGTAGGCCATGAGCAGGGTCAACGGGACCGTCGCTATGTACGACATCTTCTGGAGCGGGTTGTACTTCGCGGCGATCGTGGCCTCCTTGCGGAGGAACAGGTAGTACTTCACGGTCTCGAGGAGCTGGTGCCTGTTCTCCTCCTGGGGCAACCAGTTCTTGAGGTCGAGATCCACCTCACGCGTGCCGGGCTGGTTCGCCGTCTTCACGATGAAGGCGGCGAGCACGCGGAACGCGAGGTTGATGATGACGACGAACATCGCGAAGAAATGTATCGCGCGGGCGCTACCCATGAACCCTTCGAAGAACGGGTAGTGGATGTAGAAGCCCGAGAATGCCAGCGCCACCATACAGATCAGGTTGATCCAGTGAGTGATCACGAACACCAGCGGATGCGCCTCGCGATACAACGAGTGGCCCGCCACCTAGATCACTCCCATCCTCGTTGACATGACCGTTGCCGACTTGCCGGTCTTGGGTTCAACCACGTGAACCTGGCAGCCCACTCAAGGATCGAAGCTGTGCGCGATACGCAGCAGCTCGAGGGGCCGCTCGGGGTCAGCGACAGGAGCGCCGACAAGCGCCTCCTCGAGCGGACCGCGAACGTCGTCGTCATCCCGCGGCGCGGTGTTCCACGTCGTGGGGGCGACGACCTGGTAGTGGTCGATCTTGCCGCCGTTGATGCCGATCCAGTGCGCGACCGAACCACGCGGGGCCTCCCAGGCGCCGACGCCGGCGCCGGAGTCCCCCGAGGCGGCCTTCCAGAACGCGGCGTCGCCGCCCCGGAGCGCCTCGATGAGCTGGTTGACGAACACCAGGGACAGGTCGGCGATGTAGGCGGCCTCGAGGTTCCGCGCGGCAACCCGGCCGAGAAGCGAGACGAGTACTTCCGGCTTGCCGCCAACGCCGAGCGCCTCGAGGGTGGAGTCGATCAGCGCTGCGGGGGTGCGCACGCCGGTTGCGCCGTCGACCAGGTCTGTCCCGCCCTTCTCGGCGAGGTACGCGACGATCATGCGTGCGAGCGGACCGACCTCGGTCGACTTGCCCTTGCAGCGGACGGCCTTGCCCCATGAGTACTGGGCTTCCGTGTCGTACGAGGTGAACTTCGCCTTCGTCTCACCCTCCGCAGGGTTCAGTCCGGTCTTTGACTCGTACCACGAGTGCTTGACGAACTCGTTGACGTCGGCCGGTGCGACCGTTTCAGCTGAGAGACCCTGGGCGAAACCTCTGGGAAGGTAGCGCTCCTCGGGCACCAGGGAACTCTTCTCGAACACGCCCCAGCTGAGGAAGTTGCCGGTGCCGGCCCCGTACTCGGTCGCACCGAGTATGAACGGCGCGATGGCGAGCGTGTCGGGAATGAGTGCAGTGTCGATGAACTCCTTCACCCGCACGAGGCGGAACAGGATGTCATCGAGCTTGTCCGCGGACGGGACGAACGCGGTACCGCCCGGAACGGATGTCATCGGGTGCGAGAACTTGCCCGCGATGATGGCTACGATCTCGTTTGCGACCGCCTGCATCTCGAGCGCTTCAAGGTAGTGCGCGGTCGCGATCAGGTCGAGCTCCGGCGGCAGCACATATCCGGGGTGATCCCAGTAGTGTCCGGTGAAGATCGACAACTGGCCGTTGTCCACGAACGCCTTGAGGCGCGTAGCGACGGCGCCGAAGTCCGCGACACGGGTGCCGGAGGTCTGCGCGAGCGCGTAGGTGTCGGCGATGTCGGCCGACAGCGCGTTCACGGGATTGACGTAGTCGAGTGCGGTCAGGTTGTAGAACCACAGGATGTGACTGTGGAGGTACTGTGCGCACTCGAGGATGTTGCGCACGAGACGGCCGCCATCAGGGATCCTGATGCCGAGCGCGTCCTCGGTCGCCTGGGCGGAGGCATGGCTGTGCGAGATGGGGCAGACGCCGCAGATGCGCTGCGAAACATAGAACGCGTCTTCCGGGCTTCGCCCGAGCAGCACGGTCTCCATGCCGCGGTACAGCGTGCCAGAGACCCAGGCATCGGTGACCTTGTTGTCCTGGACCTCACACTCCACGCGCAGGTGACCTTCGATCCTGGTGACCGGGTCGATGACGGTGCGAGCCACTACTTATCGCCTCCCTTCTGAGCCGCGTGCTTGCGATCGTAGGCCTTCTCCTTCTCGACCTGCGGACCGGAGCCGACACGGCCGGCGGTCTTGTTGGCCACGGCGTGGACGGCAAGCGCCGCGGCGGCGACGCCGCCGACGACAGCCCCGACCGTTCCGGGCTGGACGCCGCCCGCGAAGCCGATGTCCGACAGACGGCTGAAGAACGGCGCGTTGTTGTCGACCCAGTTCAGGCCGCCGCAGCCGATGCACGGAGCGCCGGACTGGACGCACCAGCTCACCGAGCGGTTCCAGCGGGTGATCGGACACTGTGTGTAGGTCTGCGGACCCTTGCAGCCGAGCTTGTAGAGGCAGTATCCGAGCGCCTCTTCCTCGCTGCCGAACTCGGTCACGAAGTGGCCGTTCTCGAAATGGCCGCGGCGTGGGCAGTTGTCGTGGATCGTCGAGCCGACGATGTACTCGGGGAAGTTGAGCGTGACGCTATTGCCCGTGTACGAGTCGCTGTACGTCTTCTGTACAAGCGCCGTCTTCGCGAGGAACGTCGCCGGGTCGTCCTCGGCCACGAGAAGCCACTGCACGACCATCGCGACGACCCACTCGGGGCTCGTCGGACAGCAGGGGAGGTTCACGACCGGAGTCGTGACGCTCACCGTGTCGAGATACGACTGCACGCCGACGCCACCGGCGGGATTGGGGGCGGCATAGACCCAGCCGCCATCGACGGCGCAGGCGCCGACAGCGATGACAGCGTCAGCACCCTCCGCCGCCTCCTTCAGGATGTCGATGCCCTTGTGGCTGTTGACGAGGAGCGTGTTGCCGTCCTCACCCATCATCGCGGAACCTTCGTAGATGAGCAGATAGCCGCCGGCCTCGATGGTGTCCTTCACGTTCTTCTCAGCGTACTCGCCTGCAGCCGCCATCACCGTCTCGAAGTAGTTGAGCGAGAGCAGGTCGAGAACGATGGTGGCGACGTCGGGGGAGTCGACCTGAGCCATCGACTCGGTGCAGCCGGTGCACGATCCTCCGTTGAGCCAGAGCGCTGGCTTCAGCTTCGCGCCCTTCTCCACGGCCGCGGCGATCTTCGGTGCCGCTGCTTCGGTGAGCCCGAGCATCGCGGCCATGTAGCCGCAGTACTTGAGGAAGTCGCGACGACTTACGCCGCGGACCGCGAGCAGGTCGTAGATCGCACCGTGCGCCTCTTGCGCCATGCCATACACCTCCTTGATATCCGAACGATACGCGTACTCCTGGGTCAGTCCTTGATCCAAGCTGAGTGTCGGCCGAGCGGCCCGGCCACGCGCCTCACTCTCGCCGCACCCTCCCTTCCGTGAGGCACGACGATTCCCTGGTGCGAGGGGAAGGATTCGCGAAGGAGCTGATCGCGCGCACGCGTTCTACTCCTCGGGTGTCTGGCGCATGCGCCTGTCTGCCGGTACCGGCCGAGGTGAGGGACGGTCAAGCGGCCCGAAGGCAGCCGTAGCGCCTCGGGGAGCCCAGGATGAGCAGTGCCGGTCTGCGATCCATCGCGTCCTCGTGTGAAGCGGATTTCGTTCCCGAGTCCGAATGATACTAGAACGCGTAGACCGTCACCAGTGGAGCCCGGTACGGCGGGCCGCCTCAGAGCAGGGCCGGGAGGAGCTCGGCGAGTGCCGGCAGATCGCCGCTGTAGTGCGCGGGCGCATCGGAATCGGACCCGACGTAGTACGTTCTCATTCCCACATCGGCCGCGGCGAGATCGAGCGATCGGTCGTCGCCGACCATGAGACACTCCGATGGGGCGACGTCAAGAAGCGCGGCGGTCTGCCGGAAGTACGCAGGCCAGGGTTTGGTCGCTTCCATCACCTCGTACGATGTGATGACGTCGACGTCGCCCGGTGAGACTCCGGCCCACGATAGCCGGTGCTCGATGGCCGCACGAGGGAAGATCGGGTTGGTGGCGATGGCGATACGGAAGCCGAGATCGCGGGCGGTGGCGACGACGAGTCGCGCACCGGGAGCGGGATGCGCGCTGTCGGCGAGCAGGGGGAAGTCCTCACGGTAGAACCGCTCGAAGTGAGGCCACGCGGCCTGGATGTTCAGGCCGGTCGATCGCTCGAGAGCGTCGGCGAAGACCTCCTCGTTCGTCCGGCCTATGTGGGAGCTCATCATCTCGCGCACGGCGTCATGGAGCGCTCGCATGAACGCCCCCTCGCGACCGGCCCCGACGAGTGGGTGGGCGAGGGCTTCAAGCGCGTCGAAGTACCGGCCGAGGAACGCGCCGAGATCGAGGTCAAGCAGTGTGCCGTCAAGATCGAAGAGCACTGCGCGCATGGCACCTCCCGGGACGTTGGCGCTGGGCGAGCATAGCACGCGCGAGGATGAAGAACGTGTACCATGCCCGGTGTGCGTTTCGCTCTCTGGCCGACGGGAGGCGGCGGTGGGGGTACGTTGGCACAGCGCGTGCAAATACCATACCCGGTATGGGTATACCAACGGGCTCTGCCGGGAGTCCGGGACTATCGGAGGGTCGATGAAGGTCATCAACCAGCGTGTTGCCGAAGAGCTGCGTTCCATCCTCGGTGAAGATCGCGTGAGCACGGACCGTGTAGAGCGCACGCTCTATTCGTACGACATCGGTTCGATGCCGCGGCTGATCAAGCCGCTTCTGCCCACGGGTGTGGCCGGGGCCGTCGTTCGCCCTCGCAACGAAGATGACGTCGTCGCTGTCGTGAAGGTGGCGGGGCGCGAACGCCTGCCGGTCGTGCCGCGCGGCATGTCCACCTCGGGCTACGGAGGCGTCCTGCCGGTCCCTGGCGCGATCGTCGTCGACATGTCGGCCTTCGGCCGGCTGCTCGATGTCGACGCCGCCGCCAAGACGGCGCGCGCGACCGCCGGCACGTTGTGGGAGCCGCTGCAGAAGCAGCTCAACAAACAGGGACTGGACCTCAGGCTCTACCCATCATCGCTCCCGTCATCCACAGTTGGCGGATGGCTCTCACAGGGCGGCGCCGGGTTCGGGAGTTACGAGTACGGCATGTTCAAGGAGAACGTCGTCTCGGCCCGCATGGTCCTTCCTGACGGCGAGGTCCGGACGTTCACCGGCGAGCAGCTCGATCAGATCGTCGCCGATGCGGAGGGCATCACGGGCATCGTCACGGAGGTGACGATCCGGCTGCGCGACCTCGAGTCTGAGGCCCATCGCGTCATCGCGTTCCCGACGGCGAGGGCGCTCGCATCCGCGCTCCGCGCCGTCTCCACGCAGCACCTTCCGGTGTGGTCGATCACGTTCCTGAACCCCGAGTCGGTGAGCCTCAAGAAGACCATCCCGCACCGCCACGGTCATCCGTACGAGATGCGGCACGTGGGATACGAGCCGGACCTCCCGGAGGCCTACCTGCTTGTCGTGGCGTATCCGGGGTCGCGCAGTGGCGCGATCGACCCCGCGCTGGCGGCGATCCGCGACGCGAACGGCGGGACGGAGCTCGATACCGAGGCGGCCGAGCATGAGTGGGATCAGCGCTTCTCGCCGATGCGGCTGAAGCGCGTCGGTCCCTCGATCGTCCCGACCGAGGTCGTCGTCCCGCTCGAGAACCTCGATTCGGTCCTCGGCGAGATCGACGCGAAGATCAGGCAACCGTTCGTGCTTGAGGGCATGGTGAGCAAGGGTGACAAGGTCGTGCTTCTCGGCTTCATTCCACACGACGAGCGCACGTTCGCGTTCAACCTTGCCTTCGCGCTGTCGCTCGTGGTCATCTCGATCGCGCGCAGGTTCGGGGGTACCGCGTACTCCACCGGCCTGTTCTTCCGCCAGGAGGCCGAACGGGTCCTCGGCGAGGAGAAGGTCCGCGCTCTCGTAACGTTCAAGCGGCAGCACGACCCGGCCGGGATCATGAATCCGAAGAAGATCCTCGGAACCGGCGCGATCAACGCGCTTATGAACCTCGCAACCGCGTTCGAGACGGTGGTCAGGCCGCTCGCCAACGCCGCCAAAGCGCCGACAGGCGATATGGTCGGAGCGCGGGAGCGAAACGGCGTTCCGGCCGATGTCGCGTTCTACTCGTACGCGTGCGCCCAGTGCGGCTACTGCGTACCCACCTGCGATGAGTACGGTGCCCGAGGCTGGATGAGCCATTCGCCTCGGGGCAAGTACCTCTTCCTTCGTGAGGTCATCGAGGGTCGCGAGAGGATCGAGCAGGACATGGTGGACCGCTTCCTCGTGTGCACCACCTGCGAGGTCTGCAACACGCGCTGTCAGTTGCAGCTCCCCGTCGAGCACTCATGGATGGAGATGCGGGGACGGCTCATACATACGG
>CAYYLR010000015.1:22185-22298 GCA_964472485.1 uncultured Coriobacteriaceae bacterium
TCCCGCCGTTCGAGATGATGGCCGCTTCGCTGCGTGGAGAGGGCAACATCTGGGCGAGCAAGCGCGAGCACGGTGCCGACTGGGTTCCGGAGCACCTGAAGCCGAAGATCAAG
>CAYYLR010000016.1:0-21268 GCA_964472485.1 uncultured Coriobacteriaceae bacterium
GATGTCGATCGCCTGCGTCATCTGGTAGCAGAGCGCCGTATCGCCGAGGTCCGACGACGTCATGCCGTAGTGCACCCAGCGGCTCGGCTTGGGCGCGCCGGGCTCGATGTCGGCGTCGATGTAGGAGGCCATGTTCGTGAGGAACGCGATCACGTCATGATTGAGGGTCGCCTCAAGCTCGTCGATGCGCGCGACGTCGTAGTCGGCCGTCGCCCGGATGTGCTCGGCCTCGTCGCGTGTGATCCCGATGTCGCCGAGTTCAGCCTGTGCCTCGCAGGCCAGTATCTCGATCTCACGCCAGATGGCGAACTTGTTCTCGAGTTCCCAGATGCCGGCCATCTCCGGACGTGAGTAGCGTGGGATCATGAGTGGTGACCTCCGGATCGGCGTGCGCTCGGACACGCGCGGGCACGTGCCGGACCATTGTAGCGCGCCGCGACCGAAGCCTCAGAGAAGCCAGCTCAGCCCGTCTTCGTCGCTCAGGCCGCGAAAGCGGGTCTCCGTCCCGACGCCGTCGACGCCGGCCGCGGCGGCGATGCGTTCGCGCTCGAGCTCCTCGGCCTCGGTGCTGAAGAGACGGACTGCCTCTTCAACGATCGTTCGCGCGTACTCCTGATGCCAGTCATCAAGCGACAGGTAGATCATCGGGTAGAACGCCATCCCCATCGCCTGGAGCAGGTCGATCACGGTGCCGAGGACGCCCGGACGCTCCATCACCAGATCGATGATGTCGGGGTGAAGGAAGTCCTCCTCGCTGTGCTCGGGCATCCACATGATCGGCCCGTAGCCGGTCCTGACGACGATGTCGTAGCAGTGGTTGCCCTCGCCGAGAAGCACGATGGTGTAGTCCCCCTCCGGATCGGAGAACGACCGGCTCCACGCCGTCCCCTCCCGCTCGAGATGCCATATCTGCGCGAGACGCTCGAAGTCGACCGCCATCGCCATCGGGCAGCGCGGCAACTCCTTGATCGCCTCCCGGATGTTGGCGGCGTTGACGAGCGCCCGCTCGGGGAGCGACTCGCTCAGTAGCTGCAACGCGAGGTTCGCCTCGACCCACGAGGTGGTATTCAGCGCGATCCTGATGAGGTCCGCGTCGGTCTCGTAGTAGGCACGGATTCCGGTGAGAAGCGGTTCAAGCGTGCGCACGGGGTACCTCGGGCCGTAGGCGGGGACTGTCCTGAGGATGCTATCGACCGCCGGGGTACGAAAGGTTAGATTCCTCCGACGAGCGGCTCCGTCAAGAGCGGCGGCTGCGGCCGGACGGCATCCCGCCCGTCACTGACGCTCGGCCTCATCCAGCCAACCCAGGACCTGGGCGATGCGCTCGGCATCCGCGCCTTCGGCGAGCGGCAGTGCGGCGCGAAGCAGCGTGCGTGCCCTGTCGCGCTCGCCCGCGGCTACCGTCAAGCGGCCGAGGCTGGCAAGTGCCTCCGCCCGGCCCGACAGCAACTCGCCAAGCATGTGGGCCCGGAAGACGTCGAGCCCTCCACCGGCCGACAGGAGGGCGACGAGGCCGTCGCCGGTCAATGCGTCGATCAGCGACGGATCCGCGTCGAGCAACTCGCCGACGGCGTCCCGGGACACCTCGAGCGCGTCTTCAGGACGATGCTCCCGCATCGCCTGCAGCATGCGCCGGAACGCCAGTCCGAGCGATTCGATCTGCCGAAGCAGCCAGTCTGTCTGATACACGCGCGCCCCGATCGCCCTGCGGGTCCATCGGATGAGTGTATCCTGAACGAACCGGATGAGCTCAACTGCACCGCGTGACGGCTAACCGGCACGGATGATGCTGGTGTTCCTCCGTCCCGGTCAGGCCGGCCGACCCGCGGGAGCCTACGACGCGCATGAACACAACACGACCCATGACTCTGTGCGTCGCTGACGACGATCGCGCGCACGAGCTGGGCGCGGAGATCCAGGCGGCTGGCCTCCGCCCCACCGAAGCGCGCGTCATGATTCTGCGCTATCTGCGCGATGCCGAAGATCATCCATCCGCTGAGCAGACGTTCCAGGGGCTCAACGGGCAGGGATGCTTCTTCGGCGTGGCGACGGTCTATCAGAACCTCAACCGTCTGGTCGAGGCGAAGCTCGTACGCCGCTTCCTTGATGATCGCGGGCTGCATCGCTTCGACGCCAACCACTCCCCTCACCACCACCTCGTCTGCGAGGAGTGCCGCCTTATCATCGACCTCGACGCGGACGAAACGGGTGCTGCAGCCATCGATACAGCAGCCGCCCACCTCGCGGCACCCCGACCCGACTGGCGCGCGACCGGGGCGCGCATCGTCGTCTTGGGCCGCTGCCCCTCGTGTGCCGCGCTCGACGAGTAGACGGTGGGGTTCTCACAGGTCAGCACGGCGCACGAGGCGTCCTCCCGCCCACAGTGAACCGAGCGTGAGGCCCGACCACCACGCGACGGTCGACCACCAGGGTACCGGGGCCGGCACGATCGCGGCGGAGTGCACCCCCTCCATCAAACGCATCACCGGGCTGAGCAGCGCATACCAGTCCGCCTTGATGAACCAGCCGAGGATGCGGTCACCAATGACGACCGCCAGAGAGGCTGCGACCGGCAACCAAACCGACGGGAACCGTATGGTCACAGCCGCGAGGGAGAGCGTGATCGCCGTGAAGGCGAGGGCCAGGTAGAGGGCGAGTCCGGCCTGGCGCACCCGCATGTCGGCACTCGGATCGACCGGCGTGAACATCGGTCGCATGTCGGCTGGCCCGCTCTCATCGAACACCGCTCTGGCGATGGCCGATGGCTCACCTCCGACGGCCCCGCCGATGAGCGCGCCGTAGCCGACGCACGCGCCGAGGAAGCCGATGTGGAAGACGATCGCCGCCGCGAGGATCGTGACCGCTTTGGCGACCCACCAGTGGCGCCGGTCGCCGGCCCTCGGGACGGTCACGTGGCAGTAGCGGTTCTCGTGGTCGCGGGCCACGGTGTCGCCACACAGGAACACGAACGCCGTCAGCAGGAGCAGACCGAGATAGAGCATGTTGCTCATCGCGACCGCGTGCACGTCCAGCGCCGACCAGCTCTCGACACCGCCGTAGTACACGGGGTTGGTCACGTCGTCCGAGGCGAGCTTCGCGATGACCGCCCACACGAATGCCGCGGCGATCCACCGGGGTGATGTGAATACCCTGACCAGTTCGAACCTCGTCACGCGCGCGAGTGCGCCACTCACGAGGCACCGACCGCCTCGACGTAGGCGCGCTCGAGACCACCGGCATCACGGTAGATCGCTTCGATGTCGACGCCGGCGGCGACCAGCTCGCGCACGGCCGACGGGACACCATCGACGCTCGCGAGATGGAACTTCGTCGGCGTCACGGAGCGCTCGATCAGGACACCGGGGCACGAAGCGACCTTCGCCACATCAGACGCGGCCGATACCTCGAGCACGACGGCACCGGTCCGGGCGGCCACCGCCGGTTCGTAGACCTGCTGAACGCGGCCCGACTTGAGCATGACCACGCGATCGCAGACCGCCTCGACCTCCGCGAGCAGATGGCTCGCCAGCAGTACCCCCATCCCATCGCGATCGGCCAGATTCCTGATGAGCGTACGCATCTCGAGTATGCCGACCGGGTCGAGGCCGTTGGTCGGCTCGTCGAGAACCACGAGCGGAGGGCGTTCACCAATCGCCTGGGCGAGCGAGAGCCGTTGGCGCATGCCGAGCGAGTAGGTGCGGACCGGCTTGCGCTCATCAGGATCGAGACCCACGCGCACGAGCGCTTCGTCGACAGCGTCGGCTCCGAATTCGGCCCTGATCCCGAACAGCAGCGCGAGGTTACGCCGCGCGCTCACGGTCTCGATGAACGCGGGCCGCTCGATCATCACACCGATGAACGGGGCGCGATCGAGCGGAGCATCCACCGGGCGTCCGAGCACCGAGCCCGAGCCCTCAGTGGGACGCGACATCCCCGTGAGGATGCGTATCAGCGTGGACTTGCCCGCGCCGTTGGGGCCGATGAGTCCGACGACCTCGCCGGGGCGGACCTCGAGCGACACCCCCTCAAGGACGCGGCGGCCACCGTATGTCTTCCCTACGCCGGTCACAGAGACCAGCGGGGGCGCGTCGGCCGGACGCGTCGCTTGCGACCACCCGATCATCGAACCTCCCTCGTCCGGAGCAGCAGGTGTATCAGCGCAACAAGCGCAGTCAGGACCACAAGCCAGTACACGAACGTCGATCGTGCCGTCGCCCACGGTGCGAAGGTGCCGAGAAGATCGGAGCGCGCGTGCGGGTTGAGCGGTCCGGGCATCGCCAGCGCGAGCGCGGCATAGGCAACGCACCCCGCGGCCTGACTCGCCAACGGCGACCACCCCAGTGCACCGAACACCATGACGAGCAGCGTCACGCACGCGGCGGCAAGCCCCAGCACGGCGGCAGCGGCGGCGGCGGGCACGACGGGGGCGGACACCGCCAGTTGCTTCCATAAGGGCACGACGATGCTCGCGTTCGTCGCGTCCCAGGGAGCCGCGACCGCGGCGGCGATCCCCGTCGCCGCGGTGATGACGCCCATCGCGGTCAGCGAAACGGCAAGGGTCGCGAGCACCTTCGAGACCAACCAGGTGATACGGGAGCCGATGCGTCCGAGCAGGGGCGGCGCCAGTCTCCCGTGCAGATCCTCCGCGAGCGTCCCGCCGGCAAGAAGCGGCCAGACGAAGAGCAGCACCCCGGTCTGCCCGACCGATCCGAGCCACAGCATCGGCGCGGTCCGCTCGACCAGCCCCGTCGGCCCGGCGACGAGGTCCTGGCGCGCCGTGAAGACCCATGCGGCCGAGAGCGCAGCCGTGATTATGACGGCGGCCAGCAGCCGCCTCCTTCCCAGCAGCCGCTCCACCTCATGTCGCACAGCCCCGATGAGACCCACGCGGATCCCCCCTTCCCGCGGCACCGGGGGCGGCACAGCCGCCCCCGGCCCGAACCGAACCAGCCCGGGGTCAGTAGTTCCAGACCCAGGTGCCCTGGCACAGCAGCGTTACGAAGTTGTAGATCGCCGAATCCGCCCGGATGACAATCGTCTGCGGGGTGGCCGTGGTATTCCGCCATACGGTCGTCGTGGGAGCCGCGGGGCCGCCCGGATACGCGATGACGGCGGTGCCGAGCGCCTGCCGCATCGCGTTGCAGGCGACGAAGCGCACCGGGTAGCCACCTGAGTAACGGTGCTGAACGCCGAAGGTCCTCCAGCCGTTGACCGTCTTCTGGCTGCTGTACCAGTCGATCTGGAAACGCGGCGCGATGAAAGTGTAGCCCTCGGTGGTGGCCGCGTGCGCGGTGGCGACACTGCCGAACGCCAGTGCCAGCGCCAGGCCGGCGATGATCGCGATCTTCTTCATATCGACTCCTCGTTGGTGTGTGGACATCCCGTCGGGAGACGAGCGAGCAAGCCACCGGCGATGCACGGGCGCTGCGATCAACCCCCCTTCATCGGCCCCCGGGCCCCCCCGGCCGGTTCCTTGATCGAAGCCGGCGGCGTAGGGGAGGACACCGTAGCGCCACGATACGAGCAGGAACTTACCGATCACTGAACAGGCGCTCAGTCGTTCCTCTCCTCCCGCGGGTCCGCGCCCACCGTGCGCACGGCGCCGGGGCCACCTGCGCGCTGGCGGTCGGGTGAGGCGCGCCGACTCGACTGACGCGCTTCCCGCCTCCCTGACGCCGCGCTCGCCTCTCGAACCTGCCGCCTCCCGCCTGTCACGCCGAACGCCCGCTCGGCGCCGCCCGTGACGCCATCCATCACACCGCGCCCGCCGGTCGGCGCCTCGTCGTCACGTCGCCTCACCCGACCGCCGATGACTCTCATGGACCAGTGTGCCTCTGGGCCACCGGCCTGCGATGGGGGACGAGTGGACGTACGCGACGGAGACAGCCAGGGGCTCATCGCCCGGTGGCGCGGGCGCGGGAGCGGTCATGCGCCGAGCCGTGAGTACCGCCGCATGCGGTTCTTCGCCATTACCGCCGCCGTGTCATTCGCGGCCATCGCGACCGCGGGGCTGGTCGCGTTCCAGCTCCACTCCGAGCGGGCCGTGCGCGATGCGATACTCACCCAGGCGCGCGCGCACGCGATGCAGTTCAACGCCGTGCGTTCGTACGTCCAGGGCTTCGCCGGCATCTACGTACCCGCCTCGGAGGAAGTCACCCTCTCGCCGAAGCTCGCCACGCTGCCGGGCATCATCCCGGAGATGACGCGGTCCGACGGGAAGCGCTTCATCCTGCAGAACTCGCCCCTGGTCGCGCGTCGCATATCTGAGATCCTCGAATCGCAGACGAGCGAAGAGCCGGTGGTGATGCGGCTCTACGGGCTCAACCCGATCAACCCCCTGAACACGCCCGACGCGTTCGCCGCCGACGCGATGAAACGGCTGTCGGCGGGTGAGACCGAGGCCTACTCGCTCTCGCGCTCCGGCCAGCGCGACACGTTCCGCTATGCGCTCGCCATTCCGCTGAACGAGCGGTGCGGGGCGTGTCATGAGGACTACAAGGCGATGACGGCCGGCGTCGCCGGGGTGACCGTCGTCGAGATGGATGTCACCCGCCAGATGCTCTACACCACGCAGTCCCGCGCGCTCGTCGGGCTCGGCATCGTCGCACTCCTGTCCTCCAGCGTCATGGCAATCTACCTCTTCACGACCCGCGTGCTCCGCACGATGCGGCACGCTCAGGTGCAGCTCTACGAGATGGCTCGACGCGACGCGCTCACCGGACTCTCGATGCGGCACGTCGGCATGGAGCGGTTGGCCGAGGAGACGGCTCGAGCGCTGCGGCAGGGTGAGCCGCTCGCGGTGTGCATGATCGACCTCGACGATTTCAAGCGGATCAACGACGAACTCGGTCACCACGTCGGCGATGCCGCGCTGACGGCCGTCGGCGCGGCGATCGCGGCTCGCGTCCGGCCGTACGACACCGCCGCGCGGGTGGGCGGCGAGGAGTTCCTCATCGTGATGCCGAACACCCGTGAAGACGAGGCGCGCGTGGTGGTCGACCGGCTGCGCGAAGGCGTGCTGTCGGTCGCGTTGCGCGTCCCGGCCCTCGATCGCGCGATCACCTGCAGTGCGGGCATCGCCGTCCTCGACCCCGCGTACCCGGAGAACTCGCACGCGCTTTACGTCCGCGCTGACAGCGCATTGCTCGAAGCCAAGGGCACGGGCAAGAACCGCAGCACGGTCCACCGCGAGCGCGCTCGCGTCCCAGCGCCGCTCCTTGAGGCGGCCGAGGCGCTGGCACGCCCGATCGTGTGAGCGGGAGAGACCGCGCGTTTCTGAGGTGATCCGACATCGAGGGTCAAGCCTGTTCACCCGAACGCCGATAACCCGGTTTGACAGTCTTGTGAAGACTGACACAAGATGGACCGACCGCATGCGTTCTGAGATGAAAGGGGGAAGACGATGCTGGTGCGCAGAACCTTGCTCGTACTTCTCGCGCTGATGATGGCCCTAAGCCTGATGCCACTCGCTGGTTGCGGTGGCGGCGCGGAAGAGCCGGCGACCACGACCGAGGAGCCGGCTCCCGAAGTTCCGGCGATCGATGAAGGCGCCGCCATCATCGACGCGACGTTCAAGTACTTGAGCTCCGACATCGCCCAGGCGTGGATCATGAACGCAGCCGACCTCAACAAGCAGCTCTTCGAGGAGGCTGACGCCTCGATGCAGGTCGTCGACATCCGCGACTCCGCCGACTACGCCAAGGGTCACATCGATGGCGCGATCAACGTCCCGTTCGAGGACTTCGCTGATGAGGCGACCCTCGATCAGCTCGACTCGGCCAAGACGCTCGTGATCGCCGACTACGACGGCTCCAAGTCCCCGGCGATCCACATGTACCTGACGCAGCTCGGCTACGATGTCATCACTCTGCGGTTCGGCATGAGCGGCTGGACGACGGACGCCGCGGTCGTCGGCACTGTGTGGGACGGCGTTGGCGCCGGCTATCCCACCACCACCGAGCCGACCGTCGCGAGCGGGTCTTTCGAGATCCCGAACCCGAGCACCGGCGCGGCTGACGAGCGAGAGGCGATCATCAACGGCGCGAAGGCCTACTTCGCCAGCGGCGCCGCGGAGCTCATGACCGCCGCCGAGCTCAAGGCGAAGGTCGACGCCGGCGCCGAGGACATGGTCCTCGTGTCGATGCAGAAGCCCGAGGACTACGCCGTCGCTCACGTCCCCGGGACGATCAACATTCCGGCCGGCAAGCTCGCCACGGCGGCGGCGCTGTCGACCCTCGACCCGTCCAAGACCATCGTGCTGGTCTGCTACCAGGGCCACAACAGCTCGTTCGCGCAGTTCTTCCTGAAGCAGCTCGGCTACGACGCCGTGAGCGTCCACTACGGATTCTCGGCCTGGACGAACGACCCCGCGCAGCGTGTGGTCAAGACATACGCTCCTGCCAACGTGCCGAACCTGCCCACGGTCAAGTAGGCGGCGCAGCCCGACGCTCCACCGAAGACCCCGGTCAGACGGCCGGGGTCTTCCGCATCACCGGCGCGCCTTGCGACATGCTGCGGTATGCTTCACGGCAGGAGGAGGTGGCTGTCGCGGATGGCGCAGGAAACGACACCGGTCGTGGTCGTGATGGACAACTCCCTGTACCGTCACGGCATCGCCATGCTCCTGGAATCCGAGGGCGACATCACGGTGATCGCCCAGGCCGACAGCGCGGAGGCCGCCGCGGAGGCGCTCCCCCGGACGCCCGGCTGCGTCGTCGTCCTCGACATCGACGCGGACGGCGGTGCGCGCGGGGTCTCTGAGACCACGCTCTGCCGCGGAGCGGGGCCGTCATGCCGGATCGTCACCATCTCCGAGTCGGGCAGCACCGACCGGGTCCTCGACCTGTTCGACGCCGGCGCTCACGGCTACGTGCTCAAGGAGAGCAGCGCGCGTCGGCTCATCGACGCCGTTCGCATGGTCGCGCGAGGTGAGACGGTCGTCGACAGCCGTCTGCTCGGCTCGATGCTCGGTACGCTTCGTGACCTCCGGCGACGGCTTGAGGTCCTGGGCGACAACGGGTCCGCGGCGCTACTGACCGGGCGCCAGGCGCAACTGATGCATCTCGTGGCCGAAGGCCTTACGAACAGGCAGATCGCCGCGGCGCTCGGCATCTCGGAGAGCACGGTTAAGAACCACCTCCATCAGGTCTTCGCCCGTCTCGGCGTGACCTCCCGCAGCCAAGCGATCGCTGTCTCCGTGCGTCTTGGCATCGTTCGCCCGTAGCGGTGATCAGACGTACCGCTGATGCCTAGTTCTAGAACTCATGAACGACATACCTCAACGTACTATGCCCTCAAACCGCACTTCCCATCGAGTGCGTGCGCCTCTTGTCCGTAACTCATTCTATGACCCGGCACCGGGTCTGTACCGCACCGCGACGAGGGGAGGTTCGCGTGGCGCGAAGCACGCTTGGAAGCAACGTGATCATCACCCTGGACGACGCGCCTGCCCACGAGCGCCTCGCCGCGCTGCAAGCTGAGCTCGGCCGGACCATCACCGACGATGCGCCCTCGGTCGTCGTGGACCTCTCCGCGGTCGACATGCTCGACAGTGCGCTACTCGCCGCGGTGCTGGCGGCGGCGGCAAGCGCGGCCGAGCGGGGCCGCCTCTTCTCACTGATCGCCGGCTCGCGCCTCTACAGGGGGCTCAACGAGTGGCGTTTCGACAGCGTCGTGACCATCGCCGAGGCGCAGGACGCCTCCTGATCGCCCTTCTCGGGAAAGGAACCGGGCCATGCAGTTGAAGGACGTCATCATCGTCGACGACTCGAAGACCATGCGGCTGCTCATCTCGTTCGCGCTCGCGAAGTACTGGGGCTGCGAGATCCGGGAGGCCTCGAACGGCGTGGAGGCGCTCGCGCGTCTGGCCGAGGGCGCCCCTGACCTCATGATCGTCGACATCAACATGCCCGAGATGAACGGCCTCGAGCTCATCAGGAACGTGCGCCAGGACCCGTCCAAGCGGGACCTGCCGATCATCGTCATCACCACGGAAGGCAGCGACGAGGACATCCGCAAGGGCATGCAGGCCGGGGCGACCGAGTACCTTGTCAAGCCGTTCCAGCCAAACCGTCTCCAGGCCATCATCGACCGGCTCGACGACTAGACCCCATGGCGCCCGCCGAGTACCACGACGACGCGCTCGTACGCGAGTTCCTCGCTGAGTCCGAGGAGCACTTCGAAGCGCTCGACCGCGACCTGCTCGTGCTCGACAACGCGCTGCGGCATGGCGTCGAGCCCGCGCAGGAGACGGTCGAGAACATGTTTCGCGCCGTCCACACCATCAAGGGTCTCGCCGCGATGCTCGACTTCTGCGCGGTTCGCGACCTCGCACACGCGCTGGAGAACGTGCTCGATGGTGTCCGCAAGCACACCATCACGGTCGACGCGGCATGTCTCCAGACGCTCTTCGACGGGAGCGACGCGCTCAAGAGCGCCATGAACTGCGCGTTCGATCCCGACACCGTCGCGCAGGCCGTCAGCAACGCGATCGGCGAGATCGACGGCTTCCTCGGCAGCGAGGCGACAGCGGCGCCAGCCGAAGGCCACCTGCTGTCCGAGTACGCCCGGACACGCATAGCCGAGGCCGCGGAGGAAGGGCTGCGGCCGATCCGGCTGCGCCTGCGGTGGGGGATCGAGCTACGGCTCGGCGCACTCAAGCTCGTCTCGCTCGAGCGTGCGCTCGGCCGGGGGGAGATCCTCGACGTCCGCCCGCTCGTGGAGGACCTTCCGGGGCTCGAGGAGATCGACGCGGACGTCTCGGACGTCGTCGTGGAAGTCGTCGCGCTCACCGATCTCACCGATCAGGAGATCGCGGACAACCTCGGTGTCGTCGCATCCTCGATCGCCACGCTCGCCACGGAGCACGAGTCCGACGGAGCCGGGGATGAGGAAGAGCGGCATGCGGACACGGCGGGAGACCAGTCCGCGGCGGCGGATCGGGCGGCCGTCGTCGCCGAGCACGTCGTGCGGGTCAACATCACCCGCCTTGATGACCTCATGGACCTCACCGGGGAGATCGTCACGGCCAGGACACGGCTCGACGGGCTTGCCGCGGCATTCAAGGCCCGCGACGCGAAGGACCCGCTCACGGTGTCGATGGCCGCCGCGGTCAAGGACATCGGGATGCAGATCGACGTGCTGCAGGAGCAGGTCATGGGTTTGCGAATGGTCCCGGTCAAGCAGTTGTTCTCGAAGTTCCCGCGCACCGTACGCGACCTGGCCCACCGGTCAGGCAAGGTCATCACCCTCATCACTGAGGGCGAACGCACCGAACTTGACAAGCGCCTGATCGAGCAGGTCGAGGACTCGATCCTCCACATGGTCCGCAACGCGTGCGACCACGGCATCGAGGACCCCGAGGCCCGGGCGGCCGCGGGCAAGCCCGCGGCGGGAACGGTCACGCTGGCCGCGCGCAACGAGGGCAACCACGTCATCATCGAGGTCCGGGACGACGGTCGCGGCCTCGACCTCGAGGCGATCCGCCGCAAAGCCGTCGATTCGGGCCTCAGCACCGACGACGAACCGCTCGACGACGCCGCGCTCGTCGATCTCATCATGCGCTCGGGCTTCTCGACCGCCGCGACCATCACCGACATCTCGGGGCGGGGGGTCGGGATGGACGTCGTGCGGCAACGAACCGTCGATCTCGGCGGCACCATCACTGCGACGAGCAGTCCCGGCGCCGGGACCGCCTTCACCGTGAGGCTCCCGATGACCCTCGCGATCCTCCCCTCGCTCCTCGTGCGCGAGACGGGACGGACCTTCGCGGTTCCGCTTGCCGCCGTCTCCGAGGTGCTTCGCGTCTCGGGTCGCGAGATCCGCCGTCTGCGCGGCATGCACGTCATGGATCTGCGCGGAGAGACGCTCCCTGTCTCGCGGCTTGCGGTGACGCTCGGCCTCGAGGACGTCAAGCGACCGAAGGACCGGCGGGTCTTCGTCATCGTTCTCACCGCGGCCGGTCAGCGCATCGGCGTCGCGGTCGACGAGCTGGCCGGCCAGCAGCCGGTGGTCGTGAAGAACCTCGAGGAAGCGGTCGGAAGTACCGCCGGGATCAGCGGCGCGACGATCCTCGGCGATGGATCGGTCGTCCCGATCGTCGACGTGGACGGGTTGGTCAGCCTCGTGGTCGAGAAGAAGGCGCAGACGATAGCCGGAGGTGTGCGCGGATGAGCAGGAAGAAGACAGCGCCCGCGGAGGCGGCCCCGGTGACGGGCGTCGCCCCACCGGCGAAACCCGTCCAGGTGGCCGCGGCGGTGACGGCGCCGACCGCCTCAGCACCGCATGGTGACGTGATGCAACTCGTCACGTTCCTGCTCGGGGACGACGAGTACGGATTCCACATCGACCGGGTCCAGGAGATCATCCAGTTCGACTCGGTGCACATCACCGCGATCCCGAACGCGCCCGCCATGATCGAGGGCGTGATCAACCTCCGCGGCCGGCTCGTGCCGACCGTGGACCTCCGCAAGCGCTTCGACCGGCCGTCTGACGACAACGGACGCGCGACGCGCATCGTCGTGGTCAACGTCGCCAGCCGGACGATCGGGCTCGTGGTCGACGCGGTGCTCGAGGTCGCCAAGGTCGGCACGCTCGACATCGAGCCGCTGCCCGAGCTGGCGACCGGGATCGATTCAGAGTTCGTCGAGGGTGTCTGCCGCACCCCGCGCGGGCTCGTCGTTCTGCTCGACTTGGAGCGGATGTTCTCGGAGCAGGAGACCGCAGCGATAGAGGAACTCGCCGAATAGGTGACGAGCGAAAGGGCCAGGGCGATGAAGTTCACACTCCCGAAGATCAAGCTGCAGATGAAGGGTTCGGTGCGACAGCGCCTGCTCGCCGGATTCATGGGCGTGGCGGGCACCGTCGCCCTCGCCGGCGGGGTCAGCGTGGTGGCCGTGCTGCTGGTGGCGAGCGCGTCCAACCAGATCGTCAACGTCCACAATCCCCGGATGGAGGCCGCCTCACAAGCGCAGGTCGAGCTCCTGCTCGTCAGCGACGCCTTCACCGAGGCGCTGATCCAGACGAGTGTCAACGACGCGCGCGCACTGGTGGATGAGGCCGCCGTTCACGACGCGGAAGCCCGGCGGATGCTCACCGCACTGTTGAATGGCGACGAGGAGCTGCGGGTCCGGGCGGCCGACGCCGAGGACCGCGCCATCTACGAGGAGGCGCTCGCCGATTACGAGGCGTTCTACGAGGCCGGTCAGGGCATGCTCAAGGCCCACACACGGAACCTGCAGGGCGCCGCGGGCGTGGGCCAGCAGATCTCCGTCCTGGGACTCATGGAGACGTTCGACGCCAGCCGCAGTGAACTGCTCGCCGCCATGGATCAGGTCCAGACGTCGGTCCGGGACGACGTTCACGCCGCCGATGCGGGCGCGCGCGCGTTCCAGACCGGCACGGTCGTGCTCATGCTCATCCTTATCGCGATGGCCGCCGGCGCCGCCCTTGTCATCGGCCTCAAGATCTCGACGACCATCCTCGCGCCGCTCGCCAAGGCCGTGGAACTCGCGGAAGCGGTCGCCCTCGGCGACCTCACCGCCGAGGCCAAGCACGATTCGAGCGATGAGCTCGGCGTCCTGCTCAACTCGCTCAACGGTATGCGCGGCGATCTCGCGGGGATGATCGGCGTCGTCCGCGATTCGGCCGACAACCTCGCGTCCGCCGCCGACGAGATCTCGGCGACCGCTCACGAGCTCTCCGCCGGCGCCGAGCTCCAGTCGGCCGCCACCGAGGAGACCTCTGCGTCCATCGAGCAGATGGCCGCGTCGATCGACCAGGTCGCGGTGAACGCCGAGCAGCTCGGTGCGGCGGCCGAGGAGACCTCGGCCACGATCGGTCAGATGGCCGCGTCGATCGAGCAGATCGCCGGCAACGTCGAGCACCTCTCGCGCGCGGTCACCACATCAGCCGCAGCCATCGAGGAGATGATCGCGACCACGCAGTCGGTCGCCGACAACGCCGCCTCGGTCGATGACATCGCCGAAGAGGCCAACCGGGTCGCCGCCGACGGGGCGTCCGCGGTCGACGAGATGGCCGACGCGATGCGCGCGATCGCGGCCGCCATCGAGAACAGCTCGGAGGTCATCAAGTCCCTTGGCAAGCGCAGCAAGGAGATCGGGGAGATCACAGAGGCCATCGACGACATCGCCGAGCAGACCAACCTCCTCGCGTTGAACGCCGCTATCGAAGCGGCACGCGCCGGAGAGCACGGCCGCGGCTTCGCCGTGGTGGCCGAAGCGGTGCGCGACCTCGCGGAGCGGGCGGCCGCGTCCACCAAGGAGATCACCGATCTCATCAACACGATCCAGGAGGACACCGAGCGGGCGGTGGACGCGACGATCGACGGCGCGCGCCGCGCTATGGAGTCGCAGTCCGTGAGCGAAGAGGCGACCGCCGCGCTCGGCAGGGTCATCTCCACGTTCGGGCAGGTGTCCGAGTCGATGAAGGAGATCCGCAAGGCTACGGCCGAGCAGGCCACAAGCGGCCAGCAGGTCCTCGCGTCCGTCAACGAGATGACGGTGCTGCACCGCCAGGTCGACACCGCCGTGAAGGAGCAGGCCAACGGCTCCCAGCAGATCGTCGCGTCGGTGGAGCGCATGGCACAGCTGGTCGGCCAGGTCGTCACGGCTACCGGTGAGCAGAAGCGGGGCGGCGAGCACATGGTCGTGGCGATGGAGAACATCGCGCAGGGGACCTCCCGCAACCTCAACGGCATCAAGGGGCTGGCCGAGAGCGCCGAGGTGCTCACCGACCAGTCCGCGCACCTGCGTTCTGTCGTCGAGGGCTTCAAGCTCGAGGAGTAGCATCCGTGATCGCCGCGTCCGTCCCGCAGAGCTGCGTCGAAGCGTTCGAGCGTCTTGCGCTCGACGTCACCGGCGTGCGCCTGCCTACCCTGGCGCGGGCGCGCGTCGCGGAGACGCTCGGGCGTTTCGCGAGCGAGCGCGGATGTGACGTCGAATCGCTGCTCGACGCACTGCGGACGAACGGCGCCTCGCTCGTGAGCGGGATCGTGGGCGAGCTCACCACCAAGGAGACGTACCTCTTCCGCGACCCGGCGCAGTTCGAGTGTCTGGCCGATGACATCCTCCCCCGGCGCATCGAAGAAGCCCGCGGTGCGCGGCGCAAGGTGCGCATCTGGTCGGCGGGATGCTCAACCGGCGAGGAGGCGTACTCGGCGGCGATGATGCTTGCCGAGGCCGGTGTCGCCGACGCGGTGGTCCTTGCGACGGACCTCTCGGAAGCCGCGATCGAGCGAGCCCGCTCCGGATCGGCCGCCGGGATGCGCCTCGCCCCTGACGCCGGACGGTTCGGCCCGCTGGTCGCGCACTGGATCCGCGAGTCGCCGACCGGACCGGCGTTCGCGGAGGAAGTGCGTTCTCTGCTCCGTTTCACCACACACAACGTGCTCAAGGATCAGACACCGGTCGCGCAGGATATCGTGCTCTGCCGCAATGTGATGATCTACTTCCCGCCCGAAGGTCAGCGTGCGCTCGTCGCGGCGCTTTGGGACGCGCTGCTTCCCGGCGGCGCGCTCTTGCTCGGCGAGGCGGAGCTGCTCCACATCATGGACCACCGGTTCGAACGGGTCCTGTGCGATGGAGCGGTCATCTACCGCAAGCCGCCGCTGGGGGGAGGTGCCGACGATGAGTAAGCCGCGCATCGTCTTCGACTCATGCCCCGCTGTCGGGGAGATCGCCATCGGCGCGCCCGATCTCGCGACGCTCGACGAGGGCGAGCTGCGCCGCCGCGAGGTCGAGACGCTCGCGATGACCGGCGGTCTTGCGTCGGTCACGGCGATCATCGAGTTCCTCGGCGACCCTGACTGGCGTGTTCGCCGCGCCGCGGCCTCCGCACTCGCGGCACGCGACGACGCGGACCCGTCGGCGCTGCTCTGCGAGCGGCTGGCCTCGGAAGACGCTGGTGAGCGTAATGCCGCGATCAAGGCCCTCATCAAGCGCGGACCGGCGTCAGTCAAGGCGCTGCTCGAGAGCCTGAAGTCGCCGGATGAGGATGTCCGGAATTTCGCGTGCGTGGCCCTGGGACAGATCGGTCACCCGTCGGCGACCGGCGCGCTCATCGAGCTCGTCGGCACCGAGTCGGATGCCAACGTGCGCTACATGGCGCTCGAGGGGCTCGCGCGGATCGGCGACCCCCGCGCGGTGGACACGCTGATCGCGGTGCTCGACGAGGACATGTGGTTCGCGGCCCCTGCCACCGAGGCGCTTGGCGCAATCGGTGGCGCCGACGCGATCGCGGCGTTGTCGAGCAGGCTGATGGACGAGTCGCTCGCGCTCGTGGCGATCGAGGCGATGGGGGCCACGCGTGACCCGCGCGCGCTCCTGCCGCTGCTCGACGCGGGCGCGCAGGCCGGACCGCTGCTCGCCGAGCCGATACTCAACGCCATCGGCCGCGTCCTCGAGTCCATCGACGATGATGTGCGGCCGACGCTCGACATGCTGCGTCCGGCGGCGATGCGCATCATGAGCGCGGATGTCCGGTCGGCGCTGGAGCGGGCCCTCGGCACTCCGGGCGAGGCACGCATCCGCGGGCTTCGTGTCGCCGCGTGGATCGGCGACCCCGCGCTCGCGCCTGGGGTCTGCCTCGCCGCCGAGGATCCTGAGGCGACTCCGCTTGCGGTCGCGTTCCTCACCCGCGACCTCGACGCCGTCATGCCGTATCTCGAGACCGGCCTCAAGAACCCCTACCCGGCCGTGCGCCTGGCGATCGCGGAGGCGATCGGCGTGGTCGGTGACGCCCGGGCGCGTCACCTCATCGAGCCGTTGCTCTCGGACCCCAACCAGGCCGTCTGTCTTGCGGCGATCGACGGGCTCGCCGTCATCGGCGACAGCGAGGACGCCGGACTCGTGGTGCCGCTCCTGGCCTCGGATCTCGAAGAGACCAGATCCGCCGCCGCGGCGGCGGTGGCGGCCCTCGGCATCGCGACCGTCGCCGAGCGGATCGCGGACCTCGCGGCCGCACACTCGCCGGACGTGCGGCGTGCGGTGGCCCGGGCGGCGGCGCTGGCTCCGTGCCCCGGAGAGAACCCGCTCATCCGGGACGCGCTCCTCTCGCTCGCGCGTGACGCTGACGCGCGCGTGCGGGCCGAGGTCGCACCCGCGCTCGCGAGTCTGCCGACAGCCGACGGCGTGTCGACGCTGCTCACGCTCGCGCTCGACGAGCACCATCGGGTGCGCCTCGCCGCCATCCGCGCTCTCAGGCGTGACGCCGGGCAGGCCGCCACCCGCGCGCTCCGCGTGGCCTGCCGGGACGAGTCACCGGCTGTCCGGGCCGCCGCCATCAGGGGCCTCAGCCGGCCGCTCTCGGCCGAGGACGTCCCTCTCGCGCTCGATCTGCTCGCCGACCCGGATCCCGGCACCGTGCTCGCCGCGCTCCGCGGACTCGACGCGCTCGACAGTCCCGACGCCGTCCCGGCGCTCGTCCGGCTCATCGACCACCCGGCGGATGACGTCCGCGAGGCCGTGCTCAGGACACTGATGCGGATCGCTCCCGAGCAGGCCCGGGAGCTCGCCGCGGTAGTGCTCTCCTCCAAGGAAGCGGCCTGGAACGTCCGGCTGGCCGCGGTGGAGGCCCTTGTCGGCTGCGACGGAAGCCGCGGCGGCCGGGTGCTCATCGAGCGCGCGCTCGCCGACCCCGAAGCGATCGTACGCACCGCCGCCGTGGCGGCGGTGCGCCCGGCGTTCGGCCCCCAGGCGGTCGCGGTGCTGATCGACCTGCTCGATGACCCCGTGCTCGTGACGGCGGCGGGTGCCGAGATCGCGCGGATCGGTGATCCGGTCGTCCCCCTGCTCGCCGAGAGAGCCGCGAACAGCCACGGCACGCGCCGCAGGACGCTCCTGCTCGCTCTCGGCGGGATCGGCTCCATTGAGTCGTGCGCCACGCTCGACCGTCTGCTGCGGTCCGAAGACCGCGATGAGCGCTGGTGTGCGATCGTCGCGATCTCGCATTCCCGCTGCGCCCCGCGGCCCGATCGCTCGGATCTCGCCGCCAGCGAGTCCGATCCGACGGCCGCCGCGCTGCTCGAGGCGCTTGCGGGAGGCGATGTCTCGTGACGCTGCGCACCATCGAGATGACCGACCATGAGTTCCGGCTCATCCGCGAAGTGGTCAACGCCCACTGTGGCATCTGGGTGCCCGATCACAACAAGCGGATACTCACAAGCCGCCTCTCACGGCTGCTCGACGCGGCGCACGCGGAGCGGTTCTACGACTACTACCACCAGATGAAGTACGGCGACGGCACGGAGCTGGAGCGAGCGATCGAGGCGATCGTCAACAACGAGACGTACTTCTTCCGCGAGATCGCCCAGCTGAACGCCGTTGTCGACCTCGTACGCAACGCGAGCGGCGGCAGAGCGGTGCGCATCCTCTCGGCCGGATGCTCGACCGGCGAAGAGCCCTACACGATCGCCATGCTGCTCGACAACGCCGGGCTGCTCGGAGACGGACTGCGTGTGGAGATCCATGGCGTCGACATCTCCACCCGCGCGCTCGACCGTGCGCGCTCCGCGGCGTACACAAGCGGCTCGTTCCGCGGCGCGGAGGGCCAGTACCTCGACTGGTATTTCAAGCCCGTCGAGGGCAAGCTGCAGCTCGACGAGCGCCTCCGGAGGCGTGTCTCGTTCTCACGCCAGAACCTGCGCGAGAGTGAGCGCCTCGCCGACCTCGGCATGTTCGACATCGTGCTGTGCCGCAACGTCATCATCTACTTCGACGCGGCCAACAAGCTGCGCGCGGTCCAGGGGCTCATCGACGTGCTCCGTGACGGCGGCCACCTGTTCATGGGTCACTCGGAGTCGCTCTACAGCATCACCAACGCGCTCGAGATGGTGCAGGTGCGCGACGCGATCGGCTATCGCAAGCCGGTCGCCGGGGCGGTCGGTGTCCGATGAGCGCGGCGCGCCAGACCCCGCCCGCCGAGAGCGGGCCGATCCGCGTCCTGGTGGTCGACGACTCCGCGTTCATGCGCAAGGCGATCGTGCGGATGCTGGGCGCCGCCACTGACATCGAGGTCATCGGGACGGCCAAGAGCGGCGAGGAGGCGATCGACCTCGTTCGACGGCTCGAGCCGGACGTCGTGACGCTCGACGTGGTCCTGCCCGGCGCTGACGGCATCACCGTCCTCGAGCACATCATGGCGAAGACCCCGGTCCCGGTGCTGATGCTGAGCGCACTGACGACGAGGGACGCGGAGACGACGTTCATGGCGCTCGAGCGGGGCGCCGTGGACGTGGTCGCCAAGCCGTCCGGCCTCACGCACATGGACATGCCGCTCATCGCCGGCGAGCTGATCGGCAAGATCAGGACCGCCGCATCGGTCGACACGACGACGCTGGGGACGCGGGAGCGGGCCGACGGCTCCGCTGTCGCGGAGGCGGCGGGAGCGGAGCCGATCGACTCGAGCGGTCAGGTCGACGCCCTCGTGATCGGCGCGTCGACCGGCGGTCCGCCCGCGCTCACCATGCTCGCCTCGAACCTGCCCGCCGGCTTCCCCGTCCCGGTGCTGCTCGTCCAGCACATGCCGGCCGGCTTCACGACCGCGTTCTCCCAGCGGCTTGACCGGTTGTGCGACCTTCGGGTCGTCGAAGCAAGCGACGGCGATCTGTTCACGCCGGGCACCATCTACATCGCCCGGTCAGGGAAGCACGTCACGCTCAAGCGGCGGGGGCAGCGGGTCGTGTTGCAGCTCGGACTCTCGCCGGCGGGGCTCACCCACGTGCCGTCGATCGACGTCGCGATGCGCTCGGCCGCGGAGGTGTACGGTGAGCGGGCGATGGGCGTCTTGCTCACGGGTATGGGCGAGGACGGGGCCCGCGGGCTTCTGGCGATGCGCGAGGCCGGCGGATACACCGTGGCCGAATCCGAGGAGTCCGCGGTGATCTGGGGTATGCCCCGCGCGGCGATCGAGATGCAGGCGGCTGTCGCGGTCGCCGCCCTGCCCGAGATCCCGAGCATTATCAGCAGACGCTGCCGGCGCCGGGAATCCTAGCTCCCGGGATCGCCTGAGACCGGAACCCGAGCCGGCAGGTAGCGCTCAACGAACAGTCCCCGCCACACGATCGCCCTCGAGCCGATACGCTCGACGGCCGGCGCCCGTTCCATCAGCACGACCTCGATCGTCACGTCGTCGCGTCGCGGGTGGTTCGGATCGTAGACGCGGATCAGCACCCGGTCATCGCCGAACTCGGCCGCGTAGGCGAGCACCTGATGGTTCCGTCCGAACGTGGTGAGACCGACGGCCGCCACCAGTCCGAGCGCGGCCGGCCGGCCCGAGCGTAGCAGGTCGAAGACGCGGAGCAGCTCGCGCCGCGCGACAGGACCCGCGCCTCCGCTCGCCCAGGTCGGCAGGTAGGTCAGCGCGACGAAGCGCCAGAGGTTCTCCCCGACCGCCGTCGCGACGCTGTCGGCCTGCCGGCGCCAGATCCATCGAGCGAGCGCGCTGTCGTGTGCTGGCAGGCCGGTCGACGACGAATCCGGCGGCAGCGGCGCCCCGGCTGAAAACGCGTCGAGGGCGGCGAAGACCATGCCGCCGCACCGGCCGCGGGAGCGGACCACGCCGAGGAGCAGGTCGTGCCACGCGTTGGCGAATCCGAAGCCGTGCCGGGACGGCCGAAACCCGGTGTCGAGGACGACGGCGCCACTCACAGCGCGAACTCCGCGCGCCCGACGACGACAGCCGAGCCGCCGACCTCCACGGACTCCAGGCTGTCCGCGCAGCCCTCGACCCGGGCGCGCAGCCGACTCGGCCTGCCCATCTCGACGCCCTGGGTGATCACGACCTCCTCGCCCCAACCGACCCTGCCGTGGCGCGCGAGATGCACGGCGAGCGGGCCGGCGGCCGAGCCCGTGGCGGCATCCTCGCCCGCGCCCAGTCCGGGGACGAAGACCCTGGCCCGTACGTCCGGTCCTTCGGCCGAGAAGCAGCACGCGCCGGCCGCTCCGATCACCCGCTCGAGCGCCCGATGATCGGGGGCGAGCGCGGCCACGTCCGCGGGACTCGGCAACCCCACGAGCACGTGCGGCGTGCCATTGTCGTAGCGGGTGACCGGCAGCGTCGAGGCCGGCACGCCCAGCGCGGCGAGGAGCCCTGCGGTGTCCGCGAACGGCTCGCTCGACGGTAATGGCTGCGACATCACGCCGAAGACGATCCGCGCACCCTCGCGCTCGAGCTGCACCGGCACGATGGCCCGCGCGGTCTCGACACGCACAAGCGCGCGCTGCAGCGGCCCTCCCACGACGAACGCCGTCCC
>CAYYLR010000017.1:0-21028 GCA_964472485.1 uncultured Coriobacteriaceae bacterium
CTTAATCCCAAGGTCATAGGTTCGATCCCTATACGGCCCACCATTCGCGACACTCCGAGAGCCGGTCCCATGCGGGCCGGCTCTCGCGCTCGCGGCGGACGCCCGTGCGGGGGTACACTCGTCACGGGTGCCGGGAGGCGGGGGCGTGTGCGGCCTGGGTGCGCGGGGGGAGGAGTCCGGTATGGGGCGTGGCAGGCGGCGGGTTCGCGCGCGTTCTGAAAGGATCCTGCTGCCGGTCGCGATCCTGGTGTGCGCGCTCGCGCTCGCCGGGCTTGGCGTCGCCTCGGCGATCACCCGGTCCGCGCTCGATGACATCGAGACCGCCGCCGCGGCCGAGATCAACGGCGCGAACGCGACGATCGCCTCGTTCCGCGGCGATCCAGGATCGGCGGACGACGCGGCCGAGGCGCTCGAAGCGCACGCGGCGCAGCTTCGGTCACATGCGGACGAGGCCGCCGCCATCCGTCCGCTGCCGGGTCCGCCTGGAGAGGCCGCACGGCGGTACCGGGACGAGCTTGTCGCCTTCCTCGCGGGGGCAGCCGAGTATGACGAGCGGTTGGCGACGATCGCGGGACGGATCATCACGCGCGCCGACGCGATGGAGCGCCTGGCCGAGGGGCTCGGCGTGCTTGACGAGCTCGCGGCCCCCGACCTACCCGCCGAGGAGGTCACGCGCGTGCTCGGCGAGGTCTCGTCGGTGGCGTCCGGGACAGCCTCCGAGATCCGGGCGATGGATGCGCAGACGACCCTCGACGCCTACTCGAGTGATTCGTTGCTCGAGCGTCTCGACGCGATCGCGAGGTACGCCGGAGGCATGGAGGCCGCGATCGCCGCCAAGGACGCGGTCGCCTTCCGTGAGGCGAGCGCGGCGTTCGGCGCGCTGCTGCAGGCCGATTGGAGGGCGCTCTTCTTCGAGGCCGACGCCGCCGGGATCGCCGAGGTCGAGGCGACTCTGACCGGCCTCGTCGAGCGCAGGTCCGCGGTAGAAGACGCCCGGGCCACCCTCGGCTCGCTTGTCGCGGCGGCGGTCTTCGGCGGAATCGCTTCGCTCGCCATCGCCGTGCTCGTCTACGTGAGTCGAGCCGGCTCCTGACCCCACCGCCCGTCGGGGTGTGGGCGACCGTTCGTCAGAAGATCGCACCCATCACGTGATTACCGCCGCCCTCTCGGGAAGTGCGTTCTGTCGGATTAGGGGAATCCGACCGCGCTGAGGTGCGAGGGGGCGTTGCTCTATGGCACGACGTCGAGTCGTCCGGACGTTCGCATTGATCGTAGCGACCGCGATGTTCTTGCAGCCGGTCGCCGTGACGGCGAGAGGGTCGGGCGACGACAGATCGACGCCCCTTGTGCTGCCGAGCGCCCCAGCGCTCGCGTTCACCGAACCCGATAGCGTCGACAGCGTGCTCGCCGCGATGGCTCCGCGGACGGCGACCCCGGCCAGCTCCTCGGACGTCACGCAGGGTTCACGGGCCTCGCGGACGGTGACACGAACGCTCTCACCCACCTCCCTCAACTTCAACCAGATCGACCTCGAGCGCCTCCTGACGGCGCTCGAGATGCAGGTGGCGGATGTCGAGTACTCTCAAGCCCAGCTTCAGGCTCAGGCCGACGCGATCAACGAGCAATCGGTGCTCGTCGTGTTCCGCTCCGGAACCACCTCGGCCGAGGCGCTCGCCGTGCTCGACGCGTGCGGGATGGTCTCGCTCGGCGCATTCGGCACCTCGGGCCTGTACATCGCCGCGATGAAGCCGGGACAGGACCTCGAGGCGGGTATCGTCAAGCTGCAAGGTCGGCCGGAGGTCGTCGCGGCCGATTCTCTCTTCGCCGCGGTGAATCAGAGCGGCTCTCCCGCCAACGGTTCGACGGATGGGAACACCGGCGGATCGAACTCCGGCGGTTCCGGCGACCAGCCACCCGCTGGCGATGCTCCGCCTGCCGCCGAACCTGAGTCGGACGAACCTCCCGCACCGGTCGGCGACCCCGAGCCCGCTCCGAGCACGGACGCTGGCGAACCGCCAGCTGACACCGGCGCGACCGGGAGCGACCCGGCCGTAGCCGTCGACGCCGCGCAATCGGAGCAGTCCGCGCAGTCTGAAGCCGCCGAGGCCGCCGATTCCGCGCCGACCGTCGCGCCGGCGTCCGTCGACCCCGAACCGGCCGCAGTCTGCGCCGACCTCGTCGACCCGGAGGGCTACGTGACCGACGCGGCGACCGCGCTGCCGCTTCGCAACGTGCGCATGCAGGTCACCGACACCGCGTCAGGCACGCTCATCGAAGGCTATACGAATCACGACGGCTACTACTCCATCCTCGTGCCGAACGGCACGTACCTGATATCCGCACTGCTCGCCGGTTACGCGCCTGCGAGCGTCACCCGAGTGGTCGCGGGCACGCCGATCACCCAGGACTTCGCGCTCGCGGATGTGACCGCGCCTCGGCTCGTCGTCGGCAGCGGTAGGCCGACGTCGGGTGCGACGGTCGGTTCGCGGCCGCTCA
Source organism: uncultured Coriobacteriaceae bacterium (assembly GCA_964472485.1). Lineage (GTDB taxonomy): Bacteria > Actinomycetota > Coriobacteriia > Anaerosomatales > Anaerosomataceae > CAYYLR01. The sequence goes on from CAYYLR010000017.1 coordinate 2,497, forward strand.
TCGGCGCGGTCTACTGGGACGCCGAGTCCGGCGTGGCCGGCACGACGTTGCTCGTCGACGGTGTGGAGGTCTCGGCCGATGCGACCAGCGGCGCGCTTTCCGTGCGCTACAGGCCGGATGAGCCGCTGTCCGAAGGCGAGCATACCGTCTCCGTCACCGTCCGCGACCGCGCGGGAAACGAGGCCGCATCCACCTGGTCGTTCGTCGTCGCCGTGTCCGCCGCCGGTGACTCCGGCGCGGCGGGCTTCGGCCTGGGCACCATGCTCGATGTGGCGTGGGATGACTCCGCCGGTCTGCGCCTCGGCACGACCGAGGTGCTCGGAGGGTCCGCCCGCGCTCCCGGGATCCCGTATGCCCTGAGCGCGGTCCCTGACGTCGACGGCGACCCGGGCGGCGTGGACCTCACCGACGGCGACGATGCCACGCGGGTCGCGTACGGCATCGACCCCGACAGCTCGGTGTCGGTCGACGTGACGCTCGATATGGGCGTTGCGCGCCGCGTCGGCCGGGCGAGCCTGACGACCGGCTCGTGGTCAGCATCGTGGGCCGCTGACGTCCTCGATGTGCTCGTGTCGCTCGATGGCGTGACCTTCGTGTCCGCGGGCGGCACGGTCGAGGTGACCGGTGGCGTCATGACGGCGACCTTCGCTCCCACAGACGCCCGATACGTCCTCTTCCGTGTCGGCAAGAGCGCCGGCGCTGAGGGTGGCGTCCTGGAGCTGGACGAGGGTCGCGTCTACGAGGCGCTGCTCGTCTACGCGAGTTCGGGCGTCTTCGAGTCCCGGGTCATCGATACCGGGGCGCCGAGCGACTACTTCACGATCGACTGGGGCCCGGCTGGACAACCGCCGGGGACCGAGGTGCGCGTCCAGATCGCCGGCCTCGACGCACCGGATGAGGGGCCGAACTGGGCGGGTCCCGACGGCACGGCACTCACGTTCTTCACCGTGAGCTCGAGCAGGAAGCTCCCCGCGCTCACCGCCGGGAAGCGCTACCTCCGCTACCGCGTGCAGTTCTCCTCGACCGATCCGGGCTTCACGCCCACGCTGTCGAGGATCGCGTTCTCGTATGAGAACCGCGGCCCGCCGTCTGTCTCTGACTCGACACTGGTCATCTCGTCGCCTCTCACCGGCAGCGTGCTCCAGGGGAGCACCATCGCGCTCGAGGGAAGCGCCTCAGACTCGGACGGCAGCATCCTCGGCGTGTTCACCAGCAGTGACGGCGGCACCTCCTGGCGGCCGGCCGACACGAGCGCCGATCACGTCACCTGGAGCGCGACGATCCCCTCCGAGCACGGAGGAACCTACCAGATCATCGCTACCGCCGTCGGTTCCGATCTACAGACCGCGACGGCACACTCAACCGTACGCGTCACCTCGGTTCCCGGCCCCACCGTCCCGTACGCGGGTGAACTCCCGCCGGGTGACCCGCCGATCCATGGCACCGACGGCGCCGACACGATCCTCCTCACCTACAACGGGACCACGGTCCAGGTGTGGGTGAACTCCGTCCTCGTGCTGACGCACACGCCGGATGCGGCCGATCCGATCTACACCGTGTACGGCAACGACGGCCACGACACCATCACGCTGACATCGACGACGACGCTGCCCGCGCCCTTCCGCGTGGTGGTCTATGGCGGCGCCGGCAACGATCGCGTCGACGCGTCGGGCTTTGCGAGCGCGCTCGTGACCGAGTTGCGCGGCGGAATCGGGGACGACACGTACGTATACGACGAGGACTTCGGATTCGGGAGCAACTTCCAGATCTTCGAGAACCCCGACGCCGGCACCGACACGATCGCGTTCATCGGCTACACCGGCACCGCGTCGGTCTCCGTGGACGCGGGCACCGGAGCGGTCACCCTGACCCGCACACAGGCGCCCGCTCGCACGCTCATCCTGTCCTCGGCGCTCATGGACAACCTCGAGCGGCTCACGGGACTCGACCTCATCTTGAGCGCCGATGTCCTCGAGAAGCTCGCGGGACCCGTCCTCGATGATCTCGTCGCGTGGGCGGCGAACCTGATCTCCAGCGAGCTGCTCGCCGACTCGTACCTGAACCGGCTCCTGCCGGTCGTGCTCGCCAACGTCGGCGTGAGCATCGGCAACGCGCTCGATCTTCCGGGTGTGATGGAGACGTTGCGCACGTACCTTCGGAGCGTGATTCGCAACAACCTCCCGGCGACCGACCCGACGCTCTCGGACCTTGTCTCCGCGATCTCGGGAGCGATCGGAACGCTCAAGACGCTCGCGCGCTACGGCGCGGGTGTGGTGGGCGACCGGCTCGTGAGTGATTCGCTCGTTTCGGGCCTGGCGGGATCGCTGACGCTCTCAGTCACGGTCACGTGGGTTCCTGACTCGGCGAAGCCGACGGTCACGAGGACCGACACCGTGTCGGTCTCCGCCAGTCTCGTGGGCGTGACCACCGTGAGCGGCCTCGTTCAGCGCATCCAGACGGCGATGAACGGTGTCGCGCTCGCTGGCGGGCGCACACTGGGCGCACTGCTCCGCGCGGCGGGAACGGCCGGAGGCGCGCTCGTCATCGACGTGAACAGCCGAAGCGTGACTGCGCTCAGGGTTACGCCGAGCAACTCCGAGGCGCAGACCCTGTTCGGTTTCGCGGGCCAGCGGATCGCCCAGCTCGCGAATCGCGTGGACTTCCCTGACGACCTCACGACAGCGCTCGACGATCGTCTGAACCAGCTCGCCCTCAGGATGGTTCCGACGGCACAGGTGGGCTTCTATGGCGGGCAACTGTCCATCGGGGTCGCGCTCGCCGTCTCCGGTACGGCATCCACCGAGTTCGCGATCGATCTCGGCGACACCTTCCGGGAGATGCGCGGCATCACGTTCGATGTCAACGCCAAGATGCGGATGAACGTCGCGTACAGCGCCGACTTCGTGCTGAGCGCGGTGCTCGGCAACCTGTTCGTCGACGGCCGCATGACGATCTCACGCCTGAACCTCGAGGGCGCGATCGTTCCCTCGGGCGGCATCGCGATGAACGTCGGCTTCCTCGCGGCTACGGCGACCTTCTCAGGCGAACTCAGGGCACAGGCCGGGTGGACCGCGACGGGTGCCCCGCTCGTGATCGCGCCGTCGGAGACCGGTCTCGCCGGTCTGCTCGCGAAGGTGCCGGCCGGCACGTCGATCTCGCTCACGATCACCGTCGCTCCGGACACGACGCTCCCCGGACTCGGCGGTCTGCCGACCGCGACGATGACGCTATCGGGGTCGAACAAGGACCCGTTCGATCCGGCGACCTACTCGTTCAGCAACTGGGTGCTCTCGACCTCGATGACGGGCTTCCTTCCGTTCAACGAGGTCAATGCGGCGGGCGTCGTCTCGATGTTGCGCTCGCTCGCGGCGACCATCCAGCGGCTGATTGGCGCTGAGTTCGAAGGGTTCAAGCTGCCGTTCGCCGGCACAGCGGTGAGCGGCGTGATCGACTTCGTCACCGCGTTCGCCAGCAAGCTGATCGATGGCGACGACAGGGGTACGCCGGACGACCCGAGCGACGACATCAAGCGGTTGCTCGATGGCAACGGCATGCTCACCTTCGCGAGCGCGCAGACGCTGCTGACCCGGCTCAACCTGCTGAGCGGTATCACCGCGACAGGCTCGTACGACGCGGACACCAAGGAGCTGCTGTACACGATCGCCTTCAACGGTTTCCAGCTGACGCTGTTCGACCTGCCCATCAACTTCCGCCTCGATCTCGGCTCGCTCGCCAACATCCAGAGCACGACACGTGTGGTACTCGACTCGCGGCTCGGGATGAAGATCGCGTTCGGGTTCAATCTCGATCCGACCGCCAGCGGCGCGATGGGTTGGGACACGCTCGTCAGCGCGCTCAAGGTGCCGCCGGCGGTCAACACGCGGCCCGTGGTCACGGCGGCCGAGAGCGTTCCCGCGCCGTATGGCCGGCTGAGCGGTGACGCGACGTTCAAGCTCACCGTCGCTGGCGCCGGCGCCGGCACCTACGACGTCACGCTCACCCGCGACAACACGAAGGGCATCACCGACACCGGGCCGGTCACGCTCGCGCTCCGGCTGCAGACGGCGCTGACCACCGCCGGGGTTCCGTCCTCGGTGGTCGAGGTGAAGTACTTCGACTACGACAATCAGGATACCGACGCGTCGACCAACGGTAAGGAGTGGCGACTGGCGCTTGTGGCTGGCGCTGGTGTGACCGGCATCTCCATCACCGCCGCGAGCGGCAGCGTCTTCGCCAACGAACTCGGCTTCTTGTACCAAGACGCCGGAACGACCCAGAAGTTCGAGCCGACGGACGCGACGTCGCAGCTCATGATCAAGGCCGGGAGCACGCTCAAGCCGACCATCGGCAGGCTCGCCGGCGACCGCACGGTGACGATCACGCTTTCCGGCAGCGCGCCTGTCGGCGGCGTCGTGCTGAACCTCACGCTCGCCGAGGCTGACACCAAGGACAACCGGACCATGTCCGACCTGGTGTTCGACCTCAGAGCGGCGCTCAAGGCCGCGCTCGCCGGGAAGGGCATCTTCACCGCTGAGCAGCTCGTCACGCTCGATACCGACAGCTTCCTCCGCGTCGGCAGCCAGGCGGGCGCGTCAGGGTCGACGAGCGAGCGCCTCGTGTTCACCGCGGTAGACAGCCGCATCGCGAGTTTCGTCGTCAACGCGCTGGCCGACCTCGGGCTCATCGCGTCACCGGTGTTCAGCCTCACCTCGAGCGTGCACGACTTCGTCATCACCGCGAGCAACGGCTCGGCGTACCGCATCTCGCTCGCCGCGCTGCCCGCGGCCCCGACGATCGGGAACCTGCGGACGTTGATCGAGACCGTCACCGGCGGCAACATCCGCGTGCACCTCACTGCGCTTGAGACTGAGAACAAGCCGCTGTGGGACGGCAAGCGCATCGTGCTCGAGGACCGCACCTACACGACCGCATCGCCCAAGCCCACCGGGATGTTCCGAGTAGAGACGATCCATGGTTCGCGCGCCGCGCTCGACCTCGGCATCCTCGCGCGTGACGCCGTCGTCACCGCCGAGCGCGACGGTTACATCGAAGGCAACACCGTCTACGGCTTGAGCCTCACCGATCGCTTCTTCATCAAGGGCATGGGCGGCTCGGACTTCGACTTCAGCGCGTCGCTCTCACTCGGCTTCAAGAATCCGGGACTCGACGCGTCAGCCTCGCTCGGGTTCGTCACCGTCAAGCTGAGCTCGGTCGATCACAACGACCGGTTCGAGATCGGCGTTGGATTCGATCTGAACGACTTCGATGGTGACGGCAAGCTCACGTTGACCGAGCTTCTCGGCGAGTTCTCCAAGGCGCTCGCCGAGTCGCGTCTGCCGAACCTGCTGACAGACGTGACGTTCAACGGGGTGGACGCGTCGGACATCCTGCGTATCAAAGTCGAGGTCACGCCGTCGCTCGGCGACTTCCAGCTCGTCGATCCCACCAAGCACCTGACCTTCAAGCTCGTGAAGACGGCCTCCGGCCTACTCAGCATCTCGATGGAGGGGCTGCCGCAGCTCGGCGATATCAACGAGTTCATCCGGACCTTTACGGGGCCTGACGGCGGACTCACGTCGTTCGGCTTCTCGCAGGTTCTGAGCGCGCTCCGGACGCTTACCGGCTTCCTGAGCACATTCCAGTCGTTCGGCTTCCTGAACGAGAAGATCCCGCTCATCGGCAAGAGCATCGCCGATCTTGTCTCGATCGCGAACCAGTTCAACGACGCACTTTCGGCGCTCACCCGCGATCCGGCGAGCGCGCTCCAGTCGCTCAGGCCGATCCTCCGCGACGCGCTCGGCGCCGCGCCATGGCGGTTCACGCCATCGGCGTCGACCGCGAACACGTTCACGATTATCGGCGACCACCGGGACGTCTTCCCTGTCGGGTACGCGGTCGAAGTGGTCAAGGGTGTGACGTCGGTCTTCAGCACCGTCCAGAGCATCTCGTACAGCGAGGCGCTCAACAACACCGTCGTGACGCTCACAACCGCGGTCGTGGCCGGCGTGACGGGCATCAAGGTGGACCCGGTCTCGCTCACGATGGTCTCGGGCGGCACGGCGGGAGCGAAGCTCCTGCGCATCGACCTGCTGCTCGTGGCAGCCGTCGACAAGGGCATCAGCCTGGCGCTTCCGAACCTGAGCATCCCCGGCCTCGGTGACGCGATATCGCTTACGGGCGGCGCGGGACTCAACCTGACGGCCAAGATCGTGGCCAGGCTGGCGCTCGGCCTCGATCTCGGTGACATCACCAAGACCTATCTGTTCGACGCGACGTCGATCAAGGCGTCGCTCTCCGCGAGCGGCTCGAGCCTGAGCTTCGCGGCGAACCTCGGACCGATCTCCCTCGGCGTCGTGGGTGGTAGCGCCAGCCTCAAGGCGACCGCCGCTGTCACGCTGGATCCGTCGTTGTTCACGGGCGGGAGGACAGCGCTTTCCGGCAGCACCATCGGCGCGATCATCGCGGCGCTCGGGTTCACGGCGAGCGGCACGATCGAGGCGAACCTGCCGGTGACGCTCAGCGGCCTCGGTCTCGGCGCCATCACGATCCCCCTGACGAACCTGAGCGACTTCGATCCTTCGGACATCCAGCTCCCCGACAAGCTGACCGACCCGTCGCTCGTGGCGGACCTGCTGCAGAGCCTCAACTTCCTCGACGCCCTCGCATTGCTGCCGAGCGGCATCGACGCATTCCTCGACGCGCTCCAGGGCATCATCGGCTCCGACGTGCTCTCGATCGCGCTGCCGTTCCTCGGCGACCAGTTGTCGAGCGCGGCGCGGTTCCTCGACGATGTGCGGCGTCAGTTCGTGACCCCGCTTCAGGAGATCATCGACGCGATCAAGAACGCGGCGGCTGACTTCGCGAACCAGGACAAGAACCAGGTCTCGGTCGCGATCTACGGACTGCTGGGCCCGGGAGGTCTCGGACTGCTCCGCGACCGTAACGGCGACGGTCAGATCAGGGTCAACGACATCCTGTGCAACACGAACATGCCGTCACCGCCGTCATTCGGTCAGGCGTATGCCGAGTGGCTCCTCGAGATCGGCGGGACGTACCGGATCGGTACCGGACTCGATTTCGACATCGGTATCCCCGGTCTCGGGCTGGAGACGACCGGCGCGATCGCGGCGGTGCTCCAGTGGTCGCTCATGCTCGGATTCGGCATCAGCGGTGACAAGGGCGTGTACTTCGTTCTGGCGCCGGACGACAGACCGGAACTGAGGATCGACGCGTGGGTCGAGTTCACCGGCGTCTCGATCACCGGCAAACTCGCCTTCCTGGAACTCAAGGGGACCGTCAAGGAGGGCACGGAGTTCGGCGCGAGCTTCGCCGTGAACCTGGGACTTGATTCCGGCGGGAACGAGGTCGGGATCACCGACCTCGGTGACCTCACCGTCGCGCTCGAGGCGGCCGCGGTCGCCAACGCGCGTCTCGGTCTGTCGCTCGGGATCAACTCGGACATAGGCGCCGTCGCGGCGGGCTTCCCGAAGATCGTCGCGGACTTCGTCTTCCGCTACGGGTTCGGTGGCTTCGCCCCGGGCGCGCCGCGGACGCTCGGTAGCTCCGGCACCATGGCCGAGCGGGTCGCCGCGCTGCCGCGCATCGATCTGCTCGAAGCCGACCTCGGCGACGCGTTGTGGGAGGACGCGCTCACCTACGTCGCGCTCGAGGACATAGGACTCGATCTCGGGTTGTTCCTGAGTGAAGTGCTCTATCCGCTCGTGGCCGAGATCAAGAAGGCCATCGAGCCGGTCATGCCGATCATCGAGGCGGCGACGACGCCGATCCCGGTCATATCGGAACTCTCGGGTGAACCGGTCACGCTTCTGACGCTCGCCGGATGGTTCGGCGAGTTCGACGACGGGATGATCCAGTCCATCGCGGACATCCTGAAGCTCATAGACGCGATTCCCGGACCTGGCGACGTGACCGCCGGAACCCTCGTCATCCCGCTCTACACGTTCGTCATCTACGGCGACGACAACGGTACGAACCGCAGCGTCTCGATCTGGGACGAAGGCGCCGACCTGGGCTCCGTGTGGGCGGCCGCGAGAGTCCGTGGGGCACCGGCGGGTTCCTCGGCGAACTCGACAAGCTCGCGTCGAGCGGCGGAGCCAGCATGAGTCTCGCGGGTCGCGCGTCCGGCGGGATCATGGCGGCCAACGGCTCCACGGGGAGCGGACTGCTCGCTACCATCAAGGAGATCGCGAACGGCAAGTTCTACGGCCTCACGTTCCCGTTCCTGCAGGACCCGACCCAGATCTTCCAGCTCTTCATGGGCAAGGACATCGGGCTCATCGCCTATGACCTCAAGCCATTCTCGTTCGAGTTCAGCTACGAGCAGTACTTCCCGATCATGGGGCCGCTCGGCGTCTCCATCGCCGGGTCGGTCGGTGTCGCGATCGACCTCGGGTTCGGCTACAGCACCCGCGGTATCCGTCAGTTCGTGCAGAACGACGGGCGCAACCTCGCGCTGCTGCTCGACGGCTTCTACTTCATGGACGTCCAGGGCAACCCCGCCACCGACGTTCCCGAACTCAAGGTCTGGGGCAGCATCACCGCCGCCGCGCAGGTCAATCTCGTGGTGGCCAAGGCCGGCGTGAAGGGCGGCATCTTCCTCGAGATCAGGTTCGACCTGAACGACCCGGACAACGACGGCATGGTCCACATATCCGAACTCGCCGCCAACTTCATGAACGAGTGGCGGTTCGGCGAGAAGGCGCTCGCGCCGCTTGCGATCTTCGACATCTCCGGCGACATCACGGCGCGGCTCTTCGCATTCATCTACGTCGACCTCTTCTTCTTCTCGATCGACTGGGAGCAGGACATCGTCCCGCCGATCACCATCGTGGAGTTCAACTTCTCGTTCGGGCGTCATCCGGTGTGGGCGAACGAGCTTCCCAACGGCGACGTCGTGCTCAACATCGGGCCGTCGGCTGGTCAGCGAGTGCACGGGCCGCTTGATGGAAGCGCGGCCGAGGCGGTGACGGTCACCGGCACCCGGTCGAGCCTCATGGTGAACGGTCAGGAGTACAAGCTCGGCGCCACCGGCAAGATCATCGCCAAGGGTGGTGGCGGTGACGACGTGATCGACCTGAGCGGCGTGACCGACGCGATCGACTGCATCATCGACGGCGGCGCTGGCAACGACGTCATCAAGGCTCCGGCCGGCGGCGGAAAGGCGATCATCATCGGCGGTGCCGGTGATGATGAGATCCACGGCGGCGCCGGCAACGACGAGATGTATGGCAACGCCGGCAACGACAAGCTCTACGGCGGTGGAGGTAACGACATCGTATTCGGCGACGACGGGGCGATAACGTACAACACCACGACCCACCGGTACTCCGTGGTTGTCAACGTAGGCTCCACCGACGGCAACGACACGATCGAGGGCAACGCCGGCAACGACGTGCTGTTCGGCGCTGGCGGCAAGGATGAGATCCGGGGAGGACCTGACGGCGACCTGATCTTCGGCGACTGCGCCACCGTCGAGTTCTCGTTCGGCTCGATCACCCTGCACAAGGTGGAGGGTACCGAGGCCGGCAAGCGCGGTGACGCGGATGCGCTGTACGGTGACGGCGGTGACGACTTCATCTTCGGCGGCGTCGGCAACGACACGATCGAGGGTGGTGACGGCAACGACTTCCTGTTCGGTGAGAGCGGGAAGGACGCCATCAAGGGCGGCGCCGGCAACGACGACATCTTCGGCGACGGCTGGTGGAAGCTCGCCGCGCCTGTCGATCCTGCCCACCCGTACCGTCCCGCGTCAGGCGGCGACGACGATGACCTCGACGGCGGCGAGGGCAACGACCGCCTGTGGGGTGGCGACGGCAACGACATCATGAAGGGCGGCGACGGGGACGACTACCTCTACGGCGGCCTCGGCAACGACCGCATGTGGGGCGATCTGGAGAACGAGAGCGCCGGTGCGGGTGACGACCGGCTCTATGGCCAGGGCGACAACGACACGATCTTCGGCGGCAACGGGAACGACATCCTCGATGGCGGCCTCGGCGACGACGCGCTGTGGGGCTCGTACGGTCCGGTCGTCTACGACTTCGGTGTGGGCGAAGCGCGCGTCTCCAAGGTGCTCGCCGGTCCGGGTGATCGTGACACGCTCTACTGGACCGCGGGCGTCGACATGCTCGATGGCCAAGGCGACAGCGATGAGTACATCGTCGACTTCGCCGGGGGTACGGCGATCGGCCGCGGGTACGCCTTCGACAGCGGCGTCGAGACCGACGGCATCGACAAGCTGAAGGTCAACGGCACGATCTGGGCCGACGTGTTCCTGCTGCGGGGTGTCGATGACGGCGACCGTGGCCTCGGCTTCGTCGCGATGCTCAACGCGGATCCGTCCAGGCCGGTCGGCGCGCCGCAGCCGGTCGAACGGGCCGACTACGACAACATCGAGCGCATCATCGTCAACGGTTCGCTCGGTAACGACCGGTTCTTCGTCGACGACGTCCACGGCGAGTGCACGCTGAACGGCGGTGGCGGCGAAGACGTGTTCCAGATCGGTCAGATGTACCGGTCCGAGCGGATCTACCCGAACGTCAGCAAGGGCAATGACATCTTCGAGATCGATGGCGTCACGTACAAAGAGTGGGTCACACCCGACTACCTGGCTCCCGTCGTGGAGGACCCGTTCCCGCGCGTCGGGAAGGGCACGTACTCGTACCCCGGCGGTGACCAGTACATGACCGTCGAGACGACGCGCGGGTTCCTGAGCCGCGGCGTGCGGTTCCCGATCACGGTCAACGGCGGTCCGGGCAATGATCTGTTCACCGTCTTCCATAACGAGGCGGTCGCCAACTTGAACGGGGAAGCCGGCGACGACATCTTCCTCATCAAGGCCTTCGCGCTCGCGGGCTCGCAGGAGCCCAAGCGTGGCAGGACCGATACCTCGGGCGGTGACGGCACCGATCTCGTGATGTACGTGGTCAACGCGCCCGTCAACATCGATGGAGGCGAAGGCTTCGACCGGGTCATCATCGTGGGGACCGAGTTCGGTGACGACATCGTCATCACCAAGAACGGCGTCTACGGCGCCGGGCTCAACGTGAACTACGTCAACATCGAGTCACTCGAGGTGGACGGCGCCGAGGGCGACGACCGCTTCTACGTCCAGAGCACGAGTGAGAAGTTCATCACCCGCATCTCCGGCGGTCTCGGCAACGATACCTTCAGCATGTCAGGTGACGTGCCGCCTGTCGTGAGCAACGACCTGCTCGGTCACAGCGGCATCATCAAGCACAGCATCGAGGTAGGGGGTGATGACGGAGCGGGCTACGCGGCCGGGTTCAAGATAGACGGCGTCTCGGCGAACGTGGCCGATGACGACGAGCCCGCTATACGTATCACGCAGTCGGGTGGCGGCACAGCGGTAATCGAAGGATCGTCGACTTGCGACGACTACACGATCGTGCTCACGCGGGCCCCGGTCGGGAACGTGGTCGTGCGCGCGCTCGTTCCGACGCGGTCACCGACCGACGAGGAGCTGAACGCGGTCGCGTTCCGGCTGTCCTCACCCGACGCCGACTCGACCGAGGTCGACGGATCGGGTCTGACCTTCATCTTCTCGGCGTCTGACTGGGACCAGGAGCGGATCGTGCGCGTGTGGGCGAACGGCGTCGGCAATGACGCGGCCTACGAGAACACGCGGTCCGGCTTCATCAACCACATGGTCACCCAGCCGCTCGGCACGTATCGCGGGGGCGTCAATGGCGTCGAACTCGTCACGATTCCCGACGATACCGTCCAGTACGATCCGAAGGTCCGCTACGAGACGGTCCTGACGCTGACGCATGACCTCACGCTCGACGGCGACCCGATACCGAATCCGTTCGTGGCCGGCGAATTGACCGGCGCGCTCTTCGAGATCGTCGACGGGACAGGCATCGGTCAGCGGATGCTCATCAAGACCAACGGCGAGCACACGGTCACGGTCTACGGCAAGTTCCGCCGCGACCCCGACGGCACGAGCCGCTACCTGATCAGGCGGTACCACGAGCTCGCCCTGCCGAGCGTCCTCGTGACGATCTACGACGATGACGCCGCCGATGTCGCGATCTTCGAGATCGAGCCGGACGATACCGCCGGTTCGCTCGACATCGACGGCATCTCGGCGGTCGTCGAGGGCGGGAACGCCACGTCCGGTTCGCCCGACCGCATCGCGGTGCGGTTGACCAAGGCGCTCACGGGCAGTGAGACCGTCGTCATCGGCCTCAGCAACCCCGACGGCCAGCTTGTCCTCGGCGCGAGTCAACTCACGTTCACAGCCGCAGACTGGAGCCAGCCGCAGCGGGTCACGATCGCCGCGGTCGACGATACGGTCAGAGAGGGCACCCACTACGGCATCGTGTTGTTCAAGGTTCTGAGCGGACCGGGTGACGCCTACGCATCCACCACCGACGTTTACGAACACACGATGACGCCGGAAGACCCGGTGTACGCGGACGCGCTCGCCGCCGGCCACGTCTTCAGGCCGGACGGCTATGTCGGCCTGTCCTTCAACCCCAAGGACGGCGTGGTGACATCGGTCACCACGATCGAGAACGGTCAGACGAGGACGCTTGCCGCCGATGAGTACTACGTCGAGGGCAACCTCGTGATATTCCTGAATGACGCGGGTGATCCGCGGATCATCACCGGCAAGGTCACCGTTCAGTACACCTACGTCAAGCCCGGCTACCTGCGCGCGGGCGCTGATGCGCTTCACATCGAGCCGGTGCTCGTGGAGATCGCCGACAACGAGGTTCCCGGCGTCATCATCCACGAGACCGGCGGTTCGACCGACGTCATCGAGACGACGGCCCACATCGGCGACAGCACCCCGTGGAGCGACTCATACACCGTGTCGCTGGCGGCACGGCCCTCCGCGGACGTGTGGATCAGCGTGACCCCTGACTTCACGAAGACGACCCGCGGGCGCATCAGGCACGACCGCCCGCAGGTCTACGTGCACGGGGGAGCGAACACCGGCGACAGCGTCTACACACTCGTCCCGACGCAGAACATCCGCGGCGACTGGTTCATGATCGGCGTGCTGAAGCTGAAGTTCACGCCTGCCAACTGGGACACGCCTCAGGAGGTGCTTGTCTACGCGGTCCAGGACAGCGTGGTCGACGGCGGGGACACCAAGGTCTTCGCGCCCAAGCGGCACACGGTGGCGGGCATCCAGGGGCCGGTCTACGTCGAAGGCGCGGGCGGCAGCGGGTCATTGATCGACATGCGCGCGCAGCTGCTCCCGGGTGAGATGAACAAGAAGGAGCCGTCCGCGGCGCTCGTCGCGTACAACGTCGGTGCTCTCACCGGCGTCGTCACCGCTACCGTGACGCTCGCGGACGCGCTCGAACTCGCGGGGATCGAGGACGGCGACATCACGAAGCTCCTCTACCGGACGCTTGAGATCACGTCCGGTCCGGCGATCGACAAGTTCCAGCTCATCGTGGACGCCGACATCGACCCGTCCAACCCCGGGCGGCTCATCCTCACGCTCAACGCGCCGTATCTGCTGCCCAAGGGAGCGGTCATCCGGACGGATGACCCGGCCGATCCGACGCTCTACACGATCACGCGAGAGAGCCTCAACTTCTTCGTCGATGAGTCCAAGTGCGTCGATTTCATGTTCGTGTACGACGAGGACAGCGTGGCGGACTCGTCCGGGCGCATCCAGAACCTCACGACCGTGGGCTTCGAGGGTAACGGCACGGTGGCCGAATTCGTGACTCGGCTCGCGGCCAAGCGGCTCACCGGCCTGCAGATGGGCGGCGACCTCGTGATCGGGCGCACGCTCCAGCCAGGCGGCGTCACCTACGGCGGCCTTGAAGTCGTCGAGGTCAACCTCGGTTCGGGCCACAACACCTTCGTCATCGAGAACACGCACCACCGCACGGACTTCCAGACCTGGACGATGGTCAACACCGGTGAGGGTGATGACCAGGTGACCATCGCCGTTTCCAGCACGCGCTACACAGGCGCCGCGGCGGCGGGTAGCGCCGGCGCCACCTTCAGGGTGGCCGGAGCATCCTACGCGCCGAACGCGCTGAGAGGCTTCTTGTTCGAGATCACCTCTGGCGATCTGAAGGGCACGCGTCGCGAAGTCATCGCGAACACCGCCGACACGCTGTCGCTCTCGGCGCCTTGGGAGATCGGCGAAGGCGGGGTTCCGCTCGTACCGGCGGCCGGCGATACCTTCGTGATGTGGCTCGAAGACGGTCCGATCGCGGTCAACGGGCAGCGTGGCAACGACGTGATCGATGGCAGCGTGTCGACGATACCGCTCGTCGTGTTCGGATCCGAAGGCGACGACGTGATCTCCGGCGGATCGGCCGACGATATCCTGTTCGGTGACCTCGGCCGGGTGGACTACTACGACGAGGGCGGTCGACTCGTGACCCGCCTCGGCGTAGACCGCGCGGAGATCACCGGACACACGGCGGGTGCCGCGACGCTCGTCGGTCCACCGGATCCCATGGAGGAGTGGCTCTCGACGCTCACGTCTCAGGGAACGCCGTTCGCATCCTGGATGCTCGACGGCGTGCTGACCGGGTGCGAGCTTCAGACCGTCAACGGTCCCGGCTTCGGCCAGTTCCTGTTCATCTTGGATTACGACGCAAGCACGCTCACGCTTCGCGGAGCCTTCGACCCGATCCCGTACCGTGAGGGCACGGAGAGCACGTGGCGGATACCGATCCTGCCCGAGAACCAGACCGACGGCGAGGTCCGCGCGCCGACGCTTGTGATGTCGCGCGACCGCTCCGTGGGCGGCAGGGACACGATCTACGGACGCGCGGGCGCCGACCTGATTATCGGCGGCGCCGATGCCGACGTCATCATGGGTGACAGCTTCTCCGCGGCACCCTCCGACGGGCCGGACGTCATCTTCGGCGATAACGGCCGGATGGAGTTCCAGCTCTCAGGCGGCATCTACGACGGTGATCCGTTCACGCTCGATCGCGCGTTCACGCTCGACCCGGCGTTCGGAGGGACCGACTTCATCAGCGGCGGCGGCGCCGACGACATCATCTTCGGCGGAACGAGCGGCGACTTCATCCTCGGCGGTGCGGGCGACGACCTCGTTCTCGGGGACTTCGGCGAGGCGCGACTCGGCACGGTCGACGTGAACATGCTCGGTGCGCTCACGCACCGGACGCAGTATCCGCTCTACGTGACGGTCACCGATGACGCTCTCGGCGGCGCCGATACTGTGTTCGCCGGCAGCGGGGAAGACGTCCTGATCGGCGGCGCGTACGGTGACGTGCTCGACGGCGGCGAGAACGACGACCTCATCTTCGGCGACAACGTCGTGCTCGACCGGCGAACAACC
Source organism: uncultured Coriobacteriaceae bacterium (assembly GCA_964472485.1). Lineage (GTDB taxonomy): Bacteria > Actinomycetota > Coriobacteriia > Anaerosomatales > Anaerosomataceae > CAYYLR01. The sequence continues at coordinate 17,831 of CAYYLR010000017.1, forward strand.
TACAGCGACTTCACCGATCCGCGGTACCGCACTGATAGCGGTGTGGTGTACGACGCGCGCGGCAACGTGGTCGTCGGCGCGCAGCCGAGGATCGCACCGGCGCTCACCGGCACGGCCGTGTGGGCCAACTGGGACATGACGCTGCTGCACCACGACACCTACCACGCGACCTCGCCGTCGAGCCGGTTCGGCGACGACTACATCGCGGGCGGGCCGCACGACGACATGATCTTCGGCCAGCTCGGAAGCGACACCATACAGGGCGACGGTTCGATCGCCGGCAGGGTCTACGACGGGCAAGGCGTGTCCGCGAGGCGACTGCCCGACGGTACGTTGACGCTCGTGTACTCGGCCGATGCCGCGACCGACGGTGACGACTACATCGAAGGCAACGGCGGGTCGGACACGATCTTCGGCAACCTCGGCCAGGACGACATCATCGGCGGCAGCTCGAGCCTGTTCAGCCTCACGACGCCCGACCGGCGCCCGGATGGCGAGGACATGATCCTCGGCGGCTCCGGCACTCAGATCGCCCGCAACACGTACGGCGACCCGAGCCACGCGCGCGATGCGGACTCGATCGCCGGCGACAACGCGGACATCTACCGGGTCGTGGTCGTCGGCGCATCGGGAGCGAGCTCTTACCGGACGTTCAACTACGACACGTACGCGGGTGGTCTCAGGATCATCCCGCGCGCGATCCGCCTGCTCGACTACACGCCCGGCGGACCCGACTACCGTCCCGCCGATGCGGTTCGCGACATCGGCGCCGCCGATGAGATCCACGGTGAGAGCGGCGACGACGCGATCTACGGCATGGTTGGCGACGACGTGGCCTTCGGCGACGCTGGTGATGACGACATCGTCGGCGGCTGGGGGAACGACTGGATCAGTGGCGGTACGGGACAGGATGGCGTTCTCGGTGACGACGGCCGCATCCTCACGAGCCGCAACAGCGCCACGTACGGGGAACCGCTGTTCGGCATCCAGCCGCTTCGCGCGAGCGATCCTGACACGAAGTACTCCAACGGCGATGTCCTGAACGAGTTCATCTACACACCCGGCAAGATCCAGACGGCGACACTGAACCCCGCAGGGGCGCTCAAGAAGACCGTTAACCTCGAGCCGTTCAACCTGCAGCCGACGAGCGCCACCAACACGTTCCAGGATCCGCTGCACCGGCCACTGCGTGCAGACGACATCATCTACGGCGGCCTGGACTCCGACTTCCTTCACGGCGGAGCTGGCGACGATGCGATGTCGGGTGCCGAAGCGCTCCCGAGCTTCTTCGCCGCTCCGTTCAACCCCGGCAACGTTCTCGCCTACGGCATGCACAAGACGGGGGAGTTCGCGAACTACGACGAGTACGATCCGTGGCGGAAGGTCGCGGGATTCCTTCTCAACTTCGCGGCCAACGAGGGACCGCTCGTCGCCGACGCAACGTACGGCAGCAAGGCGACCGACGGCGACGACGCCATCTTCGGCGACCTCGGCAATGACTGGATCGTCGGCGGGACGGGCCGCGACACGCTGTACGGCGGTTACGGCGACGATCTGCTCAACGCTGACGACGACCACGACACGCTCGGCGGCACGAACCGCGGGACCGACACGCACCCGTCGTATGAGGATCGCGCGTACGGCGGAGCCGGCCGGGATGTGCTCATCGCGAACACGGGTGGCGATCGCTTGATCGACTGGGTGGGAGAGTTCAACAGCTACATCGTGCCGTTCGCGCCGTACGGCATTGCGACCGTCAGCAGGACGCTGCAGCCTCAGCTGCCCGAGTTCCTCTACGCGCTCTCGCGTTCCCAGGGAATCGACCCGACGCGCACAGGCGACACCGGAGCCTCCGGTGCACGCAACGGTGAGCCTGAGGGGGAGATGGGACTGGTGCTCCAGAAGGATGCCGATTGGCACGATCAGACGGGCGCCCCGGACGATCCGCAGGCCGGCAACATCCCTGGCGGACCGCGCGATGTCCTGCGCTCAGCGACGTTCAATGACGGGACCGCGCAGGGTTTCTCGCCCGACTCCGGTACCTGGAGCGTCAGGAGCGGACGGCTGGAGGTGGCCCCCGAGGTCATCGGGGCGGACGCGGTCAGCGTGTTCTACGTCGACAGCTACCTGCCGCGGTACTACGAGATCCAGGCGACGATCAACGCCGCCAAGCCGATCGGCGGCTACAAGGCCAACGCGTACCTGATCTTCGACTACCGGAGTCCGACGGACTTCAAGTTTGCCGGCATCAACATCTCGAACGACAAGATCGAGCTCGGCTACCGGGATGCGAGCGGTTGGAAGGTCGTGGCGCAGACGCCCACCAAGCTCAGGCCGGACACCGACTACCGCCTTCTCGTGTCGGTCAATGGAACGTACGTGACCGTGGCTGTGGACGGCAAGCAGCTCTTCGCGTACACGTTCGCGTCGCACGTGGACGCTGACGGGTTCGCGACCCTGCTGAACCGAGGCATGGTCGGACTCGGCGCGAACAACGCCCGCGCGCGCATCGACAACGTGGGCGTGCAGATCCTGCCACCGGCGATCAGCTACACGGCGCGAGCCGAGTTCGATAGCGACCCGTCAAGGCTCGTCTCGGCACCCTCTTCGGGATCGTGGACCGTCTCCGGCGGCGAGGCCGTCGTTGCCAACGTAACGGGCTACGCGGTGGCGCTCTCACGCGTCGCGATCGATCCGGCGTACATCCTACGGATCCAGTCCGATGTGCGGACGTCCGGTTCGGCGGGCATCGTGTTCGACTACTACGATTCCGACGACTTCAAGTTCGCGATGGTGGATGCGAAAGCGTCGCGGGTCATCCTCGGGCACGTCCGCCGCGGTCAGTTCGTGATCGATGCCGCGGTGGCGTACAGCGCGCCTTCGGGCACGGCGCGCGTGCTGGGTGTCACGCTCGTCGGCAACGTGGTGACGGTCGTCTGCGACGGCAGGCCGGTGATCACGCACGTCTACAATGCGCTGCTCGGAGACGGTGCGTTCGGCCTCATCGCGATGGCGGGCGCGTCGTTCGGCTACATCGATGTACGCACCGACGATCCGTCGGTGGAGTTGCGCGCTGACGCACCCGATTGGGACCCGCGTTTGTTGCGCTGATGTGAGCGTTGCGAGGGGGAGAGGATTCAGCGGGCCGGCCACGCGCCGGCCCACCGCGAGATGTGGGAGCGCTGGCGGCGCCTCGCG
>CAYYLR010000018.1:0-20735 GCA_964472485.1 uncultured Coriobacteriaceae bacterium
TGACTCTCTCCATCGAGCACGGGGAGTTCTTCTCGCTGATGGGGCCTTCGGGGTGCGGCAAGACGACGACGCTACGTCTTATCGCAGGACTGGACTCGGTTACCTCCGGCACTATCGCTATCAGCGGGACCGAGGTCTCCAGCCGGACGCGAGTGGTGCCGCCCGAGGAACGTCAGGTCGGCGTGGTCTTTCAGGACTATGCTCTCTTCCCGCATATGACGGTCGCTGAGAACATCGGTTTCGGCATCCACTCGATGCCGCGCCAGCCCAGAGACTCGCGCGTCGCGGACCTCCTCGACTTGGTGGGGCTCGTGGGACTTAGCGGGAGTTACCCTCACGAGCTCTCGGGCGGCCAGCGGCAACGAGTCGCCCTCGCTCGTTCTCTCGCTCCGTCCCCCCGGATCATCCTCCTCGACGAGCCGTTCTCCAACCTCGATGCCGAGCTGCGCGCCTCGCTTCGCGAGGAGACGCGTGCGATCCTGAAGGCCAGCGGGACGACCACCATCCTCGTGACACACGATCGGGAGGAGGCGTTCTCGCTCTCGGACCGCGTCGGGCTTCTCAACAACGGACGCCTCGACCAGGTCGGGGTCGCCTACGATGTCTACCACTATCCCGTCAACCGGTACGTGGCCGAGCTCACCGGCAAGGCGGACTTCCTTCCGGCCGAGATCACGAACGGGCGGATCCACACCAGCCTCGGAGAGTTCCCGGCGAACGAACGGCCGGTGGGGAGCGTCACGCGAGGCGAGCTGATGATCAGACCCGACGACGTGACCATCGTCCCGGACGTGAACGGCGCGGGCGTGATCTGCGGTGCCGAGTTCCTCGGAGGGAGCATCCTGTACGCTCTCGAGCTCGCGAACGGCGAGCGGCTTCATGCTCTCATGCCCTCGGTGCTCCCGATTCCAGCCGGCACGCGTGTCACGCTGCGCTTCGACCCCGCGCACCTCGTGTTCATGCCACACGAGAACCGTTCGTAGCGCTCGCAGCGTGTTGAGGACCCTTGCCGCCCCGTCTACGCGCGCAGGGCCTTAGGGATCCGGAGCGTGAACGCCGATCCGGATCCAACGGTGCTCTCGACCGTCAACGAGCCTCCGAGCAGCACCGCCATCCTGGCCGAGATGGGTAGTCCGAGACCGGTCCCTCCCGCGCCGGGCGCTTCCGCCGCCCTCGCCTGCCAGAACTCGTCGAAGATGTCCCGCAGGTGTTCGGGCGCGATGCCCCTCCCGGTGTCCCTGACGATCACGACCGCCGAATCGTCCGATTCCGACAGCTCGATGCTGACCTCGCCTTCGTCCGTGAACTTGATCGCGTTGCCGACAAGGTTGAGGACGATCTGCCTGAACAGACGCTCATCCGATGTGAGACTGAATGGCGAACCCGGAGTGTCCGTCTTCAGGACCAGGCCCCGCTCCTCGGCCTGCACGGCCACGTTCGCGGCGATGTCCTCGACGACCGCACGCGCATCGAACAGGGCGGCCACTGCCTCCATCCCGCCGGCCTCGACCCTCGACAGCTCGAGGATGTCGTTCACGAGCTGGAGAAGACGCTCGGCCGAGGCGTTGATCATCCCGATCTGACGGAGCTGCTCCTCGTTCAGATCGCCCGTCAGGCCCGTGAGCATGACGTGTGAGAACCCGATGATGGAACCGAGCGGGGTGCGCAGTTCGTGGCTCATGAACGCGAGGAAGTCGCTCTTGGCGCGACTGGCCTCCTCGAGACGGGTATTGGCCTGCCTCAGTTCCTCCGTCCGCTCCTCCACAAGCTCCTCGAGGTGGGCGCGGTACTGCGCAACCTCCGCCTCCGCACGCCTGCGCTCGGAGATATCACGCGTGACGCCGATGATGTCCAAGCCGCCCCGATCATTGTGACGGATCGTCGAGGTCACTTCGGTCGGGACGATCGACCCGTCCTTGCACGGCTGCTCTATCTCATAGGTCGTGACCACCGCGGCTGGATCACCCGCGAGGAACGCTTCGATGCGCTTCCTCACGACCTCGTGTGCCCATTCGATCTGCTCCGGCGTGAGCGAGGCGTCCAGGGACGTCGCCATGACCTCTTCGGGCGTGTAGCCACGCAGGCGCTCGATGGACGGGCTGACGTAGGTGAACTCGTGTGTCTCGGCATCCATGACCCACAGCACGTCGGTCATGTTCTCCACGAGGAGGCGGTTGAAGTCATCGCTCGCTCTCCGTTCGCGCTGCCTCCGCGCGGACTCAAGCGCTCGCAGGACCGCGAAGGCGAGCCTGCTCATGCGGTCCTTCAGCACGTAATCGGTCGCTCCCTGCTTCAGCAGCTCGACCGCCCTGTCCTCACCTATCGTCCCCGAGACGCAGATGAACGGCGTGTCCGGGCAGCGCTCCTTCGCCATGTCCAGCGCCGCGGTGGCGTCGAAGTCGGGGAGCGTGTAGTCTGCCAGGATCAGATCCCAGCCCCCGCGTTCGAGCAGCTCGACGTAGTCCTGGCGGTTCGAGGCGACGCTCATCTCGCTTATGAATCCTGCGTCATTGAGCAGCTCGCACATGAGCTCCGCGTCGGCCGGCACGTCTTCCAGGCACAGGAACCTCAGCGCGCCGACGACCTCCCGCTCGTCAGCCATCCCGGGTCACCGTCCTCGGCGGTTGCTCGTTCAGCAACCCCCAGAACACCCCCAGCTTCGTCACCGCATCGATGAAATCGGAGAAGTCCACCGGCTTGACCACGTACGCGTTCACGCCGAGCGAATAGGCCGCCGCGAGGTCGCTCTCTTCTCGCGACGACGTCAGCACGACGACCGGGAGCGTCTTGAGATCAGGATCTCCTCGGACTTCGCGCAGCACCTCGAGGCCGTCCATCCTCGGCATTTTGAGGTCGAGCAGCAGCACCGCTGGATTGCCGGGCGCCCTGTCGGCGAACGCGCCCTCTCGCCGGAGGAACTCGAGCGCTTCGACGCCGTCGTTGACCACGACCACGGAGTTGGCGAGGTTGTGGTCCGCGAGGGCCTCGAGCGTGAGCTCGACGTCCATCGGGTTGTCCTCCGCGAGCAAGATCGTCTTCAGGTCGAGCATCAAACGGCCTTTCTCTTCGGTAGCGAGAAGAAGATCGTCGTCCCGCGGTCGACTTCTGCCTCGGCCCACGTTCGGCCGCCGTGCCGGTCGACGATTCGCCGCACATTCGCCAGCCCGACCCCTGTTCCCTCGAACTGCGCGGAGGCGTGGAGCCGCTGGAACACACCGAACAGCTTGCCCGCGTAGCGCATGTCGAAACCGACGCCGTTGTCACGGACGAAGAACACGGTCTCGTCCGGCGTCTCCTCGCATCCGACCTCGATCCGCGCGGGCGACCTGCCCCGCGTGTACTTCACCGCGTTGTCCAGGAGATTCCCCCAGACCTGACGAAGGGTGGCAAGATCACCCGTCACCACCGGCAGCTCCGACACCACCCACTCGACCTCGCGCCCCTGAACATCGTCGTACAGCGACGCGATGGCGTGCTCCACCGCGGCATGCATGTCGATGTCGGCGAACTTGAGTTCCGCTCTGCTCGTCCTGGAGAACTGCAGCAGGTCGTCGATCAACTCGCCCATCTCGCTGGTCGCCGAGGCGATCGAATCCAGGTAGTGCTGTGTCTTCTCGTCGAGTCCACCCTTGGATCGCCGCATGAGGAGATCGACGAAACCGCTGATGTGGCGCAGGGGGGCGCGCAGGTCGTGCGACACGGAGTACGAGAACGCTTCGAGCTCCTTGTTGGCCTCCTGAAGCTGCCGGGTACGCTCCTCGACGCGCTGTTCGAGCTCCGCGTTGAGCTGACGTATCTCCTCCTCGGCCTTCTTGCGCTCGGTGATGTCACGGGAGATTCCGAAGACCCCGTACACCTTGCCGTCAGCGTCGAAGACCGGGCCCTTGGTGGCGAGGTAGGTGACCACCGAACCATCGGGCATGACGACCTGGTCCTCGAACGTCTTCGTCCTGCCCGCCGCGAGGGCGGCCGCGTCCGCCTCGGCGAAGGCCGCCGCGTCTCGCGCGTCATAGAGATCGGCGTCTGACTTCCCCAGAATCCCGTCTGCGCTCGTGCCCGCGGAGGCCTCGACGGCGGGGTTGACCATCAAGTAGCGCCCCTCAAGGTCCTTCACGAACACCGCGTCGGTCGTGCTCCTCATCACCGAATCAAGCAGCATCCGTTGCCGGTCCAGCTCGCGCATCGTCCCTACCAGGTCAGCGGTACGAACCCGCACCTGCCAGCGCAGAAGCAGGATGATCACGGCCGAGATGAGGAGGAGCCCGCCCACGATGAAGAGCGCCAGGTGCACCGTGCGGGAGAGCCGGGCCTGCGCCTCGCCGGCGGTGTAGCGCTGAAGGATGTCCGAGTAGGCGGAGTCCGGCTGCCCCAGCCACTCGCTCAGGTGCGCGTCGATCGTCTGCAGCAGATCCGCGTTGCGTCCCTTCGGCGCGGCGAAGTGGAGAGGCGAAGCGTTGAAGACGATCGGCGTCCGTGTGAGTCCGTACGTGCCGCGGAAGTACTCACCGAACAGATGGTTCGCTATCGCGGCGTCCGCGCGCCCGTCCGATGCCATCTCAAACGCTTCCTTCAGGGACTCGGCGGGGAGGATGGTCGCCCCCAGCCGGAAGCTGTCGGACATCTGCGCGAAGACGGTTTCCTGGATAGACCCCTTGAGCACCGCGATCTGCTTCCCGCTGAGCTGCGAGATCCGGTCGAAACGTTGATCGGGCGCGGCGTATACGTACGACCAGGATTCCAGCACCGGCGTCCGGTGGAAGTCGAACCTCGTGGCGCGCTCCTCCGTGAACGCGACATCCGGCATGAGGTCGATCCGACCCTGCTCGAGGGCGGCGAGGCCCTCGTCCCAGGAGCCGGGGACATACTCGAGCTTCCAGCCCTCGTCCCTCGCGATCTCGTTCAGAAGGTCGATGAAGATGCCCGAGGGTTGGCCGCTCTCATCGGTGAAGACCTTCGGCATGTTCTCGTAGACGCCGACGCGGACCGTGCGTGACTGCGCTGAGGCCTGCCCGCCGGAGTACCAGACGAGAAGTGCGATCAGCGCGATGAGCAGGGCCGGTCCCCAGCCGGGAAGGAACCCCTCGCGGCGTCTGCGCTGTCCGCCCCCGGACGCACCCATCGAGCCCCTCTCCCTCTCCGGCTGGTGAGATTGTTCCCCGAAACACGTGAAGGGCGGCGCTCTCCCTCGCAGCATCGGGATCCCGCGGCCGTTCGCCGCGCCACGCGTATCACCGTGATGTCGTGACCGTCGTGCGCCGGGGTTGTCGCCAGACTCCGCCCTGCCGATAACCGAGGCATGGAAGCCGTCCTCATACCCGCACTCGCGCTGTGCTGCGTGGCGCTGCTCGCCGAGACCGCGCTCTTCTTCCGCAACCTCTCGGGGCTCCGCTCGCTGTCGACCGGGGCGCCCGAGCCCGCCGCGTGGCCGACGGTCTCGGTCGTGATGGCGGCCCGCGACGAGGCTCGCGCCGTTGGCGGCGCCGTGGCCTCACGGTTCGCCGACGACTACCCGGCGCTCGAGGTCGTGTTGGTGGACGACCGCTCAACCGACGGGACGGGCGACCGTGCCGTCGCCGCCGCGGCGGGCGACCCGCGCTTCACGTACGTCCGCATCGATGAGCTGCCCGAGGGGTGGCTCGGTAAGGTGCACGCGCTCGCGCGCGGGTACGAACGGGCGTCCGGCGACTGGCTGCTGTTCTCAGACGGCGACGTGGCGGTCCGGCCCGGCGCCGTCCGAGCGGCAATCGCGCACGCGCTCACGCACGACGTCGACCTGCTCGCCGTCGTACCGGCATTCCGCAACGGAAGCTTCCTCGTGGACACCGTGTGGGCGGTCTTCATGCGCGGACTCGCCGTGCTCGCCGACCCGCGCGCGATCCGCGACCCCAGGAGCCGCGCCGTTATCGGCTCGGGCGCCTTCAACCTCGTGCGCCGCGACGCCTTCGAGCGTACGCCGGGCTTCGAACACATCCGGATGGAGACCGGCGACGACGTCGCGCTCGCCCAGATGGTCAAGCGAGCCGGCGGCACGGTCGAGATGGTCGACGGACGTGAGTTCGCGAGCGTCGCCATCTACCGGTCGGTCGCCGAGCTCGTTCGCGGCATCGAGAAGAACGGCAGCACGACGGCCGCCTACCCGTTCGCGCTGTTCGCGGGCGTCTTCGCGGTCCTCGGCGCGGTGCTGACCGCGCCCGCGGTCGCGCTCGCCCTCGGCCCGGACTGGCTGCGCGCACTCGCCGCTGTCACCATCGTGGCGTACACGGCCGGCGATTGCGTCGCCGTGTGGGTGAACACGCGGCAGTGGGCTCCAGGCCTCGCGTGGCCGCTCGGCTTCGCGATCATGGCGTACGCGATGCTCCGCTCGACATGGCTCGCGCACCGGCGCGGCGGCGTGTACTGGCGGGGCACGTTCTACCCGCTCGCTCAGCTCGCCGAGGGCCGTCGCTTCACGTTCTGAGCGACGCACGGCGGGCCGGTCATCTCACGCGCAGAAGACGCGGATGTCGTCTCCGTCACCCGACCGGACGTTGACCTCCATCTCGCGCAGGGTCCTGATGAGATCCTCGATGTCCTCCGGCTTGAGGTTGTTGAAGTCGATCGACATGCCGTGCTCGCCCATCGACTCGCTGATCTGGTCCATCGCTTTCGGCGGGATGAGCGAGGTGAGCTGGTATGCTCGGCGCGAGACCCCGAGCGCGTCACTTCAAGGAGGCGCCGAGTCATGCGGCCGAGCGACCTGAGACGCTACATATGGAACACCGAGAAGTCCGTCGTGCCAGCGACGGTGGCCACCCGGGTCGGGGGGATGCCGATCCTGCGCGCGCTGCCGCGATGGCTTCAGCAGTACATCGTCGATCGCGGGTCGCGGACCGACCCGTACATGACCTTCGTCGTCGAGCCGTACGCGGTCTTCCTCGCCTTCGAGATCGTCGACATGGCAGCCGCTGAACGCCTGCTGCCGCCGGGCTACCGGCTGCACCCCTCGGCGATGTTCGAAGACACTCCGGGGCGCCTCTGCGCGATCGTGAGCGCGTCCAACGTGCACACAAACGTCTTCTGGGGCAGCCGGATCGAGTTCTACCTCATGGCCGAGAACGGTGAGACCGGACTCCTCTCGTGGATCATCGAGGAGTACGAGAGCAACGCGCCGAGCTACGACCCGAGCAGCGGATTCCGGCTGGCCAGCGCTTCGCATTCGGTGGTCACGACGTCATACCTCGGCGAGGTGATCATCGACATGGCGAGCCCGCGGACCGGGAACAGCCTTGCGCTCGTCGCTGATATCACGCGCGGGGTGCCCGCCGCGCTCGATCAGCGCGTCTGGGTCGAGGGGAACCTCTCGGTCGACTACGGCGGCGAATTGCAGCGGTCGACCAAGCCGTTCGGCCTCATCTTCGATCCCGGCGAGATGCGACGTGCGCTGAAGCTGCCGCTCGACGCCATCTCGCTCTGCGCCAACACGTTCGGCCGGGGGATGCTCGACTCCGAGCCGTTCGAGATCGCCGTCTTCCCGTACGCCCAGCACTTCGTGACGACCACCTACCCGACGGCGACCTCGATGCGGACGGCCGAGGACCTCGAGCGGGCCGTGAGCGAACTGAACGACGAGTTCGGGGGTTCCGGCGACGAGACGTGCCCGTAGTGGGCGCTGTGCGCACGGTCGCGTGCATCGGCGACAGCATCACGCGCGGGACCTTCGTGTGGCGCCGCCACAGGAACTCGTATCCGGTGCGGCTGCAGGCGATGCTCGGCGATGCTTTCACCGTGGCCGACTTCGGCGTGAACGGGCATGCGGCGCAGCGGTCCGCGGACCTGCCGTACTGGAACAGCCGGGCGTTCCATGAGAGCGCCCGCTTCCGGCCGGATGTGGCGCTCATCATGCTCGGCACGAACGACTGCCGCGGCGACAACTGGAAGGGACGTGACCCGTTCGTGAGCGACTACTCCGAGCTGGTCGGCCGCTACCTGTCGCTCGAGTCCGATCCTGCCGTGTGGCTGCTGACGCCGCCCGCGCTGTTCCGGCTCGGGCGCGGCAAGCAGGTCCGCTACGGGATGGACGAGCGTGCGCTGGCGCAGATCCGCGAAGGGGTCGCTGGCGTGGCACAGGAGCTCGGGTGTGGGCTCATCGATGTGTACGCGGCGACGGTCGGCCACCCGGAGGCGTTCAGGTTCGACGGGGTGCATCCGGACGCGGCGGGCGCTCGCTTGATCGCCGAGACCGTCTTCGGCGCGATCGGGCCGCGGGATCCCGCTGCGCCGCGGACAGGCGCACGGTGAAGGTCGAGTCCTCATCCGGGACGCTGGCGCGCGGCTTCGGCACGCCGTCTGCTACCATCCGGGCGATGACCGCTCGATCCGACGAGGTCGCGTGACGAAGCGCCTGTCCGACATCACGTACGTTGCCGCGCTGTCGATGCTGCTGGCTTTCAGTGTGATGGCCGCGGGTTGCCCGCAGCCGGTCTGCATCAGCTGTCCCGACGACGCGCCCGCGCAGCAGGTGACCCCTGTGCTTGTTGCCGCGGTGTCCGGCTTGTTCGGACCTGTGATCGTCACCGGCGACGAACTCGCGCCGGGTCGATGTCATGTCGTCACGTCCGAGGCTGCGTCGGACATCCCCGTACTGTGCTCGCGGCTGATCATCTGAGACGTATCCGCGCCACCTGTCTCGATCCCGACGCGCCAGCGTCCAGTCGATCATCACGAACGGAGCACAGACGTGACACCACATGCCACGCGCGCCTCGCGCGCGCTCACCCTGATCGTCATCCTCGGACTCACCGCGCTCATGGCGGGGTGCGCCGCGGCGACCAGCGACGCTCTCGGCGTCAACGCCGTCACTGCCGACCCGGCCGCCTTCACCGGAACGATCGCGGTCAAAGGCGTCGTTCAGAACGTGGACGCTGCCACCTCGAGCATCGTCTTGATCGATGAGGCCGAGTACGCGACGTGCGGACTCGTGCCGTGCGGCTCGGCGGGGCTGCTGCCGCTCTTCCTTCCGACCGAAGGCGCGCCGAGCCCGGGCGGCGCCCTGTATCAGGGCGCGCTCCCGGCGCTCGAGGAGGTCGTCCTCGTGGAGGGCGAGATCAAGTCCTCGCCCGAGGGTCTCTACTTCGATGTCGACCGCGTGCTTCGCGGTTCCACGACGCTTATCTCGAAGCGTTAGGGGGAATCGTGAACGAACTGCGATTGGTCGTTCGCAACCTCTTTGGCAGCCGCAGCAGGTTCGCACTCACGCTCACCGGCATCACCGTCGGCATAACCGCGCTCGTCGTGATGATGAGTCTCGGGACCGGCCTGCGCGCGCAGATCGAGCGCCAGGCGAACGACCTTGGCGCGAATCTCATCGTCACGCCGAAGGGTTGGTGCGCGTACGAGCAGGTCAAGGTGATCTCGGGCAACCAGCTGCCCGACGCCATCCCCGCCGGTGAGATCGAGGCGATCGAGGCGATCGACGGCATCACGGTCCTGCCGTATCTCACGGTCGGCTCAGCTATCGATAACGAACCGGTCCCGGTGACCGGGGCGCGTCTCGAAGCGACCGCGAAGGCGAAGCGCTGGACGCTTGCCGCGGGCGAGATGCCGGGCGCGGGGCGGCAGGGCATCCTCGCGGGCTCGGCGATCGCCGAATCGTTCGAGCTGTCGATCGGGGACGAGGTCGTGCTGCGAGGGACCCCGTTCACGGTGGCCGGCGTCATGGAGCCGACCGGCACCGGCGACGATGGCGTGCTCTTCATCCCGCTCGATGTCGCTCACGAGGTCTACGAGACCGACGGCCGCGTGTCGTTCCTGGCGGTCAGGGTCTCGGATATCACACAGCTCGACCTCTACGCACAGCGCGTCACGGATGCCGCGAACGTGGCCGTGATCTCCGACCGTCAACTCCTCGCCTCGGTGCTGAGCGTCGTCGACTCCGTCGGCACCACGCTCAAGGTGATCGCCGCCGTCGCGGTGCTCACGGCCGCCTTCGGCATCGTCAACACGATGCTCATGGCCGCGCTCGAGCGGCGCCGCGAGATCGGCATCCTCAAGTCGCTCGGCGGCGCGAACGTCCGGATCTTCCGCCTGTTCATGATGGAGTCAGCCGCGTACGGCGTCATCGGCGGTCTCGTTGGGCTGATCGTCGGTTCGGCGGCGTCTCACGTCATCACGCCGCTCATCGCGCAGAACGAGTTCACGGCCTTCGTGGGCGGAGCGCGGGTCGAAGCGATCCCGCCTGTGGCCGACATGGCGGCCATCCTCGCCGGCGCCGTCCTGATCGCCGTGCTGGCCGGACTCTATCCGGCCTGGCGCGCCGCCCGACTCTCGCCCGTGGAGGCGATCGCATATGAGTAACGCCATCATCGTTCGCGATGTGCACAAGACCTACAACGGCCGAAGCGTGCCGACCGCGGCGCTGCGCGGCGTCGATCTCGAGATAGCGGCCGGGACGTTCAGCTGCATCATAGGTCCCTCGGGACACGGCAAGAGCACGCTGCTCCACCTCCTCGGAGGACTCGACCGCCCGACGTCCGGCTCCGTCGAGGTCCTTGGAGAGCGGCTCGACGAGATGAGCGACGCCCGCCTCGCGCGGTTCAGGGCCGAGCGGGTCGGATTCGTCTTCCAGTTCTTCAACCTGCTCCGGGGTCTTACCGTTCTGGAGAACGTCGAACTGCCCATGATGTTCGCCGGCGCCTCGCCGCGCGGACACCGGACACGAGCACTGGAGTTGCTGGCGTCGGTCGGCCTGGATGACAAGCTGCACGCCCGGGCAAACGAGCTCAGCGGCGGTCAGATGCAGCGCGTCGCGATCGCGCGTGCGTTGGCGAACGGGCCCGATGTGCTGCTGCTCGATGAGCCGACGGGCAACCTGGACTCGGCGGCCGAATCCGAGGTGCTCGACATACTCGACGGGCTTCACGCGCAGGGCAGGACCATCGTGATGGTCACGCACAGTCTCGAGATCGCCGCCCGCGCACAGCGGGTGGTGGAGGTCAGGGACGGGCTGGTGGTGCAGGCCCCGGACCCGGGACCTGCCCGATGAGGTCCGCGACGAAGCGCGCGGTGCCGGCGAGAAGGTCGTAGTCGAGCACCGCGGGCACGTCCTTCGGCGTGTGTGAGTACACCCCCGCGGCGCGTGCGAAGTCCCCCGAGGTGATCGCGATGGCGGGGACGCCGCGCATCGCGAAGATCATGTGGTCGCTCGCCGGCCACGGGGGTCCCTCGGCCACGTCCGCGTGGCGCGCTGCGACCCCGGCGAGGACGGTTGCGGCGGCATCATCGACTCCGTAGGCGGAGTACGCGCTCGGCATGCCTGGCAAGCCGGGCGCGTCCACGTTGATGGCTATCAGCACGTCGGCGAGGCTGTCGTTGGCGCCGAGCCATGCGACCTCACCTGGCGCGAGAACGTGGTCCTCGCCGTTGAAGGGCACGAACTCGACCGTGTGCGACGGATCGGCACCACGCAGCAGGTCGGCGACGGCCAGCATGACTGCCACGCCCGCGGCGTTGTCGAGCGCTCCGGGCGTCCCCGGCTTGGAGTCGACGTGGGCGCTCACGACGATGCGGCGCCCGCTCCGCCCCGGGCTTCTTCCCCACGGCTGCAGCCCGTGCGACGGCCGGACCTCGGACTCGATCGAGACGGACACCCGCTCACCCGCGCTTCGGGCGAGCCGGGCTCCCTGCTCGGGCGTCATGTACGCCGAGGCCGCACTGAAGCCGACCTCCTCGATGAGCGGGAACGGGGACATCCCGCCGGTCATCGGACTCGTGCCGGTCGCCGCCAGCACCGCGAGCGGGCGCAGTGCCTCCATCGCGTCCAGGATCGCCGCGTGCCCGGGGTCGCTGTAGAACGGATAGCCGCGCGGTGTCAGCTGCGTCGCCGCCGCCTCGCCGAGTATGAGCAGCACCGCATCCCGGGGGATGGATGCCGCGAGCTCGTCAGCGCGGGCAACGGGTACGAGCGGTCCGGCGCCATCGACCGCCGGAGAGAAGGGGCCCGGGTGGAGTGCGAGCACAGCGTCCGTGGCGGTCACCGACGCGCGGCCCGGTCGCCACTCGGGCACCTCGAACCTGATCGTTCCGGTCTCGGCGGCGGCGGTGGCGAGCCGCCCGGCGACGTAGGCGGTGGCCGCCCGGTTCCGCGGCGTGCCGAGATCCCGGTCGCCGGGGTCACAGAGCGCTCGGACGTCTCGCTCGATGGTGCGCGCGACGTGGTCTTCCATGCCCGTCCTTCCGGCCGGGGCCGTCCGCCGGCGCCGCCTAGGGCGTCGAGCCGATCTCGGCGTGCATCGTCTGCGTGATGCGCTGACGCATCTCCCAGAACCCGGCCCACGGATCGCCCTCAAGATGCGACAGGCGACGGCGGACCGAGCGGATGTCGTAGCTGTCCGAGCGGATCCGGCCGCCGAGTTCGTCCCAACGCAGCGGTACCGAGACCGTGGGGCGGGTGTGCGCGCGTGTCGAGTACGGCGCGATGAACGTGGCCCCGCGGGAGTTGCGGACGTAGTCGATGTAGACCCTCCCGGCGCGCTTCGCCTTGGACATCGTCGCGACGTAGCGGTCGGGCTCATGCGCCGCGATCGCTTCGGCGACCGCGCGGGAGAAGCGCTTGACCTCGCTCCAGTCGTGGATCGGGTCGAGCGGCACGCACACGTGCAGTCCTGAACTGCCCGTCGTCTTGACGAGGCTTGTGAGACCGAGGCCGTCGAGCACGCCGCGGACGAGGCGCGCGGCGGTGACGACCGCATCCCACCCGGTCTCGGGCGAGGGGTCGAGGTCGAAGACCATGACGTCGGGCCGTTCGAGGGTGGGCACGCGTGATTCCCAGGTGTGGATCTCGAGCACCCCCATCTGGGCGAGCGCGACGAGACTCGCGGCCTCCGTGATGAGCAGGTACACCCCTGGGCCGCCCGATTCCCGCACCTCGACGCGCCCGAACGGACCGGGGAAGTCGGGTCCCGGGTGCTTGTGGAAGAAGCACGGCTGACGCTTCGAGCGTGCGGAGGATCCGCCGAGCTCCGTCACACCCGACGGGCATCGCACCATGGACAGTGGTCGCCCGAGCACGTAGGGGAGCATGTGCGGCGCGACCGCCTGGTAGTAGTCCGCGAGATCCCGCTTCGTCGTGCCGCTCTCCGGCCACAGCACGCGCCCGGGGTGCGTCAGCTTCACGGCGCTGCCCGGCGCCGGCGCCGCTCCGGGCGCTTCCCGAAGCACCTCGGCCGGATCGCGGTCCTCGCGCAGCCCGAGGAACACCGGGTGCCTGAGGTGGCCGTCGCGTGTCCACTCGGTGAAGCTCACCTCGGCGACGATTCGCGGCGACACCCACCGGGCGCCGGCGGGCGCGCGCGCCGCGCCCCGGTCGACCGGCGGCGTCGCCGTCTCGATCGACGCGAGCCGTGCGGCGAGATTGCGAAGCGTCCGGTCGCTGAGCCCGGATCCCACCTTGCCGACGTAGCGAAGGCCGCCGTCCGGCTCGTTCACCGCCAGCAGCAGCGCCCCGAGCCCGGTGCGGGCGCCTGAGGGCGGCGTCCAGCCGACGATCACGAACTCCTGGCGTTCGGCGCACTTCGACTTCCGCCAGCTGTCCCCTCGCTCACCCGGCCGGTAGCGCGCGTCGGCCCGCTTGCTCACGACGCCTTCGAGGCCGAGTTCGCATGCGGCCGCCAGCACCGCCGCCCCGTCGCCGCGCACGTCATCGAGGTAGCGCAGGGGACCGGAGCGCGCGGCGCCGAGCAGCGCGCGCAGGAGAGCCTTGCGCTCGGTCAGGGCGACGCCGGTGAGGTCGTAGCCGTTGAGGTGGAGCAGGTCGAAGACGTGGTAGACGAGGCGTTCATCGCGTCCCGCGCCGAGCTCCGTCTGCAGCGCCGCGAAGTCGGTGCGGCCGTCGCCGGCATCGACCGCGATCTCGCCGTCGAGCACTGCCGATGTCGCGTCGAGCCGGGCGAGCGCCCGCTCGAGCCGTGGCCAGCGGCCCGTCCAGTCGACGCCCGAACGCGAACGCACACCCGGCAGCCCGTCGCGCACCGTCGCGATCGCGCGGTAGCCGTCGATCTTGATCTCGTGGAGCCAGTCGCCGCCCGCGGGCGGCGCGTCGGCGCGCGTCGCCAGTTGCGGGGACGCGATTCCGGCACCCGGCTCGGCCGGCCGCGCTCCGGGCAGTGTCGCGAGCGCCGCTGGATCGATACGCGTCCCGTCCGCCCGATCCTCGGTGATCTCCTCGATCGTCCGCCCGGTCGCAACGGACTCCGGCCGCTCGGTCAGGATCGCCGAGCCGCCGCCCTCGCGAGCGTGTCCGTCGCGGTGCTTGATGAGCAGCCAGTTCTCAGGCCCGCGTTCCTCGGCGCGCCGGCGCATGCGCACGAGAACCCACCCGCCCGTGAGCTTCTCTCCCCGCAGCGTGAACTTGAGGTCGCCGTTCGCGAGCGCGGCGTGCGGGTCGCCAACGGGTTCCCAGGTTCCGCGGTCCCAGAGCGCCACGGTCCCGCCTCCGTACTCTCCGGCGGGGATGGTTCCCTCGAAGGAGCCGTATTCGACCGGATGGTCCTCGACGCGGACCGCGAGGTGTTTGTCGCGTGGATCGAGCGACGGGCCTTTCGGCACGGCCCAGGAGAGCAGCACGCCGTCGAGCTCGAGCCGGAAGTCGTAGTGGAGGCGCGAGGCCGCGTGCTTCTGGACGACGAAGCGCCGCCCCTCGCCACCCGCCGGCTCGCCGGGGGGCTCAGGCGTGACGGTGAAGTCGCGCTTCGCCCGATAGTCCTCGAGCGTCATCGATCCTAGCCGCTCGTGCGCCGCTTCGCGGCTTCTCCGGCGGAGGTCTGTCTCTGACGCTCGACGCTCCGCTTGAGCAGCGTCATGATGTCGACCACTTCGCCGGTCTCCGCGTGCGCGGCCGTCCGCTCGACGGCGGCGCTGACGATCCCCGTGCGGACCTTCTCCTCGATCAGCGCACGCACGTCATCGCGGTAGCTATCGCGGTACGAGGACGGGTTCCACGCCGCGCGCATCGAGCCCACGAGCTGCTCGGCCATCGCAAGCTCCGCGTCGGAGACGTCGATGCCGCGGAGGCCGGTCTCCGGGAGCCTGAGCTCCGCCGAACCCGCGATCTGATACGGCCAGCGCAGCGTCTGAACGACGAGCGCGGGGCCGGCCGTCCTGAGCGCGCAGAGGTGCTGGCGCGTGCGGATGACGATCCGCGCGATGCCGACGAGCCCGCTGCGGTCGAGCGTCTCCCGGAGGAGCGCGTACGCCTTGCGTGCGGGTTTGGCGGGCTCGATGTAGTAGGGCGTGTCGTAGAAGACGGGGTCGATCTCGGCGGCGTCGACGAAGTGGATGATGTCGATCGAGCGCGTCGCCTCGACGTTGGCGGCCTTGAGCTCCTCATCGGTGATGACGACGTACTCCCCGGGCTCATGTTCGTAGGCCCGCACCACGTCCTCCCAGGGGACGTCGTGCTCGAGATCATCGGTGCGGCGGTTGTGGATCGGCCGCATGTCGCTCGCGTGGAGCAGCTTGAAGCGGATGTCGCCTTCGGCGGTCGTCGCGGGATAGAGCGACACGGGGATCGTGACGAGCCCGAAGCCGATCACGCCGTTCCAGAGCGGTCGGGGCATCGGTGCGGCTCCCTTCGGCAGGCTACTGGGCTTTATACCCGCCGAGACGTGGAGCACGAGGGTCGCACGGGTCCGGGGCCTCGCGCATCGCCTCGCGGCAGATGCGCATGAGCTGGGTCACCACAGGCCCTACGACGCCGCCGCCGATGACCCGGTCGTCGATCCGCACGATCGGTACGACCTCGCGCACGCTCGACGTGATGAAGGCCTCGTCGGCGGCGAGCGCGTCGGCAAGCGTGATCGGTCCGAACACGACCTCGTAGCGGGCACGCGCCCGCTCGAGCACGAGGGTGCCGACGGTGCCTGGCAGCACGCCGCTGTCCGGCGCGTGGATCCGTCCCTCCCGCACGATGTAGAAGCTCGCCGTCGCCGCCTCGGAGATGAGACCGCCATCGTGGTAGAGCACATCGATGGCCCCCGCGGCGTCGATGGCATCGTGCATCCGAAGCCATGTCACGTAGTTGGTGGTCTTCGCCTCCGGGATCTCGCGCCGGTGCTCCAGGGTCACGAGCTTCGCGCCCTCTGTGTAGTAGCGCTCGGGCACGGCGAACATCTCGTGGGTGAGGATGAGGAGCGTCGGCGCGTTCCGGTCGAACGACATGCCGTCGGGCGAGACGCCGCCGGTGAGTACGAGCCGCACCGTCGCCTCGGCGTGCCCGTTCCGTGCGAGCAGCTCGTCGATAGCGGCAGACAGCTCGTCGTCGGAGACGGGCACGTCGAGGCCGATCAGCGCGGCCGAAGCCCGGAACCGCTCGAGGTGCGGGCGCAGCATGACCGGCCGGCCGTCGATCGTCTGCAGGAGATCGAAGACGCCGAAGCCGCGGAGCAGCCCGACATCGAACGGGGAGATCGCGGCACGTTCGGCGGGCAGGATCTTCCCGTTGAGGTACACGTGACGGCCTGCTCGCGGATCCACGCGGCGCGCACCCTTCGGTCGACGGCTGATGCGGACCCATCATAGCGGGGCCCGGCGTCGCAGGTCGACTGCGGCCGCACCGCGCATGCGCCGCCGTCTGGTATCGTCTTCGTGTGATCGGCCAACAGCACCGAGCGTCGTTGGAGGTCCCGCGTGCAGGAGACGGGTCTCGTGTCGCGTGGCGCCGAGGAGCAGTCTCGCGCGCTCGTGGTGCCGGTGTGGATGACGGCCGTTGCGCTTGCCGCGGTTCCGCTCGGCGGAACGATCACCGTAGACAGCGCTACCGGGCGCGGTTCGACGTTCACGCTCATGCGGTCGCTTGACGGGCCGGTCGTCGATTGACGTTGCGCCGCCGCCCCAGGCGGTCCGGAGCGCGTCCGTGGTCCTCGGGCAGCGCGAGAACGGATGAGACGGCGGCGCACGGATCCTCGCGCCGCGACTGAAGGGATGTCGCATGGAGGACTACATCGAGGTCATCACGCTCAAAGAGCTTCCCGATGGGACGATGAGGCGCATCGAGGTGGCGGGGGAGCACATCCTGCTCGCCCGCGTCGGTGACGAGGTCTTCGCGGTGCAGTCGCGCTGCCCGCACGTCGGAGCTGACCTCTCGCGGGGTCGTCTCGAGGGCACGGTGGTCCGCTGCCCGCTCCACGGCTCCCGCTTCGATCTGTCGGACGGCAGCGTCGTGCAGTGGACCGCGTTCCCGCCGTCAGTTCGGGCGGTCAGCGACGCCGTCCGTCCTCCGCGCCCGCTTCGCGTCTTCGAGGTCCGGGTCGTGGAGGGCGGCGTGTTCGTCGGGCCTCAGCGGGGGTCGGGTCCGTCCACCTGAACCCGAGACGACCGACGCGTGGCGGCGCTCGCGACTTCGTCCCGCGCGGCGCTCATACCCGTCCTGGCTCAAGCGGAAGACCCTCGCGGCCGATGTAGAGTGGTGCGAGGGTCTACTGAGCACCTGATGTGGAGTCATGCCCCTGAAGCCTACATCCTCGAGAGGCGATCTCGGTCACGCGCCGGCCCGCTGGCTGGCCGCGATCGTCGTCGTCGCCACGCTCGTCGCGGTGACGGGCGGCGTCCTGTTCTACCGTGAGCAGGAGCGGAGTCTCCGTGAGAAGGCGGAGACCGAGCTGACCGCTATCGCGCAGCTCAAGATCGAGCAGATCGCGTCCTGGCGTGAGCAGCACATGAAGACCGCCGAGCGGCTGTCCTCGAGCCGCCTGTTCGCCGAGAACGTGCAGGCATGGATCGATCAGCCGACGCCCGCGCGGGAGAGCGGCATCCGGCAGCGCCTCCTGGCCGAGCGGCCGAGCGGCGACTACTACGACGTCATCCTCGTCGATACGCGCGGCGACGTGCTCCTCAGGCTCGACGAGACGGGGCACTCGATGCACGAAGGGCTTCCGGAGATCGTTCGTGAAGCCGTCGCCAACGGGGAGCCGGTGCTCGCGGCGCTACACGATGGACCTGAGGGGGCGCCCCCCCACATCGATGTCATCGCACCGCTCGCTTTCGAGGTCAACGGAGAGCGGCGCTCCCCGGGCGCGGTGGTGCTGCAGTCCGACCTCCGCGATTCCCTGTTCCCGATCGTCGAATCCTGGCCCACGCCGAGCGAGAGCGCCGAGACGGTCCTCGTCACCCGCAGTGGCGATGACATGAAGGTGATCAACCGCCGCCGGCACGCTGCCGAGGGGCCGAGCGTGCTCGTCCCGTTGACGCAGACAGAGCACGTGGCGGTGCAGGCCGTCCTCGGGTCGCGCGGGATCGTCGAAGGATCCGACTACCGCGGCGTACCGGTGGTCGCGCACCTAGCCGAAGTGCCCGGCTCCGGCTGGTTCATGGTCGCCAAGGTCGATCGGATCGAGGCGTTCGCCGAGTGGCGCAGCAGGGCTCAGCTCATCGTACTCCTCGTGGTGGCGTTGCTCCTCGGCGTCGCATCGGCCGTCGCGCTCGTCGGACAGCGCGCTCGCGCGCTGTCACTTCGGGTGCGGTTGGCCGATCAGCAAGCGCACCTCGAGGTCGAAGAGCGGCTGACGAGCCTCTTCCGCGCGGCCCCTGTGGGCATGGGGGTCACCGTCGGCCGCGTGTTCGTCGAGGTCAACGACCACCTGTGCGAGATGCTCGACCGCACGCGCGAGGAACTCGTCGGCGCATCCGCGCGGATCGTGTACCCGGATGACAACGAGTTCGAACAGGTCGGCCGCGAGTTCTACGGCACGATCGCACGCTTCGGCATCGGGGACGCCGCCACGCGGTTCGCCCGGCCTGACGGTTCGTCGTTCGACGTCTTCATCCGTGGCGCCGCGATCGACCCGGGCAATCCCACCCGTGGCATCTCCTTCGTCGCGATCGACATCTCGGATCGCATAGCCGCCGAGGCGGACCTGCGGCGCTACAGCGCGCTCCTTGAAGGACTAGTCGCGGTCTCGGAGGTCGCGGCGGAACGGGCCGAGCGCGTGATCGGCGTCGCGGTCCGTCAGGCGATCCGGCTCACCGGCAGCACCGCGTGCTGCGTGTACGAGCGCGATCCTGACACCGGCGCGGTTGAGCTCACAGGCTGCGCGGGTTCCGGCGAGGGCGACGAACTCGACGACAGCGCGCCGGCGGGGTGCGCCCTGTCCACGTCCAGCGTCATCGATGACGTGGTTTCGCGGGGGGTTGCCGTGTTCGTTACCCCCGGGGAGGGCGGGTCGCCCGGGAGCGATGGCGTGCTTGCGCTCCCGGTCATCCGCGCGGGGCGCGTGGTCGCGGTGGTCAGCGTCGCCGGCAAGCCGGGGTGCTACGACGACACCGACGTCCAGTCGCTCTCGCTCCTGTTCGACGGCGCCTGGAAGACGGTGGAGCGCCTCTCGGCTGAGGAC
This sequence comes from uncultured Coriobacteriaceae bacterium, assembly GCA_964472485.1. GTDB lineage: Bacteria > Actinomycetota > Coriobacteriia > Anaerosomatales > Anaerosomataceae > CAYYLR01. The sequence continues at coordinate 19,362 of CAYYLR010000018.1, forward strand.
GAGGTGCGACGGGTGAACGAATCGCTCGAGCGGACCGTCGATCTGCGCACCCAGGAACTGCGGGTCGCCAACGAGGAGCTCCGTCTGATCGCAGATGAGCTCGCGGAGGCGAATGAGGCCAAGGGCCGCTTCCTGCGGTCGATGAGTCATGAGCTCCGGACGCCGCTGAACTCCATCATCGGCTTCTCCGATCTGATGCTCGCGGGGATGGCCGGTGAGATCAGCGACGAGCAGCGGCGCCAGCTCGAGATGGTCAACCATTCCGGTAAGCATCTGCTCGCGCTCATCAGCGATATCCTCGATCTGTCCCGCATCGAGGCGGGCAAGATGGAGCTCCGTCCGGAGCTGTTCACCGCCGCGGCGGCGGCACACGAGGCGCTTGAGACGGTCGCGCCGCAGGCGGACGCCAAGGGACTTCTGCTCAGATTCGACTGCGCTGACGATAGTCCCGTCGTGTGCGCCGACCCCGTGCGGGTCCGGCAGATCCTGCTCAATCTGCTCAGCAATGCCGTCAAGTTCACCGAGCGGGGATCGGTCACCCTTCGCCTCGAGCGCAGCGCGCCGGGGATGGTCGGCTTCGCGGTGGTCGACACCGGCCCGGGCATCCCCGAGGAGGATCACGACAGCATCTTCGGGGAGTTCACGCAGCGGCATGTTCGGGACAGCGAGCCGCGTGACGGCACGGGACTGGGACTCGCGATCTCCCGTGGACTCGCCGCGCTGCTCGGCGGAGCCATCACGGTCGACAGCGCTATGGGTGTGGGCTCGACGTTCACGCTGCTCCTGCCGGAACCCGATGTTCTGCCTGACGCGGAGCCTGACACGATGGGCTGCGAGACCATCTAGGCATATGCGCGGCCGTACCGCCGTGGCTGGGGCTCCGCGGTCACGAACGAGCGCACGTCTCGCATCGGGAGATACCCTAACTTGTGGGCGGCACGAGCCTTGCTCCACGGCTGATAAACGGTACTGGTGCCGGTATACTCGAACGTGGCGGCGCGAAGCGTCGAGGGGACCCGTACCGTGTGTCGCGGCCCCGCGCTGGGCATCATCCTCCGTGATGGAGGCCCGTCGTGAGGTCACAGGTTCGCGCACGACGACATCGGTTCCTTGCGACCGCGCCAGTGATTCGAGCTGTTGGCACCCGGACGGTTGGTGGAGAGCTGACCAAGACCATGCCAGGGACGTCAGAAGGCACCGCGTCTCTAGACGCGCGCGCGCGTGCGCGCGGTGTCGCGCTGCTTCTGGTGTCGCTGACGGTGGCCCTGATGTCCGGCTGCGCGTCCACCGCGGCGCAGTCACCCGGCGTGGCCGACCTGCTCGACGGCGGGGACGCGGGCGCCGCTGTCGCGGCCGCCGAGACGGACGTCGCCC
>CAYYLR010000019.1:0-20676 GCA_964472485.1 uncultured Coriobacteriaceae bacterium
GTGAACGTGTTCCCGAGTCAGATCGAAGACGCGCTGCTCCAGGTCAAGGGCGTGGAGCCGCACTACCTGATCGTGGTCGAGCGTCGGGGGGCTCTCGACCAGCTGGAGGTGCGGATCGAGGTGTCGCGGGAGATCTTCTCGCATGCGATGATCGACATGATCGCGCTCAAGGAGCGTGTTGTGGACCGCATCCAGTCGGTGATCGGGCTGCAGGCCAAGGTGACGCTCGTCGAGCCTGGTACCATAGAGCGGACGGTCGGCAAGTCGCGGCGCGTGATCGACAACCGGTCGCTCTGATCCGGCTCGGCAGCGGAAGGATCCCAATCGTGGAATGGGTACCCTACGTCATCATCGCGGTGGTGGCGGTGGCCATCATCACCGTCACAGCGGCGCTCACTGTCATGGCCGTGCGACGGCAGACGCGCCGGCTTGTGGCGGGTCTGGCGGGCCGCCGTCAGGCGGTGGGGATCGCGCTCGGAACCACCGAGGGTGTCATCACGCGGTTGGCGTCGGGTTCCGTCGATGACCTGCTGGTCTTCGCACGGAGCGACTCGGAGGACCGGGTCGCGCTTGCGGAGGTGGCCAACAAGATGCGCATCGAGGAACACGAGTTGCGGACGATCGCGCTGCCCGGCGAACTCGTCCCGCTCGCCGAGGAACTGGCCGGCGCGGCCGCCGCGCTCGCGAGTGCGGCCGGTTCGATCGGTGATGCGGGAGACGACGGGGTGCTCGAGGCCCTCTCGGCACTCGACCTCGTCGCGATCAGGCGCGCGCTGGAGAAAGCCGATGAGCGTATTGCGCTCGCGGTGTCCGAGCACCACGTCACCGAGGATGAGACGACCGCATTCGCGGGCGGCATGTACGTCTGAGACCGGGGGGAGGGGAGCGGGTGGACCGGAGAGACCGACAGCAGGACCACGGTGCGATGGCGCGGATCTTCCGGATCGTCGTCCCGCTGGTCACGCTCCTCGTGATCACCACCATCACGTGGTCGTGGATCGCCGAGTACCGCTCGGCCACGCGCGGGGGCTCCAACGGATCGGGCGAGTCGACCTCGACTATCGGCACGGAGCCGGGTTCGAGCGGTGAGAGCACCGCAGGGGCGGAGGCGCCGTCCGAGCCCTATGTCCGCGTGATCACCGACGGCCTCAATCTGCGGTCGAGGCCTGCGACGAACGCCGAGGTCATCAAGAAGCTTCCCGCTGAGGAGCGTCTCGAGCTGCTCGAGCGGGGCAGCGGCTGGTATCGAGTGCGGGACGCTGAGGGTGCCGAGGGCTGGGTAGCGGCCGGCGGTCGTTACAGCGAGCTCGTGGAGCCGTAGGAGGGTGCATGGCGAGGGTCATCGGTCGCGCGGGCGACTTCTATCGGGTACGGGTCGTCACGATCGACGACATCGACGGACTCGATCTCGAGTGGCGTGACGACATCTTGTACCGGCGCCCGCCCGATAGCGAGATCATCGAGGGCGTCGTACATATGGTGGAGGCGGTCATGCTCGACGATGATGACGTCGCGGTGCGCCTCGCGGGGTTCCGTGACGCGGAGCAGGCTTCGATGTTCCGGCGCGACGTCGAGAGCGCCCTCGACGACATGACGCGTTCTGAATTCGAGGGGTCGTACTTCCCGGAGACCGCGCGGTAGACGCTGCGAGTGTACGGCGGACAGGACGAACCCTCCCGCTGAGCGCACACGGGGCGGCGAAAGGGACGTCAGGACACCCACGAACCCGGGGAAGGAGCACCCTCGAGTCCCTGTTCCTTCGACTTGCCATAAGATACATTATCCGGCGTAGACCACGCACCGCGGACGATCGAGAAGGCGCCGGAGAAGCCATACTGAGCGCGGTCTTCTCGGGGCGGCGGTGCACATCGCGTACGCGGTCTCCGTATTCGAAGCGGCCCCCGACCGCGCGCTCGGCGCAGCCCGGGGCCGTCGTTATCGGCGCCTGACGTGGCGCCGGCCACGCGTTATTCTGACGCGACGGCTTTCGCGGCTTCGGCCTGCAGCTCGCCGCCGAAGTCCGGAGCGTCGACCGCGAGGCCCCTGCTCTCCGGTGGCAGGACGAGGTTGAGCAGGACGCCGACGACGGTCGCGAGAGCCATCCCCGGGACCGTGTAGTCGCCGACCGGAATCTTGATCTCGGCGACCTCCATGCCGATGCCGAGTACCAGCACGACGCTGGAGAGGATGAGGTTCCGGCTGTGGCTGTAGTCGATACCGCTGTCAACGAGCATCCGGAGACCCGACGCGGCGATGAGGCCGAAGAGCAGGATCGAGACGCCGCCCATCACCGGTGTCGGGATGCTGCCGATAAGCGCGCCGAGCTTCGGCACGAAGCCGCCGATGATGAACGCGAGGCCACCCGCGATCCAGAACAGCTGCACCGCATAGATGCGGGTGACCGCCATGACGCCGATGTTCTCCGCGTAGGTGGTCGAAGGCGTGCCGCCGACGAGCGCGGAGAACGACGTCGCGAGACCGTCTCCCGCGAGGGATTGCGGCAGCAGCGGGTTGAAGTCCTTGCCGGTGATCTGATTGATGACGAGCAGGTGTCCGATGTGCTCGATGATGACGACGAGCGCGACCGGGGCTATCAGCATGATGGCCGAGAACTCGAACTTGGCTATGGTGAGCGTCGGCAGACCGATCCACGCGGCGTCAAGCACTGGCTGGAAGTTCACGAGCCCGAACGGAATCGCGGCTACGTAGCCGACGATGATGCCGAGCAGGATCGGGATGGTCGCGACGAAGCCCTTGAAGTAGCTCGAGAACGCGATGGCCGCGCCGAGGGTGATCAGCGCCACGATGACGAGGTTCCAGTCGAGACCCTCTGCGGGGTTGGCGAACGGGAACAGCGACATCTTGATCGCGATACCGGCCAACCCCAGACCGATGATGATGACTACGGCGCCGACAAGAGCCGGCGGCAGCACCCGGTAGAGCCATCCCGTGCCGAACGCCTTGACGATCCCCGCAACGACCACGTACACAAGACCGGCCACCACGAGACCGCCCAGCGCGTACGGGATCTTCGCCGGATCGGCGACGCCGTTGGTGACGCCGGCGACCGCCGCGATCGGCGCGATGAACGCGAACGATGAGCCGAGGAAGCTCGGGATCCTCCCGCGCGTGAGCAGCAGGTACAGGATCGTGCCGGCGCCCGACGTCATGATCGCCACCGACGGGTTGAGACCGGTGAGGATCGGAACGAGCACTGTCGCGCCGAACATCGCCATCAGGTGCTGGAACGCGAGCGGCACCGCCTGGACGAGCGGCAGCCTCGCGTCGGTCTGGATGATGGGACGCTGAGTCATCCTCGCCCCCTATCCGAACAGCGCGGTGAACGCGCCGGCGGTATCGAGGAACGCGATCACGAAGGCGGCGCTGATGCCGTACATCAGCGGGTGGATGTCCTTCGCCTTGCCGGTGAACAGCTTGATCAGCGTGAAGCTTATGAAGCCGAAGCCGATGCCGTAGCTGATGTTGTACGTGAGCGGGATGCCGACGATCGTGATGAACGCCGGGAACGCGTCAGCGATGCTCTCCCACTCGATGTCCTTGACACCTTTCATCATGAAGAACCCGACGATGATGAGCGCACCGGCGGTGATGGGGTAGATGGCGCCGCGGTCCTCGAACTGGATGCCGCCACCAACCATCGCGATGATGGGTGCGAAGAAGGCGGCGAGCGCGAAGAGCGCGCCGGTAACCACTGCCGTGAGACCCGTCCGGCCACCCTCGGCGACACCCGCCGCGGACTCGATGTACGTCGTGATCGAGCTTGCGCCGAACAGACCGCCGGTCACGGCCGCCGCTGAGTCGACGGCGAGGATCTTCTTGGCGCCCGGAACGGTCCCGTCCTCATTGATGAAGTCGGCCTGCTCGCCGATGGCGACGACGGTGCCCATCGTGTCGAAGAAGTCGGTGAGCATGATGGCGAAGACGGCGACGAGCAGTGTCGGGGTCAGGATCTTCACGAGCGCCATACCGCCTTCGACCTGCTGGAACGGGGCGAAGAAGGTGGAGAAGTCGAGCGTGCCCACCACGGCGCTCGGCAATTCGGTGACACCGAGGATCAGCGCGGCGACGGTCGCGACCGCCATGCCGAGCAGGATGTCTCCCCTGACCTTGAACGCCATGAAGGTGAGGATGGCGAACAGACCGATGATCGAAACCCAGACGTAGGGCTGCGAGAAGTCGCCGAGCTTGACGAGCGTGATGGGATCGGGCCCGATGACACCGCTCTCATTGAGGCCGATGGTGGTGATGAACAGGCCGATACCGACGCCGATGGCCCGTTTGAGACTCATCGGAATAGCGTTCATGACCGCCTCGCGGAACCCTGTCAGCACGAGCAGCATGATGAGAAGGCCTTCGACGAAGATGACGGCCATGCCGACCTGCCAGGGCACGTTGCTCTGCGCGAACCCGATGACCGAGAACGCCACGACGGCGTTGAGGCCCATGCCCGAGGCGAGCGCGAGCGGACGGTTGCTGATGAGTCCCATCGCGATGCACATGAGTGCGGCGCCGAGTGCGGTGGCGGTGGCGGCACCTTCGAACGGGACGCCAGCGGCGGACAGTATTCCGGGGTTCACGAAGATGATGTACGCCATGGTCATGAACGTGGTGGCGCCGGCGATGACCTCCGTGCGCAGATTCGTGCCGCGCTCGGCGAACCTGAAGAACTTCTCCATCACATCAGCCTCTCAGAGTCGATTCCAGGGGGGATGCGCGGGCCGGTGGAGGCGCGGACCGCGGTACGCGTCATGCGAGGCGGTCATCCCCCCCTCCCGTGAGCGGATGATCCGTCAAGGCGAGATCCATGAGGGTGCGGCGGTACGCGCTCATCGGAGGTCCTCCGTCCACAGGGGACCCAGGTAGCGGGCGGAGACGTCGTAGGATGCGCTCGCGGCTTCGGCGAGCGCGGCCCCGAGCGGCGGCCGCAGGTCGAGTCCCCCCAGGTCGTCGGGAGCGATGATGTCGAGTCCGAGGATCGCGGGGTCTGCCGCGGCGGGGGTTGACGGGGATCCGGGCCGCACACGCGCAAGGAACGTGACGTTGACGATGTGACGGGCGCCGTCAGGTGCGATGGAGTCGTTGATGAACAGCGGCCGCAGTGGGTCGACGAGCAGGCCGGTCTCCTCCTCGACCTCGCGCGCGAGCGCCTCGGCGAGGGTCTCTTCGGCATGCACGCCGCCGCCGGGAAGCAGGTGATAGGGACGCTGGGGGGTTCCCTGACGGACGAAGAGGATGCCGCCGGGAAGCGGGATGACAGCGGCCACGCGCACGCGCGGCTCAGACACCCGTGCTGCCAAAGCCGCCCTCCCCTCTGACCGTGACGTCGAGTTCCGCGCGCTCGGCAACCGTGACCCGAACGACAGGCTGTACGACGAGCTGGGCCACCTTGTCGCCCCGGCGTATGGCTATCGGCTGCGCCGGATCGAGATTGATGGCGATGAGCCGGATCTCGCCACGGTAGTGGCTGTCGATCAGCCCCGGGGTGTTCACGAACGTAAGGCCGGCTCGCAGCGCAAGCCCGCTGCGCGGCTGCACGAATCCGGCGTATCCCTCGGGGATGGCGACCGAGATGCCGGTGCCGATGAGTGCGCGCTCGAACGGCCGCAGGACGGTATCGGCGGTGGCGTGCAGGTCCAGTCCGGCATCACCCTCATGCGCGTACGCCGGCAGCGGGAGGCTCGGGTCGAGACGCCGGATGGGAAGCTCCATCATCAGCGGCCGTCCGCACGCGTGCCGAGGCGGTACCCATGGGCCTGTTTGACGGTGCGACCGCTGTGTGTCGGCCGTGAGGTTTCAGCGAGCGGCGGCATCGATCAGTTCGCGAGGAGGGATCGCAGGACGGCCGGGTCGGGGGTCTCGCCTTGCCAGAAGGCGACCTTCTGGCCGCCGGAATCGACCACGATGACCGTCGGTGTGCCGGAGACGCCCCACGAGCACGCCTCAGCCTGCCCGTCCGCTTCGCCCACGTCGTAGACGGTGACGCACGTGATGTCCTTACATGCGGCTACGACGCCTGGGCACGCCGGGCAATGATCCTGTATGAAGACCTTCACTTCCACGTCGAACAGTCACCGCCCCAAGGCCGATGGCAGATCATCCGAGCCGCTTGAGTTCGGAGGTGAACCCATCGAGGTCGTTGAACTCTTTATACACCGAGGCGAACCTGATATAGGCCACCTTGTCGACTTCGAGCAGCCGGAGGAGCACCATGTCGCCGAGCTGCTTGGCCGGGATCTCGAACTGCATCGCGTTGTGCAGCTCCGTTTCGATATCGTCGATGATTTCCTCGAGCGCCGTGGCTGACACCGGCCGCTTCGCGGTGGCTACGACCAGACCTCTCAACAGCTTCGTCCTATCGAAGGGCTCCGACGATCCGTCCTTCTTCACGACCATGAGCGGCATCTCCTCGCGCCGCTCGTAAGTCGTGAATCGCTTGCCGCAGTCGAGACACTCGCGCCGCCGCCGGATCGCGTCCTGTGATTCGGAGTCCCGGGAGTCGACGACTTTCGTCTCGCTATGCGCGCAGAACGGACAGCGCATGGTGCCACCCCCACATCTAGGCTTCGATGCAGCCTAGCATACAAGATATGGGTGAACAACGGCGTGACGCGGGCAGGAACCGGCATCCGACGGGCGGTCGGCCACACGATGGAGCCGGAGGTTCGATCGACCCTAGCGGAGCGCGACGGCGGTCTCGCGCGAGACGCGTCCCGGTACGGAGAGCCGCTGGCCGGGCTGCAGCACCGCTGAGTCCAGACCGTTGCGTGCGCGTATCGCCGCGACGGTGTGAGCGACGTCGGCTCCCGGGACTGGATTGGCGGCCGCGATCTCCCAGAGGGACTGCCCATGATCGACGAGGATGTCGTCCCACGGGCCATGCTCGTGGACCACTGCGGGCGTGACCGCACTCCACAGGGAGACGAGAAGCGCGACGACAGCGAGGGCTCGGCCCGCACGCTCGACGTCACTGAGGCGCCTGACGGGCGATCTCACCGAACGGCGGCGGGAAACGGAACGGCACCGTGGCTGACCGGGTCCGCCGCTGGCGACGGGTGCTGCTGCTGTCGTGCTCACGCGTATCCTCCCTCTCGTTCAGCTCCGCGATGGTACCGGGCCGCACTGACACGTCTGTGGTACGAACGCGTGTTCGCATGCAGCATAGCGAACACATGTTCGACGCGCAAGCGGTAAGCGAACATGTGTTTGCACCTTCCGCGAAGGTGCCGTAGACTGTCTGCGGGTTCATATCCGCCGACCGGCATGAGGGGTCATGATGGTCTACAAGCGAGAGCTCACGGCGCGTCAGCGCGAGATCCTGGATTTCATCCGCGCCGAGATCCATCGGAGGGGATTCCCACCGTCGGTGCGGGAGATCGGAGAGGCGGTCGGACTCTCCTCGTCCTCGACCGTGCACTCGCACCTTGCCGCGCTCGAGTCCAAGGGTCTGCTTCGCCGCGACCCGTCCAAGCCCCGTGCGCTCGAGGTTCTCGACTACCGGGACACCGATCGCGGCGTCGACTACGAAGCGGTCTGCGCGGTGCCGCTCGTAGGCTCCGTAGCGGCGGGTGCCCCCATCCTGGCCGCCGAGAACATCGAAGCCACGCTCCCCCTTCCGGTCTCGTTCGCCGGAGACGAGACCTTCATCCTTAAGGTGAAGGGCGAGAGCATGATCGAGGCGGGCATCCTCGATGGGGACTTCGTGGTCGTGCGCCAGCAGTCCGCCGCGACCAACGGTGACATCGTGGTTGCCATGATCGACGACGAGGCGACGGTGAAGCGTTTCTTCCGAGAGGGTGACCGTATCCGCCTGCAGCCCGAGAACGCGGCGCTCGAGCCGATCTACGCCGACGCGAACGCGGACTTGTCCATTCTCGGGAGGGTCGTCGCGCTCTTCCGACGGCTCTAGTCCCCGCCCCCTTCGAAGGGCTCGAACCGCGCCGCCACCTCGGGGCCTGCCGAGATGATGAGACGCGTGCCGTCGGGTGTGTGCGATTCCTCGATGACGTGTGCCCGTTCGTGGGCGAGCTGGACGAGGTCGCCTCGCTCATAGGGCACGAGCGCTGTGAGCGTCCGATCGCGCATCGCCGCGGCCAGAGCGATGCGCTCGAGCAGACCGTCGAGTCCCGCTCCCGTCGCCCCCGCGACCACGATGGTCCCGGGGACATCCGCGAGGCGCGCGCGTTCGGCCTCGGGCAGGAGGTCCGCCTTGTTGTACGCGATGAGCTGCGGCTTCGTCGCAGCGCCGATCTCATCGAGGACGGTGCGGACGGCCGCGATCTGCGCCTCGCTGTTGGGGTGGGCGGCGTCGACCACGTGCACGAGCAGGTCGGCGTCACGCACCTCATCGAGAGTCGACTTGAACGCCTCCACGAGCCCGTGCGGCAGCTTGTTGATGAATCCGACCGTGTCAGTAAGGGTGACCGCGCGTCCGTCGGGCAGATCGAGCCGCCGGGTCGTGGCGTCCAGTGTCGCGAAGAGCTGGTCTTCGACGAGCACACCGGCGTCGGTGAGCGCGTTCAGGAGCGTCGACTTCCCCGCGTTCGTGTAGCCGACGAGGGCGACCCGGAACACCCCTGAGCGCACGCGCGCTGCCCGTTGCGTCTCTCGCTGACGGCCGACGGCGACAAGCTCGCGCCTGAGCTCGCCGATGCGCTTGCGTGTCATTCGGCGGTCGGTCTCAAGCTGCGATTCACCGGCGCCGAAGCGCGCTCCCCTGCCGCCGCCGAGGCGCTCGGCTTCAAGGTGGCCCCACATGCCGCGCAGCCGCGGCAGCAGGTACTCGAGGCGGGCAAGCTCGACCTGGAGTTTACCCTCATGGCTGATGGCGTGGAGCGCGAATATGTCGAGAATGAGCTGGGTCCGGTCGAGGACGCGCACCTCAGGAAGGAGCGTCTCGAGGTTCGCCTGCTGACTCGGACTCAGGTCATCATCGAAGACGACCACGGTCGCGCTGAGGTCGCGCGTGTCGCGCTCGACCTCCTCGGCCTTGCCTGCGCCGATGAACGTGCGAGGGTTCGGCCGCTCGAGCCGCTGAGTGACCGTTCCGACGACGCGATAGCCCGCCGTGTCCGCAAGCCGGGAGAGCTCGGCCAGATCGTCCTCGAGCGTCCACCCGTCCGATCGCGGCCTGTCGATGCCGACGAGAACGGCTCGCTCCTCGACGCCGGTGACGACCTCGAACGCTGGTCTCGGCATGCGGTGTGGTGTCTCCCGTCGTCTAGAACGCGTCGGCGATGCGCTGGAGCGCCTCGGCGAGGCGATCGTCAGGCGTCGCGAGCGAGATCCGGATGTAGCCCTCCCCGTCCGGGCCGTACGCGCTGCCCGCCGCGACGATGACACCGGCCTTCTCGAGCACGAGACCGGCGTACTCGGCGGAGGTGTATCCCTCGGGGATGCGCGCCCACACGTAGATGGTGCCCTTAGGCGTGCGCGCCGACAGGCCGATCGACCCGAGCGTCGCTATGACGAGGTCACGCCGCCGCTGATAGAGGGCGCTCATCTCGAAGACGTCGCCTTGGTCGCCAAGCATGGCTTCGATCGCGGCGTCCTGGACGGCCGTGAAGATGCCCGAGTCGATGTTGGACTTCACCGTGCCGAGCGCCTTGATGGCCTCGGCGTTGCCCGCGGCGAAGGCGACACGCCACCCGGTCATGTTGTACGCCTTGGAGCAGCTGAACAGCTCGATCGCGACGTTCTTGGCGCCCGGGCGCTCGAGGATGCTCGGCGGGCGGTATCCGTCGAAGCCGATCTCCGAGTACGCGTTGTCATGTACGAGCAGGATGTCGTGCTCGCCGCAGAAGGCGATGACGCGGTCGAAGTACTCATCCGTGGCGATCGCCGAGGACGGGTTGTTCGGGTAGCTGATGAACATCATCTTCGCGCGCGACAGGACCTCGGCGGGCGTGGACTCGAAGTCAGCGAGCCAGTCGGTGCTGTCGTTCATCGGCATCCAGTGCGTGAGACCGCCGATGAGAACGCCGCCGGTGTGATAGACCGGGTAACCGACACCGGGGACGAGCGTGTAGTCACCGACGTCGATGAACGCCGGGAAGAGGTGCGCGATGCCCTCCTTGCTGCCGATGAGCCCGAGAACCTCCGTGTCGGGATCCACATCGACGGAGAACCGGCGGTTCATCCACTCGGCGCACGCCGTGCGGTACGGCTTCGAGCCCGCATACGCGGGGTACTGGTGGTTCTTGGGGTCTCGTATGGCCGCGGCCATCGCGTCGATGATCCGGTCGGGCGTCGGCTGGTCGGGGTCACCGATGCCGAGCGAGATGACGTCGACCCCTTTGGCCTGCAGCGCCGCCTTCTTGCGGTCGATCTCAGCGAAGAGGTACGGGGGCAGGTCGGCCATGCGGCTTGCGATCCTCAACGTTCGTCATCCCTTTCGTACTCGGCCGGTGTTCCGGACATCCTAGCAGAGGGCGGGACCGCGCGGACGCCTCACGCCTCATCGGGCACGTCGAGCGTGCCCGTGAAGACCTCGGTCGCCGAGCCGGTCATCAAGACGGAGCCTGAGCCGTCCCAGGCGACGGTCAACTCGCCTCCGGGAAGCTCCACGGTGACCGGCGTGGTCACATGCCCCGCCCGGATCGCGGCGACCGCGACGGCGCACGCCCCGGTGCCACACGCGAGGGTCTCGCCCACCCCGCGCTCCCAGACGCGGACGCGCACCGTCGAACCGTCGACGATCTGCGCGAACTCGACGTTGGTCGCGCGCGGGAACGCCTCGTGGCGCTCGATCGCCGGTCCGGCCGTCTCGACGGGGGCGGCCTCGACGTCGTCGACCCACGTGATGGCGTGCGGGTTGCCCATGCTGACCGCGGTGAGATCGAAGGTGCCTTGGGGCGTCTCGAGCGGCACGCCGGTGACCTCGCCGCCGGCGAGCGTGGTGGGGATCGAGGCGGCCTCGAAGACCGGTCGGCCCATGTCGACGGTGACCGAGTCGCACATGCCGTCAGCCGAACGGGTGATCGCGACGTGCCGCACGCCGCCGAGGGTCTCGATGACGAGGGTGTCCGTCCCGGCGGGCACGAGGCCCCGGTCGGCAAGGTACTTCGCGAAGCAGCGCGCCCCGTTGCCACACATCTCGGCGAGCGAACCGTCCGCGTTGTGGTAGTCCATGTAGTAGTCGGCGGCCCCGCTTGTGGCCGGCCGCACGATGATCAGCCCGTCGGCCCCGATGCCGAAGTGGCGGTCACAGAACCACTGCACCGCCTCGGGCGTCATCTCGATGGCGCCCGCATCGTCCTCGATCATGACGAAGTCGTTGCCGATGCCGTGCATCTTGGTGAACCGCAGCTCCACGGTCAGGCCTCCTCGCGCGTCCGTTCGGGCGATTCTACCAGGTCGAGCGCCGCGCGAACGCTGTCCTCGGGTGACAGTCCGGTGGCGTCGAGCCACCGGACCCGCGGGTCGGCGCGGAACCAGGTGAGCTGGCGCTTGGCGTAGCGGCGGGTGGCCTGTTTGATGGCCGCCGCGGCTGCAGCCAGGTCGGCCCGCCCTTCGATGACGGGCACGAGCTCCTTGTACCCGATCGCCTGACGCGCGGTCAGCGCATCGCGGTACCCCGCCCGCAGGAGGGCTTCGACCTCGCCGATGAGCCCTGCCGCGAGCATGTCATCGACCCGCTCGTCGATCCGGGCGTACAGGACCTCACGATCGAGCGAGAGACCGAGGTACCGCGTGTCGGCGTAGTGGGTTCTTCGCTCGGCGAACCGGGCCGCCTGACCCGCGTAGGAGGTACCTTCGGCCGCCATCTCGAGCGCGCGGACGACCCGCCGGGTGTTGCGGGGATGGATGAGCGTGGCGGCCTCGGGGTCGACCTCGCGCAGTCGCGCGTGGATGCCCTCGGCGCCGAGTTCCACGGCGAGCCGTTCGATCCGCGCACGCTCGGGGGACTCGACGGAGCCCGGCGGGAACGCGAACTCATCGAGCGCGGCCCTGACGTACAGACCGGTGCCGCCGGCCACGACCGGTATCGCGCCGTGCGCGCGTATGGAGTCGATGGCGGCGCGGGCGTCGGACTGGTAGAGCGCAGCCGAGTACGGCGCGCCCGGGGCGACGAGGTCGACGCAGTGGTAGGGAACGCGGCGGTCCGCGACGGGCACTTTGGCGGTCCCGATGTCCATGCCGCGGTACACCTGCATCGAATCGGCGCTCACGATCTCGCCACCGAGACGCCGCGCGATGGCTTCGGCCACCGCGCTCTTGCCTGAGGCGGTGGGTCCGACGACCGCGATCACACAGGCGGGGGGGTTCATCGATACCGATCGACGCGGAAGCGCTCGAGCGTCACGTGCTCGTGGGGACCGATCCCGGCCTTACGGCGGGCGATGGCGATCTGCTCCTCCGCGGTGTCGACACCCTCGAGGTCCGGCAGGAGAAGCCCCCGGCGCCGGTCGGCGGCGACGATCACACCCCAGACGCGCGGGTCGAGATCGGCGAGCGTCGCGGACTCAGGCTGGCCGAGGATATCGACCGAGATCTCGAGGTCGTCGAGTTCGGCCGCGGACAGCGGCTCGAAACGGGGGTCGCGCGCCGCGGCCTGCACCGCGTTGTGCGCGATCTCGTCAGCGAGCGTCGGCTGCGTGGGGCCGATCGTGCCGATGCAGCCGCGGAGCGCCCCCGCCCGATGGAGGCTGACGAAGGCCCCCGCCCGCCCGGCGAGCAGACCGGCCGGGCGTGTCGGGGCCAGCGCACGTCCCGATCGCACCCAGGTCTCGATGACCGCCCGGGCGAGGGCCACCGGTTCAGATTCCGCATCGCCGGCGTGCCCCGCCTTCACGCCGGCGGCGGGCGTCGCATCGTGGCCGATGAACGCGGGGTCACCCGCGAGCGCTGTCAGGTAGCCGACGCCCCACGGACCCTCGTACGCCAGAACCCGGCTGGCCGCGCCGTCGCCGATGAAGCCCCCGAGCGTGATGAACGAGCGCAGTCCGCACTCCCCCGCCGCCTCGATGAGCCGAGGGTCGATCCGTTCGAGCGAGCCGAGGTCGCCCCCGTCGACGGACTCGACGAGGATCCGGTCGAATTCGGCCCCGCGAGGGTCGAACCCGGCGGCGGCGTCACGCGTGAGGCGATGGCTGCAGTCGCCGCTCGCGAGGAACGCGGCCCTCCTGCCGAGACGCTCGGCGGCGGTCCGCACGGCGGCTCCGAACCGCCGGTGGGATGAGAGCGGGAGTCCGGAAAGCGACAGCACCACGAGCGGATAGCGGCTCTCGGGATCGAGGAAGCTCAGCGGAACCACGCAGCCGTGGTCGAGCGCGCCGGGCGCGAAGCGGGTGTCGCCCTCCCGGGACGCGACGGGGAGCTCCGCCTCGCGGGCGGCGTCGATGATGGCTCCGGCGAACTCGGCGTCCCCACGGGCCTCCAGCCGGGGACGCGGTGCGCGAAACGCGCTCAGGTCTCCGGAGAACGCGGCCGAGGGGTCGACCAGGAACGCGTCATAGGCTGCCGGAGCGTGGGGCGACATCACCACGAGCGAGTCGGGACCGTAGGACTCGAGCGCCTGGCGGGCGGTGCGCAGCGCGGCTGCAGAGCGACTGGTCTCCGCGGCCTCGCGTCCGCCGACCTCGGGAACCATGATCGGCGGGTGTGGCGCGATGATGCCGAGCGGCGCGGACACGAGGCTCACCTCCGGACCCCGAGAGCATTCCCGCTCGTGCACCCGGCTAATCCCCCGAAGGGGCTCCGGCCGGCGTATCGTCGAACTCCCCGGTGAGGAACCATGGGGCGGCGCCGGTGATGCGGACAGCGACCAGGCGGCCCTCGAGTCCGGCAGGGAGGCCGCCCGGAACCGGGACATGGACGAGGCGGTGGTGCGGAGTGCGCCCGGAGAGGACGCGCGCATCGCGCTTGGAGGCGCCCTCGACGAGGACGTCGCGCACGAGTCCGACTTCGCGCTCGTTGGCCGCGAGCGACAGGTCGCGCACGAGTCCGGCGATCCGGTCGAATCGCTCCTGCGCGACCGGGCGCGGGACGGCACCGTCCATCGATGCGGCGGGCGTACCCTCGCGAGGCGAGTAGATGAACGTGAACGCGTGCTCGAACCTCACCGTCCTGACGAGGTCGAGGGTGTCCTCGAAGTCCTGATCGGTCTCGCCCGGGAAGCCCACGATGACGTCGGTCGACAGCATGATCCCGGGCACCGACTCCCTGATGCGCGCGGCAAGGGAGAGGTACTCGTCGCGCGTGTAGCGCCGGTCCATGCGGGCAAGGACCGCGTCTGAGCCGGATTGGACCGGAAGATGCAGGAACGGCATGATGGCGGCTTCCTCGGCCATCGCGGCGATCGTCTCAGCGGAGAGATCCTTCGGGTGGCTCGTGGCGAACCGGACGCGGCCGACGCCGGTCGCGGCCACGGCCCGAAGGAGTTCGGCGAAGCGGGGCTCGCCGTAGCGGTCGCGGCCGTAGGAGTTGACGTTCTGGCCGAGGAGCGTCACTTCGGCCACGCCGTCATCCACGAGGCGCCCGACCTCGCCGACGATGTCGGCGAACTCGCGGCTCCGCTCCGCTCCCCGCACCGATGGGACGACGCAGTACGTGCAGTGGTTGTCGCAGCCGACGGTTATCGAGACCCACGCATGCCAGGGATGCTCCCGGATCGACGGAAGGTCCGAGGCGAACGCCGAACCGTGATCGAGCACGGAGACAGCGGGACGTCCGCGCCGCGCCGCATCGAGCAATGCCGGCAGCTCGTGGATGTTGTGGGTGCCGAATACGACGTCGACGTTCGGCGCGTGGCGCAGAACCGCCGCGCCATCACGCTGTCCGACGCAGCCGCCGACGGCGATGATGGGATCGCGTCCGGCGAGCTCGATGGCGTGAAGCGACGTCACCTGTCCGTAGAGACGGTCATCGGCCGTCTCGCGAACGCAGCAGGTGTTGAAAACGATGACATCGGCGTGCTCGAGCGTGTCGGCGGGCCGGTAGCCGCTCGTCTCGAGCACGCCGGCGATGCGCTCCGAGTCGTGCTCGTTCATCTGGCAGCCGAAGGTGCGGATCGCGTACGTGCTCACCCGTGCGACCTCCGCCCCGCGGCCCATCCGAGCGCCTCGATGGCCTCCACCGGCAGCCCGCCATCGCCGAGTGAGACGCCGTCGCGGTCAGGATCGTGGAAGTCCGAGCCGCCCGTCACGACCAGGCCGAGGGACTCGGCGAGCTGTGCGTAGCGTGCGGCGGTCGCCGGGTCGTGCTGGGCGTGGTACGCCTCAAGACCGCGAATACCCGCCGATACGAGTTCCGGGATGAGGTCGTCGACTCGCGAGAGCTGCGGATGCGCGAGTACCGGCACACCACCGGCCGCGACGATCAGTCCGACCGCGTCGGCGGGTTCAGAGACAGGCTTGGGCACGTAGTAGGGTCTCCCCTCACCCAGAAGCCGTTCGAACGCGTCCGCCACCGATGACGCGGCGCCGTTCTCCACGAGCAGGCGGGCGATGTGCGCGCGACCGATCGTCCCGCCGTCGGCGGCCGCCTCAACGTCATCCGGGGTGATCGTGATCCCGTCACGCTGGAGCGCCGTGACGATCCGTTCGGCGCGCGTCATACGGATCTCGCGGAGCCCGGCGAGCCGGGCAAGCAGCGTGGGATCGGTGTGATCGATGTGGTACCCGAGGATATGCATGCCACGGTCGCCGACCCCGGCCGAGAGTTCGACTCCCGGGATGACATGCACCCCGCAGCGCAGGCCCTCAGCCAGTGCCTCGGCGACGCCGTCGACGGTGTCGTGGTCGGTGATCGCAACTGCGGGGACACCCAGGCCGGAAGCGCTCCGGACGATCTCGGAGGGACTCAGCGTGCCGTCGGAGGCCGAGGAGTGCGTGTGGAGGTCGGGAGCGCGGCCCACGTGCGGCTTCTAGGCGTGCGCTGGCGGACGCGGCTCCACGAGGAGACGGATCGCGGTGCGCTCCTCGCCGTTGATCTCGATATCCGCGAAGGCGGGCGTGCAGATGAGGTCGAGGCCCATGGGCGCGACGAAGCCGCGCGCGATCGCTATCGCCTTGATGGCCTGGTTGAGGGCACCGGCGCCCACGATCTGGACTTCGACAGCCCCCTGCTCGCGGATCACGCCCGCGAGCGCTCCGGCGACGGAGTTGGGGCTCGACTTGGTGGATACCTTGAGAACTTCCACGAAGCCTCCCGTGGTGTGGCTGCTGGTGTGTACGGTGCGTTGACTGAGCTGTGTCGTCTGTTGCCGGCGTCATGTGACGGAGGCGGTGCATGGAGTATAGCGCACAGGTGCGTCGAAACGCACTAGACCCAAGGTCAGTCGGCCTTCTCCACCGTGAACCGGACGGTGATAGCGTCGCGCCCGACGGTCACGCGAGGCTCCCCCCGGAGGTTGAGGTAGTAGCGCTCGGCGAGCAGGTCGAACGCCTTGGAGAGTTCAGCCCTGAAGGCGATGAGGTCGCTGTGGTGCACGCGCAGCGAGCGGCGGTCGCGGTAGATGTCGGGGGTGGCGGCGGTATCGGACTCGTCGACATCGCCGAGCTGGGCCGCGATCGGCTCGAGCGGACCGATCTCCCCGCTGAGCACGCGATGCGCGGTCCGCTCAGAGACCGGTAGCCCGATCGACGTGGCTAGCGCGGTGAGCTCGGCGGCGTCCGAGCATGCCGCGGCCCGCTGCCAGACCTGGAGCCTGCCGAGGTCGTCGCAGAACATGAGGTCGCCGACGTCGAGGGTCTCACGGGCCACCGCGTGGAGTGTCGCGAGAATCTCGCTTGGTGTGCCGAGGTACAACTCGAGCTCGGGATGCTCGCAGGCGAACTCCACGACTCGGCGGATGATGTTGTGCGGTCCGCGGGCCACACGCATCCGCCCGGTCTCGTCAGGTTCGAGGACGGGCCACGTGGACTGGTCGGCCCGCTCGGAGAGTCCGGTCGTGTCGGCGACGACGGCGATCGCCGCCCCTTTGTGGGGCGCCGAGATGGCGACGCGCGCGCTGGTGACATTGGAACGGACGGAGAACAGCGCCATGCCGCGTCCGTGGACACCCCACCGGTCCATCACCATCGTCTCGAGCTTGGACGTGACCCGCGGTTCGAAGATCGCCTCCTGGAGGGCGAACGGAATCCCCACGCCGTCATCGACCAGGGTGAGCTCGCGAAGGTCACCGTCGCGCGCGGTGGCGACGAAGATGCGCTGGGCATGCGCGTCGCGGGCGTTGCGGAGCAGCTCCACGACGACGTCCTCGACGCCGCGGATGTCGTGCTTCGCTTGCCGGCGCTCGGCTTCCGAGACGCGCAGCCTCACGTAGCCGTCGCCGAGGCTTTCCTCGACTTTCAGGTAGCCGTCGCCGGACACCGCCTGGACGAAATCGATGAGTGGGTCGTGTTCGCTCATGTCCCCTCCAGCCTGACACGCTCCAGGCCGTCACTCAAGCATGAAGGGACCACGGAGGGTCCCTTCATGCGGCGGCTCGGAATGCGCGTGCGCGGACCGGGTCCGGCGATCACTTCGCGTATTCGATCGAGCGGCTCTCACGGATGATCATCACCTTGATCTGGCCCGGGTACTGCATCGACTCCTCGATCTGCTTGGCGAGATCACGGGCCATCACGACCGCTGCGGCGTCTGAGACCATCTCGGGTTTGACCATGACGCGGATCTCACGGCCGGCTTGCATGGCATAGGACTTCTCAACGCCCTGGAACCCCTCGGCGAGCGACTCGAGCTTCTCGAGACGCTTGATGTAGCTTTCGAGCGTCTCGCGACGGGCACCAGGCCGGGCGGCTGAGACGGCATCGGCGGCCTGCACGATCACGGCCTCGACCGTCTGGGGCTCGACGTCGCCGTGGTGCGCCTCGATGCAGTGCAGCACCTCGTGGTTCTCACCGAGCCTCCGGGCGAGATCCGCGCCGATCACGGCGTGGGGGCCCTCGATCTCGTGATCGATGGCCTTGCCGAGGTCGTGCAGCAACCCGGCGCGCTTCGCGAGCGTGACGTCGACGCCGAGTTCTGCCGCCATGACGCCAGCGAGATGCGCGACCTCAAGTGAGTGGTTGAGGACGTTCTGTCCGTAGCTCGTGCGGTACCGGAGCCGGCCGAGCGTGCGGACGATGTCACTGTGCAGATTGTGGACCCCGGTCTCGAAGACGGCTTGTTCTCCAGCGTCGAGCACCTGCTGCTCGACGAGCGTCTCGGCCTTCTTGAACATCTCCTCGATTCGTGCCGGGTGGATGCGGCCGTCGGCGATGAGGTTCTCAAGCGTGATTCGCCCGATCTCGCGGCGGACCGGGTCGAAACTCGACAGGATGACCGCCTCCGGCGTGTCATCGATGATCAGGTTGATGCCGGTCATCTGTTCGAACGCGCGGATGTTCCGGCCCTCTCGGCCGATGATTCGGCCCTTGAGGTCGTCGGACGGAATGTGCACGACCGAGACGGTCGATTCCGCCGCATGGTCCGCGGCGACGCGCCCGATGGCGATGCCGATGATGTTGCGGGCCTTGCGGTCGGCCTCCTCGCGAGCGCGCTGCTCCGCCTCGCGGATGATCACGGCCGCGTCGTGGGTCACGTCTTGGCGGACGCGCTCGAGCAGAAGTGTGCGCGCCTCATCCGCGGTCATGCCGGCGAGGCTCTCCAGGCGGGCCTTCTCCTCAGCGATCGCCTCTTCGAGGTCCTGTTCCCGCTTCGCGATCTGACCGGCCTGGCTCGAGAGCTGGTGGTCGCGCTTGTCGAGGGCCTCTGCCCGCCGCTCGATCGATTCCTCGCGCTGCAACAGGCGGCTCTCAAGCGCGGTGATCTCCTTGCGGCGCTCCTTAGCCTCCTCCTCGGCTGCCGCCTTGAGGTGGAAGATCTCGTCCTTCGCCTCGAGGAGCAGCTCCTTGCGCATCGTCTCGGCCTGCTTCTCGGCATCTCCGAGCACGCGCTCCGCTGCCTCACGGGCGCGTGCGGTCTTGCCGGAGACGACGAAACGGTTGAGCAGGAAACCGAGAACCGAGCCGAGGATGAGCGCGAGCACGATGTATCCGATGCTCTCCATCGTCGGACCCTCCCATCATGGGGTCGTTGTCGTCATGGCGGACGTCGCGCCGACGATGGCGTTCGTTGCACCCAGAGGCGCCTGGACATACGGTACCCTGGCGCGCACCGGACGGTTCGACGTCCGGCAAGTGCGATGATGCGGCTCGGAAAGCCGAGTGTGCGCCGCTAGCCATCCCGACGGGGATGGCGCGACGCGTACGTGCGATCTGAACCACAGACGATCGGTCGTCACCACGGTGGAGACTCAGCCGATCGATCACATTTGCCAACCCTATGGTATCCGTCCCAAGGGAGTGCCGTCAAGGGCTCGAATCGGCCGTTCGAGCCTCTGAGCAGGGATAACACCTACTGCGGCCCGACGTCGTCCGGCGGACCATCACCGTCGGCGACCGTAGCGTCGCGGGCCGCCCGGTACGCGACGCCGGTCTCGAAGCCGCGTCGCGCAAGCGCGGCGGCGATACTGGCGGCCGAGCGGCCCCGAGCGGCGAGGCGTGCCGCGTGCGCGGCTGCCCGGTCCTCCTCGGAGCAGTCCGCGGACAGGCTCAACGCGTGCTCGATGTCCGCATCGTCGATCCCTCGGCGGGACAGCTCTCTCCGGATGCGAACGGATCCGTAGCCGCGGGCGTCTCGAAGCGTTCGAGCGATGACCGTCGCCATGCGCGCGTCGTCGATGAGACCGGTCTCACGCAGGCTGACGGCGACGGCATGCGCTCCATCACGTCCGTAGCCGTCAGCGGCAAGGCGGTCGCACATCTCGCGGAACGAGCGATCGCGGAACGCGAGCAGCCGGAGCGCACGATTCCGTGCGGCGATGAGTGCGTCACGCGCGAGCGCCTCATCGACCGCGGCGGGATCGACCGTCTCACCGACAGCCAAGCCGAGCGCTTCCACGACAGGGCGCGGAAGCCGACGCCACGGATGTCCGTCGAGGTCGACCGTGATCGCCGCGGACGTGCGCCCGACCGGCCGCAACGCGGTCACGACCGGGCGCGGGTTGTCCTCCATCGTCCGCCCTAGACGTTCGCGGTGACCGGATCCTCGTCGGATCCAGCGACAACTTCGGCGGAGGATGCGGTGAGTCCGAGCCGCTCGCGGATCTGAGCCTCGATGGTGTCGCGGAGATCGATGTGCTCGTGTAGGAAGTCCTTGGCGGCTTCGCGCCCCTGGCCGAGGCGCTCCTCGCCGTACGTATACCAGGAGCCCGACTTTTGGACGACCCCCTCTTCGACGCCGAGGTCGAGCAGACTCCCCTCCTTCGATATCCCGAGGCCGTACATGATGTCGAACTCGGCCTCGCGGAACGGCGGCGCCACCTTGTTCTTGACGACCTTGGCGCGGACGCGGTTACCAACCAGGTCGGGACCCTGCTTGATGGAGTCGATACGTCGGACGTCGATGCGGACCGACGCGTAGAACTTGAGCGCGCGCCCTCCGGAGGTGGTCTCCGGACTGCCGAACATCACGCCGACCTTCTCACGGAGCTGGTTGATGAATATGCATGTCGTCTTGGACTTGCTGAGCGAGCCCGCGAGCTTGCGCATGGCCTGGCTCATCAGCCGCGCCTGGAGTCCGACGGTGACATCACCCATCTCACCCTCGAGTTCGGCGCGGGGCACGAGCGCGGCGACTGAGTCGACGACGATGACGTCGATGGCGCCCGAT
>CAYYLR010000020.1:0-20674 GCA_964472485.1 uncultured Coriobacteriaceae bacterium
CGACGCGGCGGAGCGCCCCAGACGCCGGCGCGATGCGGTCCCACAGCCCGGGGCGCGCGTACTCGCCGAACGCCTCCTCCTCGAGGCAGACCGCCACCCGCTCGGCAAGGTCCGCCCGTCCGGCCGTGGCATCGCCGAGAAGCGCGCCGAGCGCATCGCGGAAGGTGGCGACCGTGGGGAACCGGTCCTCCGGGTCGGGCTCGAGCGCGCCGAGCAGGGTGTCGTCGACGAGCGGCGACAGGCTCGGTTCGAACTCCGAGGGGGCGGGCACCTCGGCCACCTCGATCTTGAAGAGCGACCCCTCGACCGTGTCGGAGTCGAACGGGTTGCCGTCGGCGAGCGCTTCGTACATGAGCGACGCGAACGCCCATACGTCCGCGCGCTCATCGAGTGCTTCGCCCCGGAGCTGTTCCGGTGGCATGTAGCCGAGCGTGCCGGATACCCCCCGCGCCCATCCGCCCGCGCCGGTCAGAGCGGAGACGCCGAAGTCGGCCACCTTCGCGCGGCCGTCGCGGGTGACGAGCACGTTGGCCGGCTTGAGGTCGAGGTGCAGCACGCCGTTCTCGTGCGCGAACGCGATCGCGGCACCGACGTCGGCAAGGAGCGCCGCGGCCTCATCAGCGTCGAGCGGCCCCCCGGTGATGTCGAGGAGATCCGCGAGCGAGCAGCCCTCGACCGCCTCCATGACGATGAACGCCTCGTCGGAATCGGTATCCCATTCGTGCACCGTCACGATGTTGGGATGGTTGAGCATCGCCGAGGTCCGCGCCTCGGCGAGACCGACCCGGTCTGTTGGACGGCCGCGGCGATCGACCGGCAGCGGAAGCCGCTTGATCGCCACGCGGCGAGTCATCTTGGTGTCGAAGGCGAGCGTGACCGAACCGTGTCCGCCCGAGCCGAGCTCGGCGAGCGGCCGGTACCGGTCGAGGATCAGACGCTCGTCCACGACACCTCCATCGGTGGGCTGCTGAGATTGTACGTCACGCGCGCCGGATCACCGCGGGCGGGACGTCACGCGGGGGCCGTTCGTCTATGCGCGGACATGCCCCTATGCTATGATTCCGTCTCGCGTCACGCGGGTGTGGCGGAATGGCAGACGCGCATGGTTCAGGTCCATGTGGGGGCAACCCCGTGAAGGTTCAACTCCTTTCACCCGCACCACTACGCACACGGCGGCCCCGTTCCTTCGAGGAGGGGCCGCTTCTTCGCGTAGAGCCCTTGATCGCGCGTGGATGAGGCGGCCTGACGCTGCCAGTTTGTGCCGCGCGCGGGAACACTGGATGATAGGGAGTGATCGAGCGATTCGGGGGTGTGTTCGTTATCGTCCGCGCGATGGTCATCTGCCTGGTGTTCGTACTCGCGCTGTCCGTCGCGGCGTGCGATGACGCGGGGGCCGAACTCACCATCGAGGGGGTCGACACAGACATCATCGATGGGGCCGCGCCGCCGCCGGCGCCGTCGGACCTGCTCTCACCCGCCGACGTCGAGTCCGTCTCAGGGCTGAGCGGGCTCAGGACCGTTCCCTTCGCGCCGGAATCGGGCGCCGGCGGCGACGTGAACATCGCCACCGCCGACGGGCAGCTCGTCGTGATGTTGACCATGGCTGACGCCGAGGCGTGGGACGGGTGGATGACCGACGGCACGACCGTCGCTGAGCCGGTCACACCGCCCGTTGGCGACGAGGCGTTCATTGGCCCCGCTCCGGACGCGGGCGGAGCGACGTACATCCTCGGCTTCCGTCGGGGCGAGACGGCGGTGCAAGTCGTGACGTTTCCTGAGGGCGCGGGACCGGACACGGTGCTGAGCGTCGAGCACCTGCGCGCCCTGGCCGAAGTGATCGAGAGCCGACTGTAGGAGGGATCATGACCGGGATGAAGCTCGTCTGGCTGTACCTGATCTCGTTCGGCGTGTTCCTGGCGGTCGACTTCGTGTGGCTGACCGCGATGTCGGGACGCTTCTACAAAGCGGAGCTCGGCGACCTGATGCGCGACCAGCCGAACCTCGTCGTCGCGCTGCTGTTCTACCTCGTCTATGTTGCCGGCGTGCTCGTGCTCGCGGTGCTGCCCGGACTCGACGCCGGCTCAGCGCTCAAGGCGGCCGCGTACGGCGCGCTTCTCGGGCTCGTCGCGTACGGCACCTACGACTTCACCAACCTCGCGACGGTGCGGGACTGGCCGGTCATCGTCACCATCGTGGACGTCATCTGGGGGACGGCGCTCACAGCGGCGGTGGCCACCGCGGGCTACCACGCGGGACGCTGGCTGAGCTGAGGTTCGACGTGCCTCCGGTCGGACCGCGTGGGCGGTGAATCCGGGGGCGGAGGGGTTGGGCGTTGCGGATGAGCAGCTTCGCACCGATACGCGGGAAGTGCTTCTACTGGCGCGAGGAGATCGACGACAGCCAGCGCTTCAACACGCGTGTCAATGAGGAGGACTGGGAGGTCCGCTGTCGCTGCTTCGTCGAGGGTACGTCATGGTTGCATCGCGTGGCGGACGTGCCCTCGGACTGTCCCGAGCGCTACCGGTGCCGCTACTACATCTACTTCGCCTAGCGAGCGCCGCCGTCGCGGTGATGGTCAGGCCATCTCGCGCGCTGGCGCGCTACATCGCCTCTTTGCTCGTCTCCTCGATGGCCTTGTCGATCTGCCGACGAAGAACGTCGGGCAGTCCGGGGATATCGATGCTCACGAAGCCCCTGGTGATCATCGACACCGCCTCGTCCTTCGGCAGGCCACGCGTCATGAGGTAGTGGATCTCCTCGGCGGCGATCGGTGAGATCGCGGCCTCATGGCTGAGCTCGGCGCCGGGCGCGCCCTCGCTCGCGAGGTCGGGGATGGCCCACTGCGTCGACTGGGGGGACTGGACGATGCCCCGGCAGTCGAGGTGCGCCTTGCAGTCGTTCGTCCGGCCGATGAGACGGCCGCGTGAGTACACGGTGGACCGGTCGAGCGTCACGGTGCGGGCGACGGCTTCGGAGCGCGAGCCCTCGCCGATGAGCTGAGTCTCGCTGCCGAGGTCGATGTGGCTGTCCTTGAGACCGTAGACGATCGAGTTGAAGACCGCGGTCGAGCGGTCGCCGACGAGCTTGGCCACGGGGAATGCCTGGATGGACTTCACCGGGGTCAGCAGCACGTAGTTGTTGATGTAGACGCCGTCATCCTCGACCACGACGCCGGTGCGCGGGCGCACGCTGAAGTCCTGGGCCCAGTTGTGCACCATCGTGAACGTGAGCTTCGCGCCCTTGCCGACGTAGAACTCCGAGATGCCGGCGTGGAGCCCCTCCTTCACGTCCACGTGCACGTTGCAGCCGGTGATGACGTTCGCCTCGGCGCCATCCTCGAGGATGATGATGTTGTGCACGTTCTGGCTGACGTCGCTCTCACTCACGAACAGGCACGCCTGGATCGGCTTCTCGACCTTACGGCCGGCCTTCACGCGGATGAAGTAGCCTTCGGTCTGGTGGAGCGCGACGAGCGCCGTGAACTTGTCCTTGTCGGGCATGACCGCCCGCCACCAGTACTTCTCGATCATCTCGTCGGGCCACAGACGCAGCGCGTCTTCGGTGCTCATGATCTCGATGGCGTCGTCGAACGCCTTCTGCACGCGCTCGTAGATCGGCGTGCGGTCCATCTGGAAGTAGCTCGCCGAACGCTCGCTCTCATCGGCGACGAAGCCCGAGTGGATGACCGTCTCCTTGATCTGCTTCTGCAGCGACTCGAGCGAGGCGATCTTGTCCTGCTCGGAGACGGTGCGGAAGCGCGTGATGTCGACGTCCGGTCCGAGGGCGGCCGGCTTGTCGATCGCCGCCTCGGCGAGTGCACGGATCTCGCCCAGACGCGCCTGGACTGCGGGACTCAGAGGCTCTGGCATAGGGCACACTCCACACACTTGTCGTAACCGTGGTCAGAAATCTCCTCGATAAGGTCGAGCGGGTTGCCTTTGCAGGCGAGACGGCCGCTGTAGAGCACGTGCGCCACATCGGCGTTGACGAACTCGAGGATGTGGCCGGTGTGCGTGATGATCAATCCCGAGCGGCGGCGCTCGGCGATCCGCTCCTCGCCCTTGAGCAGCGCGTTCATCGCGGATCCGACGACGGCGATGTTGTCGAGGTCGACCCCGCTCTCCGGCTCATCGAACAGCGACAGATCGGGCATCTGAGCGAGCAGCTGCGCCATCTCGGAACGCTTGGCTTCGCCGCCCGAGAAGCCCATGTTCACATCGCGATCGAGCATGTGTCCGAGCTTGAGTTCGGCGTCGAGTCCGTCGAGCGCATCGTCGGAGACCGCTCCGTTCGAGGCGACCGCGATCATCTGGCGGAGCTTGACGCCGCGCACCGCCGGCGGGCGCTGGAAGGCGATGCCGATGCCGAGACGGGCGCGTTCGTCGATCTCAAGACCGGCGAGGTCCTGTCCTTTGAACCGGATGCTACCCTGGGTGACCCGATAGCCGGGCAGGCCGACGATCGTGTTCAGAAGCGTGGACTTGCCTCCGCCGTTCGGGCCGAGCAAGACGTGCGTCTCGCCTTCGTTGATGACGAGGTCGACGCCGCGGAGTATCTCACGGTCACCGACCGAGACATGCAGGTCATCGATCTCAAGCATGGGGACGGGTGGTTCGGTGGCCATCGGTCACCTCGATCCTCGTGGTAAGGGGTCCGAAACGTGATACTACCCGTTAGGCCGGGCCGTGACGCTTGGCCAACTCTAGCAGGATGCGGGCCAGAACCGGCGTGTCGCATGCGGGTGTCCGGCTCCGTGTGGGTGGGGATGGTGACAGATGGCCGACGGATTCGACGCGTTCGCGTCGCGGGTGTGGGAGCACTTCGACGCCCGCGGCCGCGACCTGCCTTGGCGGCGTAGCCGGGATCCGTACGCGGTGCTCATCTCCGAGGTCATGCTCCAGCAGACGCAGGTCGGCCGGGTCGTGCCGAAGTACGAGATGTTCCTCCGCGCCTTCCCGACCGTCGAGGACCTGGCCGCCGCGCCGCTCGAGGAGGTGCTGAGCGTCTGGCGGGGACTCGGCTACAACCGCCGGGCGATAGCGCTCAAGCGTGCCGCCGAGCGCATCGTGGCGGAGCACGGCGGGCGCGTCCCCGCCACGCTCGAAGACCTGACCGCGCTGCCCGGCATCGGCCACGCCACAGCGGCGCAGGTCCTGGCGTTCGCGTTCGATGTCGGCATCCCCTTCATCGAGACGAACATACGGAGCGTCTACCTGCATGAGTTCTTCCCGGGCGCCGAGGGGGTGCCGGACACGGCGATCCTCCCGCTCGTCGAAGCGACGATCGACCACGAGCGGCCGCGTGAGTGGTTCTGGGCGCTGATGGACTACGGCACGCACCTCAAGGCAGAGCATCCGAACCCGTCGCGCCGGAGCCGGCACCACACGGCTCACGGCGGGTTCGAGGGCTCGAACCGCCAACTCCGCGGCCGACTGCTCGCCTCGCTTCTCGGCTCTTCCGGTGCGGACGTGCCGACGCTCGTCAGCGCCGTCGGCTTCGATGAAGAACGGGTGCGCGCGGCGCTCGAAGCGCTGCAGGCTGAGGGATTCGTGCGCGCTGAGCGCGGGTGCTGGCACATCGCCTGAGCCGCTGCTTCGAGCTCCGGTCTGCCGGAGCCGTCAGCCGGAGTGGCCGCCGACCTCCCCCTGAGGCTGACGCCGCAGCGGCGGGACTCCGGTGATGCGGGCCGCTTCGGCTTCAAGGGCGCGCGCGGCCACGTCGACCGCCTCGCCTCGTGCCGCCGCGATCGCCATCGCGTCATCGCTCTCCACCCGCAGCGTTCGTGTGCCGTCCGGGAGCGTCGCGATCTTGAAGCGCGCCCGGCCGAGCGAGGTCTCGATCTCCGCCACGTCGCGCTCCACGACGCGACGCTCAGCCGTCAGTATCCGCACGCCGAGCGTGCCGGTCTCGGCGATGATGCGCTCGGCGAGACCGGCGGCCCCACCCGCATCCGACAGGACCGACAGCATCACCGCGGCACGGCCCTTCTTCATCACGATCGGCGTCTGCCACACGTCGAGCGCGCCGGCCGCGCGAAGCCGGTCGGCGGCAGTCGCGAGCTCCTCGGGGGTGAGGTGGTCGATGTTCGTCTCGAGCACGACGGTCTCGTCGTGCGACGGGTCGTGGACCGCTTCCTCGCCCATCAGCAGTCGGCATACGTTGGGCGTGCCGATGTCTCGCGTTCCGCACCCCGTGCCGACGCGGCGAAGGGTTATCGCGGGAATGGCGCCGTAGGCCGCGGCGTGTGCCCGGAGCAGCGCGGCGCCGGTCGGCGTCGTGAGCTCGCCCGCCGCGGGGCCGGCGACGACCGGGACACCGGCGAGCAGCAGCGCAGTGGCCGGCGCCGGCACCGGCATCACGCCATGCTCTGTCGCGACGGTACCTGAGCCGACCGCGACCGGCGAGCACTCGAGCCGTTTGATGCCGAGCTCGTGTAGACCGAGCGCGACACCGACGATGTCGGCGATCGTATCGGCCGCTCCGATCTCGTGGAAGTGAACGTCACCGACCGTGCATCCGTGGACGGCGGCCTCGGCCTCAGCGAGGGCCGCGAACGCGGCGAGCGCGCCGGTGCGGACCGGCCCGGCGAGCGGGGCGCCGTCGAGCAGCGCGCGGATCTCGCGCCAGTGCCGCCGCGGGGCGCCGGGCTCGGTGACCGAGATGCCCGTCGCCGAGACCCCGTGCGAACGCTCGCGCGCCGAAGTCACGGTCACGGCGCCGAGTCCCATGCCGCGGAGCGCCTCGGCGAGGCGCTCGAGCGGGAAACCGGCATCGACGAGCGCCCCGAGGAGCTTGTCGCCCGAGATCCCGGTCGAGCAGTCGAGGTGTGCGATCACGCGCTGTCCGCGCACTCACGCACGACGGCCTGGTTGATGCGGCTTGCCAGAGCCGCCGCGCCGAACCCGTTGTCGATGTTGACCACACCCATGCCGGACGCGCACGAATTCAGCATTCCTAGCAGCGCCGCGACACCACCGAAACTGGCGCCGTACCCCACCGATGTCGGCACCGCGACGACAGGGCAGGCGACGAGACCAGTCACGAGAGACGGAAGCGCACCCTCCATGCCGGCCACCGCGATAATGACGTTCGCGTCGCGCAGGATCGCCTCGTGCGCGAGTAGCCGGTGCACGCCCGCCACGCCCACATCGTAGAGGCGCGTCACGCGGTTACCCATGACCTCGGCGGAGATCGCCGCCTCCTCGACCACAGCGTGGTCGGCGGTGCCGCCCGAGGCCACGACGATGTGGCCGAGAGCCGGGCGCTCCGCGCGGCGGTCGACGACGATGAGGCGCGGCTGCTCGAAGTAGCGTGCGTCGAAGGCCACCTGCGCCACCGACTGGAAGTGCGCGGCGCTCGCGCGCGTCCCGAGGAACACATCTCCGTGCTCGAGCATCTCGCGGGCGATCGAGCGGACCTGCGAGGGGGTCTTGGACTCGCAGAAGACGACCTCGGCGAACCCGCAGCGGAGCGCGCGATGGTGGTCGACCTTTGCGTCGCCGACGTCGCCGAAGGGGAGCGCCGCGAGGCGTTCGAGCGCCTCGGACGGCTCGATGGCGCCGGTCGCGACTGATTCGAGCAGCGTTCTGACTTCATCGGGATGCATGGCGTCCTCCGTGTGAATGCGCGCGTTGCGTTCGTGTTCGGCTCGGTTCAGGTTATACACTGTTCGGGGAGCACGCGAGGAGGGTCTTCGTCACGTGGCGTTGGTCGACCACATAGCGCGTCTTGGGAAGATCGCCCGACTCGTTCTGATCGGACGGGTACTCGCGGGTCTGACCCTTCTCGGCTTCTGGCTGCTGTGGGGAAGCGGCGAGCCGGATCATGGGCGCGTCATGATCGCGGCGGTGACCGTGTGGCTCGGCTGGACGGCGCTCCTTCTCGTGCTCGTCGCGCTGCGGCGGCCGATCCTCGATCCGTGGCCGTTGACGCTCACCGCGCTTGTCGATGGCACGATCCTCGCGGTCCTCACCGGCGTCTACGGGCGGATCGAGGACCCGTTTCTGCCCTGGTTCGTGCTCACCGCGGTCGTCGTCGCGGCAGCGCTCCCGGGTCGGCGCGCCACCATCCTCGCCGGCGTGCTCTGCGTGCAGTACCTTCTCGGTCATGCCTTCGGGCATCCGCCGACAGTGCCCATCGAGTACTACTTCGTCTTCGTGAGCGCGCTCAGCATCCTCCTGGTCGCGGTCGTGCTCTCGCGTGCTATGACGAACGCCGAACGGCGGCGTGTCGAGGTCGAGTCGCAGGCGACCGAGCTCGAGGCGCTCAACGAGCAGCTGGCGC
This sequence comes from uncultured Coriobacteriaceae bacterium, assembly GCA_964472485.1. Classification (GTDB taxonomy): domain Bacteria; phylum Actinomycetota; class Coriobacteriia; order Anaerosomatales; family Anaerosomataceae; genus CAYYLR01. Next base: position 8,284 of record CAYYLR010000020.1, read on the forward strand.
ACACCGTGGCCGACGTGCGGCTCGGAACACGCATCACCGAGCTCGCGCATTCCACGCTCGACATCGACGCGATCGCACCGCGCCTTCTCGAGATCATCCGGCAGGCGTTCGACATGCCGACCGCCACGCTGCAGGTTCTCGACCGCACGAACCGCGAGACGATCTTCCCGGCGCCCGATGTCGCGGCCCGCATGCGGCGCGCCCCGGGTGACGAGCCGTACGGTTGCCTCGACCTCGTCGACCACGGCCAGCTGATCGTGCAGCTGTGCGCCGAGGCCGAGTCGATCGACGCATTGCCGCCGGACCGCGTCGCCGCGCTGCGCAACATCGGCGCCGAGTTCGCCGTCGCGATCGAGAACGCCCGCCTGTATCGGCTCACGAAGCGTCTCGCGATCACCGATGAGCTGACGGGGCTGTACAACTACCGTTACATGCAGCAGCGCCTCGACGAGGAACTCGGCCGTGCCGGCCGCTACGGCAAGCGGGTGTCGCTGTTGCTGCTCGACGTCGACGGGTTCAAGCGAGTCAACGACGTGTACGGCCATCGGACCGGCGACACGGTGCTGGCCGAGCTCGCGCAGGTGCTCCGGACCGCCGTACGTGAGGTCGATGTGGTCACCCGCTACGGAGGTGAGGAGTTCGCGGTCATCCTCCCGGAGACCGACGCGGCCGGCGCGTTCATCGTGGCCGAGAAAGTGCGTGAAGCGGTGGAAGGTCACCGGTTCGCCGACCCGGACACGGAGCAGGACATCCGCGTCACCGCCAGCATCGGCCTGGCGTCATACCCGGTGCACGCGATCGGTCGAGACGCCATGCTGCAGGCCGCCGACGACGCGCTCTACCAGGCCAAGCGCGCGGGCAAGGACCGCGTTCGCGCATCACGACTGCGCCTGTCGACGGCAGACGCCGACGACCGGCTCGAGGAGGTCGCCGAGTGAGCACCATCGCATTCCTGGGACCCGCCGGAACGCATACCGAGGAGGCCCTGCTCTCGCTCGGCCTGGACGAGGTCGTTCCTGTCCCCTGCGCCACCATCGAGGACGTCTTCACTGCGGTCGACCGCGGCAAGGCGGCCCGCGGCATCGTGCCCATCGAGAACTCGATCGAGGGGAGCGTGAACGCGACGCTCGACTCCTTGTCGCAGGGCAGCGGCATCATGATCCAGCTCGAGGTCGTGCGCGACATCCACCATGCCCTCGTGGTAGCGCCGGGCGTCGGGCGTCTCGGCATCACGGGCGTCGTCAGCCACCCGCAGGCGTCGGCCCAGTGTCGCAAGTGGCTCGCGGCGGAGCTGGCGGGCAGGCCGGTCGTGGCGGCCAACTCAACCGCCGAGGCGGTTCAGCGCGCGGTCGTCGAGCCGGGGCTCGCGGCCATCGGCACGCGGCTGGCCGCCGAGCTCTACGGCGGCGAGGTGCACGAGGACGCGATCGAGGACTACGGCGGAAACCAGACGCGTTTCGTGGTGATCGGACGCGGCGTGCAGCAGCGTACCGGCTCCGACAAGACCTCACTCGCCCTGTTCATCCATGAGAGCCGGCCCGGCGCGCTGCTGATGATCCTGTCGGAGTTCGCCTACGGGCAGATCAACCTCACGAAGATCCAGAGCCGTCCGACCCGGCGCCAACTCGGTGAGTACATGTTCTTCGCCGACCTCGAGGGACATGTCGAGGACTCCAGCGTCGCGCTCGCGCTCGACTGCCTGCGGCTCAAGCTGCGCGAGGTCAAGGTGCTGGGGAGCTACCCGAGCGCACGCTGACGGGCGGAGCCGACGCTCGAGTGCATAAGTACTGTCGCAAGCGGGCAATAAGAACCATTGATTGCTGCTTACCGTGCCGGTACCATCAAGGGTGCCGAAGGAGTATCCATGCCCCGCTACACCGTCGATCTCCATAACCACACGCCGCTCATCCCCGGCGACTGGCGCGGCCGTCCGGGGACGACGCCGCGAGAGATCGTCGAGACCGCGCTCGACGCGGGCATCGACGTCTGGGGCATCGCCGACCACTTCAGCGTCGACTACGTGCCGCTTCTGCTCGCCGCCGCCGATGAGGTGGCCGAGGAGACCGGCCGCCGGCTGCTCGTGTTGCCGGGCGCGGAGATCCGTGTCAGGCACGAGGGCGAGGAGGTGCACATGGTGTGCCTGTTCCCGCCGGAGCGTTTCGAGCTGCGTTTCGACATCCTGCTCGGCATCCTCGGTCTCACGTCCCCGGTGACCGAGCTCGAGCGGCTGCCGCACTTCCATATCGAGCACGACCCGCTCGACGTCGCCCGCATCGTGGACGCCATCGGCGGACTGTGTCACATCGGCCACGTGGATCGATCGTTCGGCCAGTACCGCTTCATGGACTCTGAGCTCGTACACCATCTCGCGGATAGCGAGCATGTCTGCGCGATCGAACTGATCGACCACTCGTGCCGGAGCCGGTTCCGCGACGGACTCGCCATCGCGCACATCAGCTCATCGGACTCGCATTCGCTCACTGAGATCGGGCGGCGCACCGCCGAACTGGAGATGCCCGAGCTCAGCTTCGAGGGTCTGCGAGCCGCGTTCAGGGCGGCGCGCCGGGAGGCTGTGGGCGCCGAACGGTGATCGGCGTGCCCGGCGACCCCCCTCGGAAGGTGCGCCCGTCCTACTTCGCCGCAGCGAGGCCCCGAAAATCCTCCGGCCGGGGTCTGCCGAGGGCGAGATGGCCCGTGACCCGGTCGGCGAGGAACGCGCTGCGGTCAGCGGCATCGAGCGCGAGCGGCAGTACATCGACGCCGCGAAGGACGCCGAGCGAGCCGGTTGCGCACGGCGACTCGCCGTATGCCGCCACCGCGTCCGCACCCGCGACGCCGCCGGCGATGAGGAGCGGCACCGCGCCGCCGCCGTGGTACAGCGGCCCCGCCGACGGTGTCTGATGGTCCGGCGCCACCGCCACGACGACCTCGCCTCGTTCCACGAGCGGCACGAGCGGTCCGAGCGCCGCGTCGATCGCTTCGAGCACCTCGACCTTGCGCGCCGGACGCTTCGTGTGCCCGGCCATGTCGGGCCACTTGGTGTGCAGGTGCACGAAGTCGTAGCCCTCGGCGAGCAGACGGAGCGTCGCGTCCACGCGCAGCGCGATGTCGACGGCCGGATCGGGATCGGTCCCGTGCTCTTCGTGGTCGAGCCCGACCGCGGCGGCGAGTCCCGCGTAGAGCGGTCCGGCGCCGAGTGAGACCCCGCGCAGTCCGAACCGGTGTGCGAAGCGGGTCACGTCGGCGGGTGCGCCTGCCCACTTCGCGAGCATGAAGTCGAGCGGTCGGCCGGCGAGCGCCGCATGCGCGTGGCGCATCCAGACGTTCAATATCGCGGCCGTGTGGGCGGCCGCCGCGGGGTCCGGCGCCTCCTCCAGCGGGAGCACCTCGAGGACGGGTGCGTCGGCGCGCAGCGGGTCGGCATCACTCACCTCGTGCGAGAGCGGGCGGCCGTCGAGCGGTGTGAGGTAGAGCAGCCCCTGGAGCGCGTCGGTATGGACGAACCGCACCCGGACGCCGTCGATCTCGGCATCGAGCGTCGCCCCGCTGAGATCGGCGTCACCGCGCCGGGGGTCGGGCCGCTCGTCGATCCAGAGCGTGCCGTCGCGATCGCTCACGCGTGCGAGGTTGGCGCGCAGCACCACCTCGCCCTCGGCCGGTGGCAGACCGGAGCCGAGCGCCTCGAGCAATCCCCGACCGGGGAAGTCGCGCCCGTCGTAGCCGAACAGCGCGAAGTGCGCCTGGTGTGAGCTGGGCGCCAACCCCGGGCCGAGCGGGTAGAGCAGTCCACATCGGCCGACGGCGGCGAGCGCGTCGAGGTTCGGTGTCGCGGCGGCTTCCAGCGGGGTGCGCGCGCGGTGCGTGCCGGTGGCGTCGCCGGGAACGGGGCCGGTGAGCTCGACGTGCGGGCGGTCACCCGCGCCGTCGGGCACGACGAGCACGATGGGGCGCTGCGTCTCCGCGGTCATGGTGCTCCCTCGGCACGGTCGGCGGCGGATCCTGGGGTAACTATCGCATAGCGAGCGCGGCGAGGAGGCGTCAGCCCGGCTCCCAACGGGCATAAGGTCCACGTCGGTCGTCTGGAGGCGGGGGAGGAATCATGCTCAAGGAGTTCAGGGAGTTCGCTCTCAAGGGCAACATGGTCGACCTGGCCATCGGTGTGATCATCGGCGGCGCGTTCGGAGCCGTGGTCAACTCGCTCGTCAAGGACGTGATCATGCCTCCGATCGGGGCGCTGCTCGGAGGGATGGACTTCTCGAATCTCATGTGGGTGATCAAGGAGGGCGCCACCGCCGGGCCGTACGCCACGCCCGCGGCGGCGGCCGAGGCCGGGGCGGCCGTGTTGAGCTACGGCATGTTCATCAACACGGTCATCAACTTCCTGGTGGTTGCCTGGGCGATCTTCATGATGGTGAAGGTCATGAACAAGCTCCGCCGACAGGAGGAAGAGGCTGTGACCACGAAGGAGTGCCCGTTCTGCAAGACCGAGATCGCGCTCGAGGCGACGAAGTGTGCGGCGTGCACGTCATCGTTGTAAGGGGCTCAGGGGAGCGCGGATGACACCCGCGCACGGTGCATGCCGCACGCGGCCCGGGTCGGAAGACCCGGGCCGGCACTCGTCTACCGAACGAGGACCGCGCGCGTGTCGAGGCCGGCACGGAATGCGAGGCGGTGCAGCCTCTCGTCGGCGGTGGCGAGTCGGCAGTCCCGCTCGATCGCAAGAGCGAGGTAGTAGCAGTCGTAGACGGGGTGGCCGAACGCGAGGGCGAGGTCGAACGCCCGGGGCGTGAGACACGGCAGCGCGATCGTTGTGAGCGGCAGCCGCAGGAGCGTCTCGAGGAACTCAGAGGCGGCTTCCGCGGGAAGCAGCCGGCGATGAGCGGCTTTCCAGAGTGCGTTGGCGCACTCGGCGAGGATGATCTCCGGGACGAGAAGTTCCCCGGCTGTGACCAACAGCTCGCGCGCCCGTGTCGAGCCCCGCGAGCGCCTCCTTCTGCACGGAGCGGCTGTTGCGCTCGGCCTACGCCCGGAGTCGGCTCATCACGTCATCGGGAACGCTGCGGATGAGGAGGTCTGCCATGACCCGGCGTCCTCTCGTGGTCGTCAATGATTGCATAACGACAGCATCCTTCAGCGCGATCGGTCAGGTCGGTTCCGCGGGAGGGGTGCTTCCGGATGCCGAACAGCGTCCGAACGGATGCTACGCGCCGAGCGTGTCCCGCACGAGCGCGACGAAGTCGGTGGCAGGCGCGCCTGCGCGCTCGGCACGCCAGGCGTCTATGACCGCACGCCCCACCGGCACGAAGTACTCCTCAAGATAGGCCTGGTAGCCGGCCTCGTCGTAGCGGACCCGCCCGTCGAACCCGACGTAGTTGCCGGAGAGCTGACAGCCGAGTTGGCCAGCGCCCTCGTCCCATCCGGGCCCGGCGAGCGCGGCGATCTGGTCGCCGCTGAGCGAGCGGACCGGCTGGATCAGCTCGACGCCGGCGTAGGCGAGAACGCGGATGGCGGCCGCGATGCCGTCAGAGGTCTGCGAGAGCTTGATGCGGCCGTCGTGGCTGTCGCGCTCGCCGGAGATGACCGGTGCGCTGTCGTGTTCCCAAGCCAGCGGCACGCGCAGCAGGTGCAGGTACAGGTGGCAGGCGAGGCACGGCGAGTACACGCCGAACCGCTCCTGGATCTCAGCGGCGGGCCGCGCGTTCATCGCCGACCACAGGGCCGGGTCGGCGAGCGCGATCGGGTCCGCGATCCGGACGCCATCACCCACGGCGACGCGGAGCGCCTCGACTGCGCGGTATGGCGCCTGGCGGTCGCCCGTCTCGGTGCCGGTGAGCGCGATCGTCGGGATGAGCTCGGTGAAGCCGCGCTCGCGGACGGCGGCGACGCCGGCGGCGACCGAATCGCGCCCGGCGATCTCCACGATGGCGAGTGAGGGGCTCATGATGGGAGTGTACCCGAGGCGCAGGGGCTGGAGCCGGTCAGCGGAGCAGCCGAACGGCGCATTCGGTGACCCGCGCCTGGGTCCGGTCGGCGGTGACGAGCTCGCAGTCGAGTTGCGCGGCCAGCGCCGCGAACAGGGCGTCGTTGATGGTGAGCCTGTGGGCGCGTGCGATCTCGACAGCAGGCTCAGTGAGGTGGCGTCGCAGTGGCACCGAATCGAGCCCGAAGCCGTCGAGCGCCGAGGCCGCACCCCGCATCTGCTCGAGACTGAAGTGAGCGTACTGTAGCGCGTTGAGTACCTCGGCTGCTAAGTGCCCGGGCGCGAAGATCGCGACCTCTCCCGCCTGATGCTGCCACAGGATCTCGAGCGCCATGTCGACCGAGTGCTCGTCGTCGTGCTTGAACCACTTCACGGCGACCGAGCTGTCGACGACGAGGAGGCGTGGAACGTCGTGCGATCCGGACGCGGACATCACTCACCATCCCTGGACAACCAGCGAGGCGGCGCGTCGCGAATAGCGCGGATGATCGTCTCGGCATCAGGGGTGCCTGGAGGTTCGTGCCTGGCGATCTCGCGCGCGAGCGCGATTGCTTCTCCGATGCGGCGCGCCCGCGCGTTCTGCTCGCGCTCGGCATCGAGGTCCGCGCCGTAGCGGGCGATCGCCTCCTGGATGAACGCCGATCGCGAGATGCCGGCCTCGGTCGCGCGACGATCGACGTCTTTCAGCATGCCATCAGGTATGGAGATGGTGGGCTTGGCCATGGCGGACTCCCGAGGTGGTACTGCAGGTACCACCAAGAGTAGTACCGGCGGGATGTCGGGTCAAGGCGGGAGGGTGTCGCAGGGTGCAGCCGACTACTGCCGCGTGCCGAGGATGTCCCAGGTGGCGGTGTCCGCTCATCAGTCGGCCGGCGTCAGTTCCTCGAGCGTGATCCGAACCCATCGGCTGAGGCGGGAGCGCTCAGAATCGTCGATTGGGAGCGCCTGGATGCGTTCGAGCAGCGTCGCCCCGTCGATCAGCCCCTCGCCGAGCAGGGTAGTCACGAAGACCCGGTCCTTCTCGCGATGGGCGACGAGCTTGCCCGCCGCTAGATCGTGGACCTCCAGGCATTCACCGGTTCCTCCGCGGGTTCGTATCGGATGCGATACCGCCACGGTTCGGAGCTCCCAGCCAGTGGGGAGGGTCGCCGTCTCGATGGGGACGCCATGCACGTAGAAGCCGTGGGTTGCGTGGAACAGCGAGTCCTGGCCCAGCGCGCCGTCTATGTGGTCCGTCATCTCCGGTCGGTTCTTCGCCTGGACGTCGACCTCGATCGACGCCCTGAGGCTACCGGGAGCGTCAGGGAAGGTGCCCAAGATCGCCTGGGAGCCGAAGATGAGCAGCTCACTATCCCCCGCAACGTCGCACGCAGCGCGAATTGCATGTTCCAGCTGGTCATACCTCACGGAGACCCCTCGACTCTTCGCGCGATTCTGTCGCGCTCTTCCGGCGTCAGGACTGCGAAGAACGGCGAGCTTCGGCGCAGTCGTTCGGCCCTCGAGGTTCGGGCCACCAGGAGCTCCCGTAGGCGTTCACTGGAGTATGTCTCGAGCAGCTGCCGCCACTCGTTGATGTCATCGGTCGCGGTGCCCTGGTCTTCGCGAAGCAGCATGTTCAGGTACTGCACGGCACGGCGGGTGAGCGATGGGTCGTCAGCAATCATATCCGCGATCGCCGTGGCCATGCTCCTCGAGCGTTCTTCGCCCGCACCCCGGTTGTGATGAGCGTGCGGGCGCTCGTCGACTTCGCGGGCGTCGCTCCCCCACAGCGCGGTCGCGGTGGTCGGGCGACGTGGGCTGTCCGCACGCGTATACGTGTCCACTTCGACGATTACGTCGTGGCGCCTCTCGATCGGCAGCAGTCGGGTTCGCAGCTCCGGTCCGATCCATCCTATCGCCGGCGCTTCGGCGACCACGCCTACCTGAAGCGTTCGTGCCAGCAGCGGCTCATCAACCCAGGCCTCCGAGACCTCCGGTATCGAAACGACCTTGCGAAGGCTGCCCAGCAACTCGTCGTAGTGCTCGCGCTCTCCCTGAAATAGCCGTCCGAGGTATGGAGTCAAAGGGTGCTCCTCGGCCGGGCCGAACATGCCGGCCCGGCCGGTTCCGACGCGCCGTACAAAGCCCTGCTCAGTAAGCGCGGCGAGCGCCTTCCGCGCACCTGCTGGCGACAACCCTGCCATACGGGCTGCGTCCGCCACGCTCACCGGGCCTGAGGCGTCAGACAACAGCACGCGCATGAGCCGGACGTTGGCTTCGGAGCCGAGTACTCCGTCGAATGGGAATCTGAACCGGCTGCGCGACTCCCTGGGAGGACGCATGGCAAGTCACATCCATTTCCTATGAGTAACTATAGTAATCGCAAACCAACTATAGTGTCTCTAGAGTCGTCCGTCCAGTTGCCGAGCGGACAAGCCGAGGCGAGTCCTACTGCCGCGCCCCGAGGATGTCCCAGGTAGCGGTGTAGAGGTGACCGTCGACGTCGGAGGAGATCGTGCCGGTCATGCCGCCGGCGAAGGTATCGAGGCTGTTGCTCGTCGGCTTCCCGCTCACCGTGATCGCGCTCGTGACGGTGTAGCCGTCTTCGTCGGTGAAGGTGGCTTCAGCCTCGTAGACCCAGCCCCCGTCGGCCTCCGGGCTCAGGCTCCCGATGTACTCGTGCTGGTCGGTCAGAAGGCGCATCGTGGCGCCATCGACCTCGCATTCCCACTGCGCGCCGGGCTGGTCTGCGGCCATACGCATGAGCTCGTTGTCGATCGACGTGAGCATGGTGGTGACGGCCCACCTGCCGGTGAGGTAGGAGAAGTCGGAGGGCTCCACGGCGGACTCTTCGGCAGCGGGTGCGGGTGCCGGAGGCGCGGGTTCGGCCGCGCAGCCGAGGGCGCTGAGGGTGAGCACGGCCGCGAGTGCGAAGACGAACGTCCGGGCGAGGGTGGGGGTCGGCATCGGGACCACCTCCTGGTGGGTGTGTACCCGGGGGTAGCGCCCTGGTCTTGGTGTAGCATCAGGTCAGGAGGTCTCATGAGTCAGCCTGATCGCCCATACAACCCATCTAGCCGCGAGTCGATTCTCTCCTACGCTGAGCAGCTCGTTGGCCACTCGCTTCGCGAGGCACTCGGCGAGCTGCCAGACGTCATCGATTTCTCAGGGCACAAGGGCGCGTACGGCACTGCTCTTGAGCGGCACTACTTTGGCTACGAGCCGAACAGCAGACCGGAGCCCGACTTCGCCGAGGTGGGCGTGGAGCTGAAGGCGACTCCGCTCAAGCGCGTCGGGAAGCGGCTCGTCGCCAAAGAACGACTGGTCCTTGGCATGATTGACTACATGTCGATCGTGTCCGAGGAGTGGGAGTCGAGCTCGTTCCTCAGCAAGAACTCGCACCTGCTCCTGATCTTCTACCTTCATGAGGCAGGTCGAGATCCCTGGGACTATGTCATCAAGATGGTTAGGCTCTGGGACTTCCCGGAGGCTGACTTGGAGATCATTCGAGACGATTGGCAGAAGATCGTGGCCAAGGTGCGCGACGGTCGCGCACACGAGATCTCCGAGGGGGACACGCTCTACCTCGCAGCCTGCACGAAGGGCGCGACGGGTGAGGACCGGCGTACCCAGCCCAACTCGCCTGAGCTTGCGAAGCCGAGGGCGTTCTCGCTGAAGGCCAGCTACATGAACTCGATTATCGTCGATACCTCTGCCAACCAGCATGCGGTCTCGGCCGAGGAGTTGCGGTCGGGGAGGACCTTCGAGTCCGTCATACGCGAGCGGTTCGCGCCCTACATCGGCATGACGGCAGATGCAATCGCTGCCGAGCTTGGACTCACTGTGCAGAGAACCGCCAAGAACTACTACGCGACTCTCACCAGGCGCTTGCTGAATCCGATTCTCGGCATCGCCCCAGGTCGACGAGCTGCTGAGTTCGACAAGGCCGGCCTCGTTGTGCGGACGATTCGATTGCGGCCGAGCGGCATTCCGAAGGAGGCGGTCTCATTCAGTGCCTTCGACTACTGTGACCTTGTCCAACAGTCATGGTTGGATTCGGATCTCAGGGAGTGTCTGAGCCAGCGGTTTCTGTTCGTCGTCTATCAGCTGGACCGAGAAGGTGTCCCCACGCTGCTGCGGACCCAGTTCTGGACAATGCCGTCCCAAGACGTCGAGGAGCATGCGCGCGAGTGCTTTGAGAGAACCGTCAGTCTTGTCATGGAGGACAAGACCGACTATCTGCCCCGAAGTACAGATAACAGGGTCTGCCACGTCAGGCCGCACGGACGTGACAGTAGCGATGTGATACCGACTCCGACGGGGGGCCTCGCTGTTCGCAGGTCGTTCTGGTTGAACCAGAAGTACCTGGCTGGGCAGCTTGCTGGCGGAGACGACACCTAGCGCGCTGCCAGCAAGGGAGTGATTTCCCCGAGTACCATGGCGGGCTGGTCTCGGAGTTCGCACTCCCACACGATGACTACCGTCCAACCCGCTCGCTCCAACTCAGCACGTTTTCGGTCGTCTCGCTCGCGATTGAGCTCGAACTTCCGTCGCCAGAATTCGGAGTGGCTCTTGGGTTCGGCTGGCTGACAACGCGGACAGCGGTGCCAGAAGCAGCCGTTGACGAATATCGCCACCCTTCGGCCTGGATACGCGATGTCCGGTCTACCGGGTGCCTTCTTCCAATGCAGTCGGTAACCAGGGTATCCGTTCTCCCGTAGAAGGCGTCGAAGCTGAAGTTCGGGCAGCGTGTCTTTCCCGCGGTTGCCCTTCATCGAACGGGTCACTGCAGGGGATGTCGGCTCAGGAATCGGTCCGAGACTTCCGGGCATGATGCAACGCCTTCTCGCTCAGGCAGGGCCTGGCCTCCGCCATCATCGCTTTGCCTATCCGCTCGACCACGCCTACAACGAGAGCGTTCCCCATCATGAAGGCGCGTTTGCCATCACTCATTCCGGTGTCGGTCCACCCACGGGGAAACCCGTTGAGTTCCTCCAGCTCCTCGGGGACCAGGCGCCGCAGTCGGCCGGTCTTGGGATCATGGATGACGTGCTTGAACCGTGAGGCCGAGCTGCCGCCCTCGCCGGTCAGAATGGTTCTGGCGGGGCGGTCTAGGGGATCCGGGAACGCCATCCCGCCCTCGGAATACCGGTACTCGTGTCCGGTCTTCTTGTCGACGCGTGGTTCCGACTTCGGACCCTTGAGATATGTCCACTGCTCGACGCGATCGTCGGGGACGAAGAACGGTTCCGGGACGACCGCGGTCTTCGCAACGACATCACCCAATGACATGCGCTTGCCGCGATATCTAGGAGTGACCTCCCGGGTCCAGACACGACCTTCGATCATCACTCCGGCGTTCTTGAACGGGGACTTGGCTAGGCCGATGCCGAAGGTCTGGCTGACCACGTACGGGTCCGAGTCGAGCGGCTCAAGGTCGGGTTCGGGGGCGAGTTCCGCCTCTGCCTCAAAGTCGGATCGCATACCGGCCTTGGAGACGGGGAGCGCTCTTGCCATGACGCCGTCCACGAATATGCGGCGTAGCGGCCTCCAGCTGTAGCCGCAGTAGTCCAGTCTGTGGGCATACAAGAACACCCGGCGACGTCTTTGGGGGAAGCCGTAATCGGCCGCGTTGACGACCCGCCATTCGGCGACGTAGCCGAGCTGCGCAAGACACGACAGGATGATTGCGAAGTCCCGTCCGCGCTGGGAGGCGGGTGACTTGAGCAGCCGATCAACGTTCTCAAGCAGCACGAAGGGGGGACGTTTCACTTCGAGTACGTCGTAGATAGACCACCACAGGACGCCCTTCTTGCCCTGAATGCCGGCGGCCTGGGACAGTGGCTTGGCCACCGAGTAGTCTTGGCACGGGAAGCCCCCGACCAGCAGTTCGTGATCTGTGATCGCCTCGCCAGCCTGCCCGGTGACGATCTTCTCGATGTCCTCACAGACGTGCCCGTCGGACCCAAGACGCGCTTCATAGCAGCGAGATGCATGTTGTTCCCTGGTGGAAGGCTCCCACTGGTTGCTCCACACCACTCGCCAGCCCGATTTCTCGAGGCCCAGGCGGAAACCGCCTACGCCGGCGAATAGCTCGGCAACTCGGAACTCGGGGGATGCGGTCATTTGGACGATGCCTCTCACGACGGGCGAACACACGTCCACAGTGTAGCCGCTGGGTGTGACTTGATCAACCGCGTAAGGGGGGGGCGCCGGGCACGCACTCGGCGCCCCGACCGTTGCTGCGGGTATATGGGTCAGTGCGACCCGGCGGACGTTCCGGGTCCACGGGGATCCCAGCGAGAGGGGTACGTGATGGCGACCTATGTGATGCTCACCCGACTGACCGATCAGGGCGCGCGGACGATCAAGGGCGACCCTGAGTTCAAGTTTGAATCGCAACACACCGCCCGCCTGAGCGACTTCCTACGA
>CAYYLR010000021.1:0-17911 GCA_964472485.1 uncultured Coriobacteriaceae bacterium
CTCCATGGTCTCGATCGCCTTCTGACGTTGCTTGTCATCGGGCAGGGCCGACAGCGTCCGCATGTTGTGAAGGCGATCGGCCAGCTTGATGAGGATGACCCGGATGTCCTTGGCCATGGCGATCAGCATCTTGCGCAGGTTCTGCGACTGAGCCTCGGCGAGTGACGAGAACTTGATCCTGCCGAGCTTGGTGACCCCGTCGACGAGACTCGCCACCTCGTCGCCGAACCGGGCGCGGACCTCCTTGAGGCCCACCGCGCTGTCCTCCACGACATCGTGCAGGATAGCGGCCTGCAGAGTCGCGGTATCCAGGTTCAGGCCCGCAAGGATCATCGCGACCTCGAGCGGGTGATGGATGAACGGCTCTCCCGACTCGCGGACCTGGTCGGCGTGGTGCCGGCGGGCGAACTCGTAGGCATCCGCGAGCCCGCCAAGGTCCGCGGTCGGATTGTACGACCGGACCTGGGCCTCTATCCCCTGCAGCGTCGCGGGCACGGACACGCCTCCCGGGTTCACGACGCTCCAGCCGGAGGTCGTGTCGGCAGGATAGGACGATTGAACGCCTGCAGCAACTCGTTCGCCGGCGCCTCGAGCGCGCGGAGGGCGAACTCCTCGAAGCTCACGATCTCATCCAGGCCTTCGGCATAGCGCACCGACGCGGTCAGGTCGAGCTTGGCCGCGGGCGCTGGGAGCATCGTCAGCCGGCGATACGCGCCGATCCCTTCGCTCGACACGAGGCCGAGTTCGCGGAACACGCCGATCGCGGTCGACACGCCGCGCTCGCTGAGTCCGGACGCGGGACGCCGCGCGCTGACACGCTCGGCGAGATCGGCGTTCGTGATCTCGATCGTCCCGTCACCGTCGCGCGCCGCGTCCCGAAGCGTCACGTAGAGTGCGGCGAGGTCTTCGCGCGATGGCGCCGAAGAGCTCAGAATGCGCCGGTTGAGGCGCACGTCGCCGGCACCGAACAGCAGGTGCACCGATGACGGTCGCCCGTCCCGCCCGCAACGGCCGCACTGCTGGTTGAAGGCGACCTCCCCCATCGGCAGGTGATATACGACGGCGTGACGGACGTCGGGGATGTTGACGCCCTCGCCGAACGCGCTCGTGGCCACGACGACGTCGATCTCACCGTCGCGGAACGCGCGCTCGACCGCATGGCGGGCGGAGCGGTTCATCCCCCCGTTGTAGAACGCGACGCGATGCAGCAGCGCCGGAACACGCCTGCGGATCTCACGAGCGACGACGACCGACGTCTCGCGACTGTTGACGTAGACGATCGTCTTCTCGCCTGACGCGACCAGCGAGGCGAGCGCCGCGGCCTTGTCGCTCGAGCCCCGCCGATCCACGATGCCCAGGTTGTCGCGCGTCGACGGGTCGAGCACGACCGCGCCGATGCCAAACGTGGCGGCGATCGTCTCCGCCGCATCGTCCGGCGCGGTCGCCGTCACCGCGAGAACGACCGGCGAGCCGAGCCGCGCGGCGGCGTCGCCCAGGCGTGCGTAGGCCGGCCGGTGTCCGGCGCGTGCGAGTCCGACGTGATGCGCCTCGTCGATGACGAGGAAGCCTATCCGCCCCGACACCGCGAACCGCTCGGCGTGGTGGTCGAGAAACTCGGGCGTGGTGAGGACGACATCGACGACGCCCTCGGCCAGCCCGGCGAAGATCGTGTCACGGTCGCTCGGCGCCGACTCGCCCGTGAGCGTCCGGACCGTCAGCCCGAGGCCGCCGAACAGCCGCTCGAGGTGGAACGACTGGTCGGCCACGAGAGCCCTGAGCGGGTAGACGAAGACCGACGCGCGGCCGGTGGCGAGCGCCTCACGCGCGGCGTGCGTCTGGAAGATGAACGACTTCCCGCGGCCGGTGGCCATCACGACGAGCGTCGAGCGGCCCTCGGCCAGGTGCGCGAGCGCCTCACGTTGCGCGGCGTGCGGGACCGCGTCGCCGATGAGCGCTCCGCGGATGGCCTCCGCGAGCGCGTCGGGACCGAGCCCGGCCAGCTCCGTGCGGCGCGCGGCGCGCGCCTCGGCGGCGTCCTCGGCCGTCTCACCGCCCCAGCGCCGTTCCAGCAGCACGTTGACGCCGAGGCTCTCTCCCTCGGCCCCGCCGGTAACATCGGCCACCGTGATGTCGTACTCGACACCGGCGTCGAGGACGGGCGCAAGCGCGCCGGCGAGGCGCCGGTTCAGGTAGCCGACCCGGTCGCCGAACGGGTCGAAAACGGCGCACGCGGCCGGATCATGGACGTTGTCCGGTTCACGCTCAAGACGCAACGGGACGCCCGGCAGCAAGCGCGCGACGACCTCCTGTCTGCCCTCGAACGTCACACCGGCGAGCTTCGTGTGGAATCGCTCGGCGTCCTCGATCCCCTGGTACTCGCCGCGCGCGACAATCTCCTCGGCGTGCGCGAAGAGGTCCTCGACGAGCGCGGCGACCGGCCCGTCCTCAGGGAGCAGGGTCCGGATGTCGCGGACGAGCATCTGGATCCGCTCGGCGCCACGCCATGCGTTGACGTCCAGTTCGAAGGCGAGGTCGCTCGCCACATCGTGCTCGGCCATCATCTCGATGTCCGGGCAACGGAAGCAGATCGCGCCGACCGACGCGACGCCGTCGAATGCGGTGAAACGCAGGTGATCACCGGTCGCGCCAACGCGGGAACGGCCGGTCATGAACACGCCGCGCGCCGCGAGGAGCGGACGCGGGTTGGCGTGGCCGAACGGTGCGAGCCGCTCCAGCTCGGCCGCCAACTCACGCGAGAGTTCGCCGAGCGGCACCTCGGCATCGATCGTCACCTCGGGGATGAACGCGTCGGCGTCGAGATGCGCGAGGTCCGCGGCGAGTGCGGCGCGCAGTTCATCGAGCCGCCCGGCGGGGAGCGTCGCGCCGACGGCCATCGCGTGCCCTCCGAAGCGCGTGAGCATCCCCGAGGTCCGCTCAAGCGCGGCATGGAGGTCGACCCCGCCGACGCTGCGGCCCGAACCCTGAGCCTGACCGTCCTCGATACAGAAGACGAGCGCCGGCACGCCGAAGCGTGCGACGAGCCGGGACGCGACGATGCCGCGCACCCCCTCGTGCCAGTTCTCCCCGGCGACGAGCAGCACGCGGTCGTCCTCCCGGAAACGCTCGGCGGCCTGAGCGAGCGCCGCCTCGCTGAGCTCGGCTTCGACCGTCTGGCGCGCGCGATTGTGCTCGTCGAGCGCGCCCGACAGCCGCTCGGCCACTCCCCCGTCCTCGGTCAGAAGCAGCTCGAGCGAGATCGCGGGATCCGCCATGCGGCCGGCCGCGTTCAGCCTCGGCGCCAACGCGTACGCGACCTGGTCCGCCGACAACCCCTCGATCGGGACGCCGGCGACCGACGCGAGCGCGGCTAGACCGGCGCGAGGCCGAGAGCGCGCACGCGCGAGCCCGTCGGCGACAAGCGCACGGTTCGCCCCGGTCAGCGGCACGATATCCGCGACGGTGCCGAGCATCGCTAGATCGGTCAGGTCCCGCCACAGCGACGGCATGCCGAGCAGTCCGCCGACCTCGCGCACGAGGGCGAGCGCCACGCCGGCGCCGGCGAGCATCGGGCCGTCCGGCGCGAGGCGCGGGTTCGCCACGGGGATGCCGTCAGGCACCGCGTCGCCGGGCTCGTGGTGGTCGGTGACGACGACGTCGATGCCCCGCGCTCGCAGGGCCTCGGTCTCGACGGCGTTGGCTATGCCGCAGTCGACGGTGATGACGAGGTCGGGCGCGAGTCCGGCGACGCGCTCGACCGCGGCGCCCGACAGCCCGTACCCCTCGCGGAACCGATGCGGCACCACAGCCTGAACATGGGCGCCGGCCGCGCGTAGACCGCACGCCACGACAGCCGCGGCCGATATGCCGTCAAGGTCGAAGTCGCCGAAGACGACGATCCTCTCGCCCGCGCGAACCGCGGTGGCCACCCGCGACGCGGCCCCGTCGAGTCCGGGGATCGCGCCGGCGTCAGGCCAGTCACGCACGAGGTCGGGCTCCAGGAACGAGCGCGCGGCGGGCGGCGAGTCCACGCCTCGGCTGACAAGCGCCCGTGCGGTGACCGCCGTCAGCCCCAACTCGCGCGCCAGCGCCGCGACCAGGTCGGGATCGGCCTTCGCGAGCGCCCACCGTGTTGTCCGTGAGGCGGTGTTCACGCGCGTCATCGTCCCATTGTAGCGACCGGGGCCGACACCTGACGCGGTGCCGGCCCCGTTGCGGTGATGGAGGAGACGATCACTTGGTGGCGAACGATTCGTACTTCTTCTTGAGCGCCTGGAAGCGCGGCTCGCGCTCCTTCCAGACCGCGTAGAGCGGGCTGGCGAGGCTCACGGTCGAGTACGCCGCGACGATCAGACCGACGGCCATGGCGAATGCGAAATCCTTGAGCGTGTCGCCGCCGAAGAAGAACAGCGCCACGACCGGGATGACCTGGATCAGACCGGTGTTCAACCACCGCATGAGCACCTGGTTGATCGACTCGTTCGTCATGTCCATGAAGCTCATCTTCGTCAGACCGGTCGCGTTCTCGCGGATGCGGTGGAACACAACGATCGTGTCGTAGAGCGAGTAGCCGAGGATGGTGAGCAGCGCGGCGATCGTGTTCGGCGTGACCTCGCGACCGGAAAGCGCGTAGATGCCGAGCGCGATGGTCGCGTCGTGGATGAGCGCGACGATGGCCGAGACCGACATCTTGTACTCGAACCGGACGGAGATGTAGAGCAGCACACCGGCGATCGAGACGATCAGCGCGATGATCGCCGCGTCGGTGACGTTCTTGCCCCAGCCGGGCCCGATCGTCGTGACGTTGACGTCCTGCTCGGGCAGGCCGAGCGACTCGACGACCGCGTTGAACGCGTCGTGCGCCGCGGTCGTGTCGGACTCAGCGGTGCGGATGATGAACTGGCCGTCATCGGTGGGCTGGATGGTCGCGTTGGCGACGTCGGGGACGCCCGCATCGGCGAGCGCCTCCCGGACCTGCTCGGCCGTCACCTCGGTCGTCCCCTCCAGGGTCATGATCGTGCCGCCCTGGAACTCGATGCCGAAGCTGAGCCCCTTGAACACGAGGACGAGGACGGCCGCGGTGACGAGCGCCGCCGAGATGACGAACAGCGCGTTGCGTCTGCCCATGAAGTCGATGTTGGTCCTAGCCACGCTGACCACCCCCCTTCACGCCGAAGAGGGCGGGCATCTTCGCCATCGGCCCTTCGGCGAGCATCCGCACGGCCGGACCGGTGAACAGGATGGCCGCCACCAGGTCGATGAAGATACCGATGATGAGGGTGAAAGCGAATCCGCGCACAGGCCCGATCGCGAGCGCGTAGAGCGCGATCGCCGAGACGAGGGAGACGATGTCGGCGTCGATGCTCGTGCCGATGGCGCTCCTGACCGCGGACTTCGCGGCGCTCCGGTGCGTCTTGCCGGAGTCGATGTCCTCGATGAGCCGCTCGAAGATCAGGATCGATGTGTCGGCCGCCACACCGATCGTGAGGATGATGCCCGCGATGCCCGGGAGCGTCAGGGAGAACGCGCCGATCGCCGAGAGCACGCCGAGCGTCCCGAGCAGCAGGACACCGTAGATGCCGAGGGCGAGAACGCTCACCACGCCGAGTCCCCGGTAGTACGCGACCATGAACAGCACCACCAGCGCGATGCCGAGCAAGCCGGCGTTCAGGCCCTGCTTGAGCGATTCCTGACCGAGCGTCGGCCCGACGACCCGCGCCTCGTCGATGCGGATGTCGACGGGCAACGCGCCGGACTGCAGGACGGCGGCGAGCGCCTTGGCCTCGGCCACCGTGAACGAGCCCGAGATCTGCGTGTCACCCGTGAGGATCGGCTCCTGGACCGACGGGGCCGACTTCGCCAGTCCGTCCAGGATGATGACGACCTGGCCGCGCGTGGGGGCCAGACGCGTGGTCACGCCCGCCCAGGTGTCGGCGCCGGTCCGGTCCATCGTGATACTGACCGCGGGGTTGCCGAAGTTGTCGGTCGTCACCTGCGCCGACGTGATGACCTCACCCGTCATGAACGGCTCGTACGCCGTGTCGTCCAGCCGCGCGACATCGGTCGTGACGCCCGAGCGATCGGCCTCGATCTGCCGCGTGATCAGGTCGATCGTCGCGGTATCGGTGATGCTCGTGAAATCGACGAACTCAAGCCGCCCCGGCTCGCCGAGCAGCTTGAGCGCATCCTGCGCGTTCTGGATGCCGGGAAGCTGCACGAGGAACGCGCTGGCCCCTTGGCGCTGGACCGTGGCCTCGCTCACGCCGAAGCCGTTCACGCGTTGGATGAGGATCGTCTCCACGCGGGAGATGGTCTCCTCGGTGAGCGGCGAGGTGCCGAGCGGTTCGGCGGTGAGGATCACCGAGAGACCGCCTTTGATATCAAGCCCCTGGGTGATCTTCTCCTCGAGCGGCCAGAACTGCCACCACGAGACAACGAGAAGCACCGCGACCACCCCGAGGGCTACGAGGTTTCGCATCTTCGGATCCATCGTCTTCGGCACACTCCTTGTCCTCACGCCCCCGTCGGGAGGCGACCTGTCACAGCAAGCGGGTCCCGTTGATCACGAGACTGAACGTCGCGCCGAGCACATCGGCGGCTTTGCGGCACATCTGCATCCGCGAGAGGAAGATCTCGAAGTACTCCATGACCTGGCTCTCGGCGGTGTCGATGTCGATCTCGAGCGTGATGATGCGCGTCTCGGAGTCGACCCGCAAGAAGGAACGCTTGGCAGCGTAGTTCACCCGGTCGTGGATGTCGAACGCCGCGGGGTCCGGATTGCGTACCCGCGTGTGGTGGACGTCAGCCTTATCCGCCAGGATCGCCGCCGCGCCGACCGGCGTCGCGGGCGTCCCGATCTCCTCCTCGTGGTTCCCGAGCGCGTTCATCACGACCGCAAGCTCGCGCGGCCCGAGACCGAGCGCGCCGAGCCGGTCACGGGCGAGCAGCGCCGCCGAGACGCCGTGCATCTCACGTGAGATGCAGTTGCCGATGTCGTGCAGGAAACCGGCGATCGCCGCGAGTTGCGCGTCGGTCTCGGCGAACCCGAGCCGACGCATGGTGTTGCCGGCGATGTGTGCGGTCAGGTTGGCGTGCCGAAGACCGTGCTCGGTGTAGCCGAGCGACCCGAGGTAGCTGTCACCCATCTCGAGATACGCTGTGAACCACGGGTCGGACTGCACGTCTTCCAGCGTGACGCCCCCCTCGGCACCGGACATCGGCAGCTACTCCTCGACCGTCCGCGCGATGGCCGAACGCGCCACCTGGCAGACGATGCCGGGCGCCAGCTCGAGCCTGACGCGCTCATCCTCGAGCGACACCACCGTGCCGAACAGTCCGCCGATCGTCACCACCCGGTCGCCCTCACGCAGCGAGGCCATGAGCGCCTGGTGCTCCTTCTGACGCTTCTGCTGCGGGCGGATGATGAGCATGTAGAACGCGACGCCCAGAACGACGAGCCACAGCACGGACCCGGCGGCTGATGTCTGATCCATAGCGATTCCTCCGTATCACCCCCGGGCGCGCCGACGGCGCCTCGCGGCATCATCGCATGATACACCACGGGATGTCGCCGCCAGGACCTAGTAGTCGTCGGCCGCGGGCGAGCCCCTCCAGACGCTCAGGAAGTCAGAGAAGGAGTCCCGCTCGATGGCCGCTCTCGCCCGGCGCGCCAGATCGATGAGCACGTGCAGGTTGTGGATCGACAGGAGCGTCGAACCGAGCATCTCCTTCGTCGACACGAGGTGCCGAAGGTAGGCCCGGGTGTAGGTGGAGCACACCGGACACGAGCACGCCGGGTCGAGCGGACCGGTGTCCCGGGAGAACCGCGCGTTGCGCAGATTCAGGCGCCCCTCGGAGGAGAAGGCGGTACCCATCCGTGCGGTGCGCGTGGGAAGCACGCAGTCGAACATGTCGACGCCGAGCGCGATGGCCTCGAGCATCGTCGTGGGGTTGCCCACGCCCATGAGGTACCGAGGCCGGTCCCCGGGCAGCGCGCGCGCCACCGGCGCGAGGCTCTCGAGCATCAGCTCGTGCGGTTCTCCGACCGAGTAGCCCCCGATGCCGTAGCCGGGGAAGCCGATCTCGACGAGCCGCTCCACGCTCTCGGCGCGCAGGTCGTCGAAGACGCCACCCTGAACGATGCCGAAGAGCGCCTGGTCCGGGCGGGCGTGTGCGTTCTTGCAGCGGAGCGCCCAGTCCGCCGAGCGCCGCACCGCCTGCGACACGAGGGCGTGCTCGGCGGGGAACGGCGGGCACTGGTCGAGCTGCATGACGATGTCCGCGCCGAGCGCCTGCTGGATCGCCATGTTGTCCTCCGGCGTCCAGAAGTGCCGGGCTCCGTCGAGGATGGAGCGGAACTCGACGCCGTCGTCTGAGAGCCGCACCGTGTCGGCGAGGCTGAACACCTGGAAGCCGCCCGAGTCGGTCAGGATCGCACGGTCCCACCCCGTGAACCGGTGAAGACCGCCGGTCGCGTCGACGACATCGTGACCCGGCCGCAGGAACAGATGGTAGGTGTTCGCGAGGACGACCTGCGCATCGAGCGCACGCAGCTGGTCGGCGGTCACGCCCTTGACGGTCGCGCGGGTGCCGACCGGCATGAAGGTCGGTGTGTGCACGATGCCATGCGCGGTCTCGAGCGCGCCCGCCCGTGCCGAGGTGCGCGTGTCTCGCGCGGAGACGGTGAAGTCGAAGAGCGCCATGCGCGGATTCTAGCAGGCCGGGTAGTATGCTGTTCCCGGCGAACCTCACACCACCACGCGCGTCTAAGAGAGATGATGGGCGACGATGCGCACGATGAGCGACCAGATGCTGGTGGCTGCGGCAATCACGGGCGATGAGCAGGCGTTCGCGGCGCTCGTCGAACGCCATGCCGGGAGCGTCTACGCGCACGCGTTCAGGGTCTTCGGCGATGCGCACGCGGCCGAGGATGCGGCGCAGGAGGTGTTCATCAAGGTGTTCCGCGCGCTGCCGGCATTCGACGGACGGGCGAAGTTCACGACCTGGCTGTTCCGGGTCACCAGGAACGCCTGCCTCGACATGCTGCGCGCCGGACGACACACACCGCGCCCCGCCGATCCGACGACCTTCGAGCCGCTGCCGGCGCCGGACTTCGCCGACGATGTGGTTCTCGCCGATGCGCTCCAGCGCGCGATGACGGCGCTCGTTCCCGAGGAGCGCGAGGCGCTCAGCGCGGTCACGCTCTTCGGCCTCTCGTACGCCGAGGCGGCCGCGGCGCTGGGCGTGCCGGCCGGAACCGTCAAGTCGCGCGTGTTCCGGGCACGCCGCTCGCTTGCGGGTGTGCTCGTTGAGACGGAAGGAGGTGCGTGCGGTGGAATGCCTCCACGTGACTGAGGTGCTCTCCGCGGCGCTCGACGGTGAGATCACCGACACCGCCGAGATCGACCGCGCTCACATCCACTGCGAGACGTGCGCTCAGTGCGCCGCGTTCGCGCGATCGATCGAGCGGTTCGCGTCTCTGCCCGCTCCCGTAGCACCATCCACGCTCCTCGATCGGCTTCGCTCGGTCCCCGCCGATGCCGCGTCCGCTGCTGCCTTGGAGGCGGCAACGGAGCCGTCCTGCGAGCCTCGTCCTGTCTCCGCCGCGTCTGCCCGGTCAGGGCGGTTCCGGGCATTTCCGCGCTTCGCGCCGGCCGCGGCCGCCGCGGTCGTGCTCGTCGCGGCGGGCATCTCCGCGATCGCGCTGCTGGGTACACCGTCAGGCGGTCCGCTCACGGTCGCCGCGCCCGAAGGCGCCGACGACGCGAATGCGGTGTTTCCAGCCGAGTCCCCGGATGCCAGCCGCAGCGGCTACAGCGACGCGACGCTCAGCTCCTCGGCAGGCTCCTGGTCTGCCGATCCCGGCGACTCGGCGCCTGAGTACGTCACGCTCGACGGCGGGATCTGGCGGACGACTGACGCGCCGCCCCCGGCGCTGTCGCTGCTCGCTCCGGCGGGAACGGCCTGGACGGCGCTCGGAGAAGCGGACGTGCCGCCCGCGACCGTCCGGATGCTCGGCATCGCGGGTGCGAAGCCGCATATGACCGTGTGGGCCGACCTTGGCGACGGCGCGTACATGCCGCTCGAGCGCGTCTGGCGGCGGTTCGACGGGCGCGACTACGCGCTGGTCTCCGACGCGCCGATCGACCGGTTCGGCGTGTGGCCCGCGCTCCCCGCCCGGATCCAGGCCCCGCAGCGCGATGACGGCTGGCCGACGCTGACCGCCGCCGGAGTCGACGCCCGCGGCGTGACGGTCTACGTGCCGACGGGAGGGGTCCCGGCGGGCGGCTTCGCGATCCCTCCGGGCACGACCGCGGACGACCCGGCGGGCGGGAACCCCGGGTGGACCTGGTGGGAGCCGTTGCGCTGACGCACGCGCGTCAGGTGATGAGCATCGCGTCGCCGAACGACAAGAACCGGTACCGCTCCTCGCGTGCCGCCGCATACGCCCGCATCACGAGCTCGCGACCGGCGAACGCGCTCACCATCATGAGGAGCGTCGAGCGTGGCATGTGGAAGTTGGTCACCATCGCGTCCACGACGCCGTACGTGAACCCCGGCAGGATGAACAGGTCCGTCTGGCCGTCGACCTCCTCCACGAGCCCGGTGCCTTCGTCCAGCGCGCTCTCCAGCGCGCGTACCGAGGTCGTGCCGATGGCGACGACCCGGCTCCCACGCGCACGTGCATCGTTGATGGCCTGCGCGGTCGCCTCTGAGACCCGGAAGTGCTCGGTGTGGATCGGGTGGTCATGCGGGTCATCGGAGCTCACGGGACGGAACGTATCGAGCCCCACGTCGAGCTCGACGGTCGCCAGGTGCACGCCCGCGCGCTGCACGGACTCAAGCAGCTCCGTGGTGAAGTGAAGGCCCGCGGTGGGAGCCGCGACACTGTGCTCGTCGGCGGCGAAGACAGTCTGGTACTCCTCGGGATCACGAAGCGGCTCGGTGATGTAGGGCGGCAGCGGGATCTCGCCGATGCGGCGCACGATGTCGATGAAACGCTCTCCGGAGGTATGGAACTGGATGAGCCGGGCGCCGCTCTCTTCCAGGACGTCGACGACAAGCCCGGTGAGCTCACCGTCGCCGAAGGCGATGCGGGCGCCCGCCTTGAGACGCCGGCCAGGCTTCGCGAGACACTCCCACGTGTCACCGTAGGTCTTGCGAAGCAGCAGCACCTCGACCGCGCCGCCGGTCTCGTCCTTCGCGCCACGCAGCCGGGCGGGCAGCACACGGGTCTTGTTCACAACGAGAACGTCGCCGCGCGTGAGGTACTCGGGCAGATCGCGAAAGATCCGGTGGTCGATCTGGCCGCTCGCGCGGTCGACGACCATGAGCCGGCAGCTGTCGCGCGGTTCAACGGGATGCTGCGCTATGAGCCCGCTCGGCAGGTCGTAGTCGAAGTCGTCGGTCCTCACCCGCGTACCCTTCCTTCCGGTGTCGAATGCAGTGTACCGCAGTCGAGTCCGCCGGTTCGGCGTCGACCTCACCCGCCAGTGCGATCGCGGCGCCGTGAGCGCCGGGCGGCGCGATCCGTCTGAGCCTCGATCTCGCTCGGCAGACACCCGCAGTAGTTCTGGCGGTACATGCCGAGCTCGCGTGATCGCCGGATGGCCTCGGGGTATCGAGAGCGGAAGTCCGACGCGATGAACCGCACCCCCTGTGCCGCACACGCGCGTTCACCCTCCTCGATGATCGCGGCCTGGTCCTGGTACGGACTCACCGTGAGCGTGGTGGCCACCGCGTCGCACCCGCGTCGCGCGGCCTCCTCGGCGACCATTCCGACGCGGAGACGGTAGCACGCGCGACACCGCGCGGTCCGGTCTGGCGCGTCGGCGACGGCCTCGGCCCACCGCGCGGGCTCATAGGCCAGCTCGATGACCGCGATCCCGGCCTCGTCCGCGTAGGCCGTGAGCGTGTCTCTCCGGCGCGCGTACTCGTCGTCTGGAGCGATATTGGGGTTGGCGTAGCAGACCATCACCTCGGCCTCAGCGGCGAGGGCTTCATACGGTTCGAGCAGGCATGGCCCGCAGCACGCGTGAAGCATGATACGCATCGAACGACCTCCGCCCCAGAAGCTACCCCGCCCGTCAGCGGATCACGAACGCCGAGACCAGGGTGATGACGCCGAAGACGATGAAGACGACGGCGGCCACTCGGCGGATCACCCGTTCCGGCAGGCGATGACCCGCAGCCGCGCCGAGCGCGATCGCCACGGCGTCCGCGGCGAGCATGCCGAGCGTGGACCCGCTCCACACGCCGATGAGGGTTCCAGAGGCGCCGGCCTCTGGCGCCGGAAACCCTGCCGCGATCGCGCCGAGCGTCCTGAACGCGGCCGCCGGATCGGCGGCTATCGACACGGTCATGAGTTGCGTCTTGTCGCCGAACTCGGCGAGGAAGAAGGCCGCGGCGACCGTGAGCACCGGACCCGATCGCCAGACAGCGCCCCTTCCGTCCTCGGCCACGCCGCCGGACGGACCGCGCCAGGTGAGCACGCCGAACACGATGAACGCGATGCCCGCCACGACCGCAACGAGCGCCGTCGGCAGCAGCGACCCGGCGAGCCCGCCCGCGGCGACGGCCAGGAGTTGAAGCGCCGCCACGGCGATGGCGGCTCCGGCGAGCACGGAGAGCGGTCGATAGCGGGCCGCGAACGCCACGAGTAGGAGCTGGCTCTTGTCTCCGAGCTCGGCGAGTGCGACGAGGAGGAACGCGGCGACGGCCGCGGCGGTCACGGTGCAGCCTCGCTAGCGGTCCGGATCGGCGTCGTCGGTCATCTCGTCCTCGGCCTGTTCCGCAGCGGTAGCCTCGCTTCCATCGTCCCACTCGTCCAGTGCCTCGTCCTCCCGAGCGGCTCTGCGGGCGCGCGTACGCTCCCGGACGATGACGATCACGAGCGCCATCACCACGACAGCGAGCACCCCCACGATGATCGCGATCGCGTCCTCGCGGCTCGCGGCGTCTCCGCGCTTCCACGTGGCCGTCATGACGTACGAGCCGCCCTGCACCAGCCGAAGGCCGCCGAGCGGATAGAGCGTCTCCCCGATGCTGTTCGTGCGCGTCTCGCCCGAGACCCCGGGCTCGATCTTCACGTCCGTTGCGCCGGGCTCGAGAACGAACGAACCGCTCACAAGCACTTCGTCTCCCGGGTTCGTCCAGGTGAGCGACGTGGTCAGCGTACGTCCCGAGATGGTCGGCCCCGGATACAGCAGTTCGATCTGCGCAAGTCGCGCCTGCTCGACAGTCAGCGTGTGAACGTCCATCGAGCCGACGCGTTCGACCGTCGTGCCCCGCTTAGGATCAGCCGCCACCGGTCCGCCGAGCACCTCACCCGACCAGAGGAGCGTCCCTCCGGCAGGCACTGGGATCGTCACGGTCGCCGGCAGCAGGACCTCGGCGTCGATCATGGCGGACACGATCAGCAGGTTCTGCCCCGCCTCGGCGGCGGGGGCAAGCTGGAGTTGGTACTCGCGGGCGGCCGCGGCATGCGCGACACCCGGCGTCGCAATCGCGCACATCAAGGCCGCGACGGCCATCACGTCTCGCATACGCTGCCCGAAGCCCGTGAGCGCCCTCACCTATCCTCACCTGCACCCGCGACGGACCCGGCGGCCGTCACCGTGTTGAGCATCAGCATCGCGCGGGTCATCGGACCCACGCCGCCCGGTACCGGGGTGATCGCGGAGGCCACCGGCTCCACCGCGCCGAAATCGACGTCGCCGACCATACCCTCATCCGTCCTGTTGATGCCGACGTCGATCACGACCGCGCCCGGCTTCACGTACGACGCGTCGATCATCTTCGGCCGGCCGATCGCGGCCACGAGCAGATCGGCCTCCCGGCACACGGCGGGAAGGTCCCGAGTCCGAGAGTGACACACGGTGACGGTGGCGTTCGCCTCCATCAGCAGGAGAGACATCGGCTTGCCGACGATCGTCGACCGGCCGACGATCACAGCGCGCATACCCGAGGGGTCGATGCCATACGCCTTCAGCATCTCCATGACACCCGCGGGTGTGCAGGCCCGGAAGCCTGGAAGGCCACGCACAAGCCGGCCCAGACTGGCCGGATGGAAGCCGTCGACGTCCTTCGCCGGAGCGATGCGCTCGATGATCGCCTCCGAGTCGAGGTGCGACGGCAGCGGCATCTGCACGAGGATCCCATGGACCGCGGGGTCACGATTGAGCGCGTCGATCAGCGCGTCGAGCTCGGCCTGGGTCGTCTCAGCCGGAAGGCGATGGTCGCGGCTCTCGATGCCGACCTCGGCACAGTCACGCTCCTTCATTCGCACGTAGCTCGCCGAGGCGGGGTCGTCACCGACCAGCACGACCGCAAGGCACGGCGACACGCCGAGCGATGCGAGCGCGGCCGCCTTCTCGGCTGCTCTCGCGCGGACCGCCGTGGCGACCGCGACCCCGTCGATGATGGTTGCCATCCGGTTGGAACTCCGCTCCTGCGTTGACGTCGATGTCGGCCGAAGGACGCTCCGGCCCAGCCAGTGTACCTGACCCCGCCACACGGGTCATCAGCGGGTGTCGCGGGCCTTGACGAGTTCGAGGACCGCCTTGAACTCCGGCGCCTCCGCGCTTCCGAGCGCCTCGTAGACGACGGACTCCGCGGAACTGACGGTGACCCCCGCCGCCCGCATCCGGTCGAGCGCGACCTCGTGATCGGCGTCCCGGCGCGAGCAGACACCGTCGGCCGCGACGTGGACGGAGTAGCCGGCAAGCAGCAGGTCGAGCGCGGTCTGCGCCACGCAGACGTGCGTCTCCATCCCCACGAGCACCGCGTGCCGCCTGCCGGTCTCGGCAAGCGCCCGCCTGAAGACCGGCTCATCCAGGCACGAGAACGTCACTTTGTCGACCGGCTCGAGTCCCTCGCTCGCGTCGGCGACAGGGGTGACGAGGTCGCCAAGTCCGCGCGGATACTGCCGCGAGATGATGACGGGCATTCCCAGCGTCCGCGCCGCCTCGATGAGGAACACAGCGGCCCCGACGACCGCCTCTCGCCGCTCCATCGCCGCCACGAGCCGTTCCTGCAGGTCGATCACGACGAGCACCGCCGACCCTCGTTCGACGAGCAAGGGTGATCCGGCCATCCTGTTCTCCTCTCAGCGCCAAGGCGCGATGCGGACGTGCGGTCATTCTAGCGAATCCGGCGGGCCGGGCATGGGTACCATCTCCGTGACCCGAACCCGAGCGACCGGAGGTCCCCATGCCCGACGCACCCATCCTCGGCCCTGTGAACGTCATCGCCGACCGCGCCGCGGCAAGCGATTTCGAGAAGAAGCACGCCCCATATCTCGAGGCGTCAGCGGTCGATGGCGGCTACGCCGTCACCATCACCGTAGGCTGGGACGTGCCTCACCCGAACCAGCCCGACCACTACATCAGCTGGATCGAGCTCTTCGCGGGGGACGCCCCGATAGCGCGCTTCGACCTGGCGCCGGTTGCCGCGGCTCCGATCGTGTCCGTCGTTGTCGACGTCGAGCCCGGAACAGCGCTCCGCGCGGTCGAGCACTGCAACCTGCACGGCTTGTGGGCCGCCGAAGTGACGGTGTAGAGGCCCGAGCATCGGTCGGGACCTCGGCTGCGGGTGACACGGACGACCTCAGGCGTCAGAACAGCCCCTCCTGAGGCGCACCCGGATCCGGAGCCGCGCCGCCGAGATGCTCGTACGCGCGCGCGGTCGCCTGGCGCCCTTTGGGAGTGCGCATGAGGAACCCGAGCTGCAGCAAGAACGGCTCGTAGACGTCCTCGAGCGTGTCGGGCTCCTCGCCGACGGCGGCGGCGAGCGTATTGAGTCCGACGGGCCGTCCGCGGAACGTCTCGACCAGCGCCTCGAGGATCGCGATGTCCATACGATCGAGCCCGACGTGATCCACCTGGAAGAACGCGAGCGCTTCGGCGGCGATGTCTTCGTCGATCCGGCCGTCGTGCCTGACCTGCGCGTAGTCGCGCACACGCTTGAGGAGCCGGTTGGCGAGCCGCGGCGTGCCCCGGCCCCGACGCGCGATCTCAGCGGCACCATCGTCGGTGATCGGAACCGCGAGGATGCCCGCGGAGCGCCGGACGATGGCGGTGAGCTCGTCGTGCGTGTAGTAGTCGAGCCGGAACGCCATGCCGAAGCGATCCCGCAGCGGACCGGTCAGCAGACCCGTCCGGGTGGTCGCGCCGACAAGCGTGAAGGGCGGCAGGTCAAGCCGCAGTGAGCGCGCGGCGGGGCCCTTGCCGATGACGATGTCGATGCTGAAGTCCTCCATCGCCGGGTAGAGGACCTCCTCGACCGCACGGTTCAGCCGATGGATCTCGTCGATGAACAACACATCGCGCGCGTCAAGGTTCGTGAGTATCGCGGCAAGATCGCCCGCGCGCTCGATCGCGGGCCCGCTCGTCTGGCGCATCTGCACGCCGAGCTCGGAGGCGACCACGCCAGCGAGCGTCGTCTTGCCCAGCCCCGGCGGACCCGAAAGCAGCAGGTGATCGAGCGCTTCTTCGCGGGCGCGCGCGGCGTCGATGAGCACGCCGAGGTTCTCCTTGACGCGCGTCTGGCCGAGGTACTCGGTCAACCGCCGCGGCCTGAGGCTGCGCTCGATCTCGAGATCACCCTCGGTCAACTCCGCCGAGACCAGCCGCTCCCCGTCAGCGAGCGGACCGTCCGCGTCTTCCCAGACCGTGCTCATCATCGTCCCTCTCGCCGAATCGGCGCCGGACACGAGACCCGCACGCCGCTCACACGCTGCCGCCAAGCCGCTTGAGCGCGTGACGGAGCAGCGCCTGAGCGTCGCCGTCGCCGCCTTCGTACCCCCTGAGAGCGAGGGACGCCTCTGCCGCGCTGAAACCCATCGCCTCGAGCGCGTCGGTGGCCTCGGCCAGCGCTGTCCCCCCGCCGACCCTCCCGATGACCGCCGACGCGCCGCCGCCGACCTTGTCCTTGAGCTCGATGATCAGCCGCTGCGCGGTCTCTTGCCGATACCCGGCACGCTCGCGATGAGCGCGTCATCGTCGGCGGCGATCGCCACCGCGAGTTCGTCCGGAGTGAGCGTCGAGAGCACGGCGAGCGCCACCTTCGGACCCACGCCGCTCACCGTGATCAGAAGCTCGAAGAGCGTCTGCTCACCGGCGGTCTCGAAACCGAACAGCGAGAGCTCATCCTCACGCACGTGCAGGTGCGTATGGAGGCTTACGAGATCGCCGTCCGCAGGCAACCGTGCGAGGGTGCGCGTCGGCATCGTCACGCGGAGTCCGATGCCGCCCACTTCGAGCACCGCCGCGGTGGCCGAACGGCCCGCGATGACCCCCGTGATCCGCGCGATCATGCGGCACCGCTCCCGGCGAGCTGCGGCGTCCGCGTGTTCGCGTGGCAGATCGCGACCGCGAGCGCGTCGGCCGCGTGATCGGGTGCGGGGTCGTGATCGAGGCCGAGGATGGAGCGCACCATGTACTGCACCTGCCGCTTGTCCGCGCCTCCCGAGCCGACCACCGCCATCTTCACCTCACCGGGCCCATACTCTCCAACAGGGATCGTCGACGCGGCGAGCATTGCGACGCCGCGCGCCTGCCCCGTTGCGAACGCGGTCCGGACGTTGGTGGAGAAGTAGACGTTCTCGATCGCGCACTCGGCGGGCCGGTACCGGAGCAGCACCGCCGCGAGCTCCTCATGGATCCGCGCGAGGCGGGTGGGGGTTCCTCCG
This sequence comes from uncultured Coriobacteriaceae bacterium, assembly GCA_964472485.1. Taxonomy (GTDB): domain Bacteria; phylum Actinomycetota; class Coriobacteriia; order Anaerosomatales; family Anaerosomataceae; genus CAYYLR01. The sequence continues at coordinate 17,687 of CAYYLR010000021.1, forward strand.
TGAGCGTCGGTCTGGATGCATCCGTAGGCGAGGCAGCGCAGCGCGGTCCCCCGCTGCTCGATGACCCCCCAGCCGGTATTGGTCAGACCCGGGTCGATGCCGAGGACGATCACTGCGCTCCCTGCCGCCGCGTATCGAACATATGTTCAGGATACCGCGAGCGCCGTGGCCGCGCAAAGTGACGGACGGGATCAGGCGTCGAGCACCGCGGCGATCTCGTCGGTG
>CAYYLR010000021.1:17921-20520 GCA_964472485.1 uncultured Coriobacteriaceae bacterium
AGGATAGCGGGGCACCCTGACATCGTAAAGGCACGACGTGTGGCGCCCAAGGGCGCCTCCTCGAGCGCCTCGGCGATCTCGTCGGTGAGCTCCATCGTGTGGTAGACGTTCTGGATGTCGTCCAGCTCCTCGAGGCGGTCCACGAGCCGCAGCACCTTCTTGACGTCCTCGACTCCGACGGAGGACGTGTTCACCGCCTCCATAACGAGTTCGGCGCCTCTAACCGGCACGCCGGCCGACTCGAGGGCGGTCTTGACCGCCATCACGTCGGTCGGGGCGGTGTAGACCAGGAACCCGCCGTCGATCGTCTCCATGTCCTCGCCGCCCGCGTCGGCGACGAGCAACATGAGCTCGTCCTCATCGAGCCCGCCGGTTCCCTCAACGGCGATCTCGCCTCTGCGCTCGAACTGGAAGGCGACCGACCCGCTCGAGCCGAGGTTCCCCCCCGCTCGCGTGAACGCCGCGCGGACGTCCGCCGCGGTACGGTTGCGGTTATCGGTGAGCGCCTCGACGTAGAGCGCGACACCCGCCGGACCGTAGCCTTCGTAGACGACCTCCTCGTAGGCGGCGGCATCAGCGCCGGCGCCGAACGCCTTGTTGATCGCCGTCTCGATCTTGTCTTTGGGAAGCGAGTAGGACTTCGCCTTGGCGATCGCCGCAGCGAGCGACGCGTTGTTCTCGGGGTTCGGATCACCGCCCGCCTTGGCGGCGACGGTGATGATCCGTGACAGCTTCGAGAACAGCACGGCGCGCTTGGCGTCGACCGCGGCCTTTCGGTGCTTCGTGGTCGCCCACTTGGAGTGTCCTGACATCCGAACGATTCCTTTCCGCTACGCGCCGGCGACCTGCTCGATGAAGAAGCGATGGATGCGCGGGTCGCCGGTGAGCTCCGGGTGGAAGGTGGTCGCGAGGAGCGTGCCGGAGCGCGCGGCCACGATGCGACCGTCGTAGACGGCAAGGACCTCGCAATCCTCACCGACCCGCTCGATGAGCGGAGCCCGGATGAAGACGCCTCGGAACGGATGGTCGAGCCCGGCGAAGACAAGCTCCGCTTCGAACGAGTCGACCTGGCGTCCGTATGCGTTGCGCCTCACGGTGCAGTCCATGAGTCCGAGCGGCTCCTGGCCCGGAACCGCGTCGGCGATCTCGCGAGCCATGAGGATCGCGCCAGCGCAGGTGCCCCACACCGCCATCCCGGCGGCGTGACGCTCGCGTATGGCTTCGTAGAAGCCGAATGTGCGCATCAGCTTGCCGATGGCGGTCGACTCCCCGCCCGGGATGACGAGCGCTCCGACCTGGTCGAGTTGGATCGGCAGCCTGATGGGCAGGACCTGGAGGCCAAGCGACTCGAGATCGAGGATGTGCTCGCGAAACGCGCCCTGTAGGGCGAGAACCCCGACACGCACTCCTACCAGCCCCGCTCCTGCATGCGCTCAGCGTCGGGGATGTCGGAGATGTTGATGCCGACCATAGCTTCGCCGAGATCCCGCGAGACCCGCGCGATGATGTCAGCGTCGTTGTAGTGCGTCGTCGCCTCGACGATCGCCTTAGCGCGCTTCACGGGATCCCCGCTCTTGAAGATGCCGCTCCCCACGAAGACACCGTCGCACCCGAGCTGCATCATGAGTGCCGCGTCGGCCGGCGTCGCGATGCCGCCCGCGGAGAAGTTGACGACCGGAAGCGTCTTGTTGTCGTGGACCCACTTCACGAGGTCGTAGGGCGCCTGCAGGTCCTTGGCGAGCGTGAACAGCTGGTCTTCGCGCACGCCGGCAACCCACGCGATCTCCTCGAGCATCGCGCGCATGTGCCGCACGGCCTCGACGACGTTGCCCGTGCCGGGTTCGCCCTTGGTCCGGATCATGGCCGCCCCCTCGCCGATCCTCCTGAGCGCCTCGCCGAGATTGCGTGCGCCGCATACGAACGGCACCGCGAAGTCCCACTTGTTGACGTGATGCTCCTCGTCGGCCGGTGTCAGCACCTCGGACTCGTCGATGTAATCCACACCGAGCGACTGCAGGACCTGCGCTTCGACGAAGTGACCGATGCGGCACTTGGCCATGACCGGGATGGAGACCGCGGCCATGATCTCGCGGATCATGCCCGGATCGGACATGCGGGCCACGCCGCCGCGGGCGCGGATGTCGGCCGGCACCCGCTCCAGGGCCATGACCGCGCAGGCCCCGGCTTCCTCGGCGATGCGGGCCTGCTCCGCGTTGACCACGTCCATGATCACCCCGCCCTTGAACATCCGGGCCAACCCGGTGTTCAGAAGTGTCGTCGTCTCTTTGATCTGCTCCATGGCGTCCTCCTTGATGAAATGGACAGCCCTTGGACCAGCGGCGACGGCAAATGGCAATACGGCTTTATTGGGGGCGGAATATGGAGACCTTCTCCATATCAGGACGGATCAAGGGCCAGAAGCCTGGTCCGCAGATTGGCCCGTCTGTCATCCAGGCCGAGCTTGCGGCGGAGGTGGTGGCGATGGGAATCGACGGTCGCGGTGCCGACCCCGAGGCGATGGGCGATCTCCTTGGTGGTCAACCCCTGCCGGATGCCTTCCGCGACCCGTATTTCGGACGGGGTCAGATCCTGGCAGGTC
>CAYYLR010000022.1:0-20490 GCA_964472485.1 uncultured Coriobacteriaceae bacterium
GCTCAGCCTCGGTGCGGACGGGATCCTGCGCCTGCTTCTTGGTGCCGACGAGCAGCACGGAGCCGCCGCGCGCAGTGATGTCACGCACGAACTTGTACGTGGTTTCGATCTCGCGGAGCGTGCGCTGGAGGTTGAGGATGTAGATGCCGTTGCGCTCGGTGAAGATGTACGGCTTCATCTTCGGGTTCCACCGGCGCGTCTGGTGCCCGAAGTGGACACCGGCCTCGAGCAGGTTCTTCATGGATACGGACATACGTGTGCCTCCTGTCGGTTCGGTCCTCCGCCCGCCTCTACTCCCTGTGCGACCCGGACACGGTGTCCGGGCACCACGCACGGGATCCACGGGCGTGTGTGATGTAGAGCGCTGGGTAGGATATCACAGGGAGCGTGACTGTGACAGGGCCAAGTCGCGGCAGCGGGTCAGGTGAGATGACCGCGGAAGTCGCGGCCGCACGAGCGGCACACGAAGTGCGCGTCATACCAGCCGCCCGAGTCGGGTTTGGCGACGAGGGTCAGCACGAGGGCCGACTCGCACGTCGGGCACCAGAGACGCCGCTGGAGACAGGCATCGGAAACGAGCCGGTCGACATCACCTTCGTCCGGGCGGAGGTAGACGTCGAAGACGAGCGGTTCGGCGCTGTCGCCAGCCGCCGAATACGCGGCGATCTCGCTGAGCACGGTCGCGACACGGGCTGAGATATCCGCCGGGCGGGTCTCGTTCTTGATGAGGTACTCCCGCGCTCCCAGCGCGAGCGCGCGTTCAGCCGCGTCGCCCTCGTCGAGGTTGGTGAGAACGACCACGGGTATGCGGCTGAGGACCGGGTCGTGCCGCATGACCTCGAGGACCTCGAGACCTCCCATGCGCGGCATGATGAGATCGAGAAGCATGAGGTCCATGCGTCCGGTCCGGAGGGTGGCGAGGGCCTCCTGTCCGTCCCCCGCCGTCAGCACGTCGAACCCGTCCGCGACGAGACGGTCACGGTACATGCGCCGAAGCAGCTCGGTGTCCTCAACGACCAGGATGCGCGAGGCGCTCATCGCCGGATCCTGTAGGCCATCAGACGGAGACGAATCCCTGGGCGGCGTGCAGCCGGGCACGGAGGCGAAGCACGGCCTTGGTGTGGAGCTGGCTCACCCGCGACTCCGTGACACCCAGTACGACGCCGATCTCCTTGAGCGTCAGCCCCTCGTAGTAGTAGAGGGCGACGACGGTCTTCTCGCGGTCGGGCAACCGCTCGATTGCGTCAGCGAGGATCTCCTTCACCTCGGCGCTCTCGAAGACCTGAACCGGGTCCTCGGCGGTGCGGTCGGCGATCGACCCGAGCACATCCGGGCGGTCGTCACGGTCCTGGGTGTTGGACCACATCTCCTCGAAAGACATGACCGACGTATACGAGAGCTTCGAGAGCACCTGCTGGAGTTCAACGAGCGTGATCCCCATCTCATCGGCGACCTCGGCGTCCTTGGGGACGCGCTTCAAGCGGTTCTCGAGGGTGATGTAGGCGGCCTCGATCTCGCGGGCACGGGCCCGGATCGAGCGGGGAACCCAGTCCATCGCCCGGAGCTCGTCGATGATGGCACCCTTGATACGCGCGATGGCGTACGTCTCGAACTTGATGCCCCGCGCGGGGTCGAACTTCTCGACCGCGTCGATCAGACCGAACACGCCGTAGGATACGAGGTCGGCCGTGTCGACCGTCTGCGGAAGACTCGACGACAAGCGCCCGGCGACATACTTCACGAGCGGTGAGTAGTTCAGGATCAGACTCTCACGCGCCTGCTGGTCGCCGTGCTCCTTGAACGCGGCCCACGCCTCGGAAAGGTCCGCCTTCGGATCGGATCTCATTCGGTGTGGCCTCCATCAGGCCCGCGGATGCGCCCCTTTGTGCACGTCACGGAGGTGTGCCGTGCTCAGGTGAGTATAAATCTGGGTCGTGGACAGCGCAACGTGACCGAGCAGCTCCTGAACGGTGCGCAGGTCCGCCCCACCCTCGAGCAAGTGCGTGGCGAAGCTGTGCCGCAGGGTGTGGGGTGTGACCCCCGTGTCGACGGCGAGTGTGGAGACGTGTCGTTCGAGCAGGCGGCGGACTCCATCTGACGTCAGACGAGTCCCGAGGCGGTTCAGGAACACGGCGTCGCCGGCGTCGCGCTTGGCCGAAACGAGGCCGGGACGTCCGCGATCGAGGTACTCCCGAACGAGGCGCTGTGCGGCGGGGTGGATCGGCACCACCCGCTCCCGTGAACCCTTCCCCATGACTGTGACGGCCCCCTGACGCAGATCGAGCCGTCCGAGGGATAGCGTCGTCAGCTCCGAGACACGGAGGCCGGACGCGTACAGCAACTCAAGGATGGCGGCATCACGCAACCCCGACGGCGTGGAGCGGTCAGGGACGGCGAGGAGCTGCGTGAGCAGATCGACCGGCGCGACATCGGGCAGGCGTCTTGGGATTCGTGGCGCGCTGAGTACGGCTGCCGGGCTTCCCTGGAGCACGCCTCGGCTCACGAGGAAGCGGTAGAACGAGCGCAGGGTGGCCATGCGCCGCGCAACGGTACGCCTCGCGTAGCGTGCTTGGTCCAGCTCGGCGAGGTACCCCCGCAGGCGCCGGTGGTCGGCCTCGAGCGGGTTGAGCGAATTGCGCTCAGCCCATCGAAGGAAGTCGGCGAGATCGATGGCGTACGCGGCGACCGTGTTGGGTGAGAGGTTCCGCTCCACGCCGACGTGGGTCAGAAAGGCGTCCACGAACTCCTGTGGCGTTTGGAGGACGCTCATCGGCGACCCCCGAACAGATCCGGTCGCTCATCGATGGCCTCGGCGAGGTCGCGGGTGGCCCGCTCCGCGTACGCGGCGTAGCGAGCGCGCTTCCCCCTGACCCGCTCGGGAAGCGGCGGGACGAGGCCGAAGTTCACGTGCATCGGCTGGTAACCGACCGTGGCCGGGTCGGTGGCATACGAGACCAGGGCTCCGAGCGCTGTGGTTCTCGGCGGGACGAACGGCGGGACGCCGGTGCGACCCGCGATCACGTCGAGCGCCGCAAGCAGGCCCGTCGCGGCCGCCTCGAGGTAGCCCTCGGTCCCGGCGAGCTGACCCGCCACGCGGATGGCGGGCGCCACACGGATGGCGAATCCCGGCGAGAGGGTCGACGGCGCGTCGATGAAGGAGTTGCGGTGCATCACGCCGTAGCGGAGGAACTCCGCGCTGGTCAGACCCGGGAGCGCACCGAACACGCGACGCTGCTCCGGAAACGCGAGGTTCGTCTGGAATCCCACGAGATTGAACGCGGTGCCATCGGCGTTCTCGCGCCGAAGCTGCGCGACCGCCCATGGCCGCTGCCCTGTACGAGGATCAGTGAGGCCGACTGGCTTGAGGGCACCGTAGCGCAGAGCGTCGACGCCGGTTCGGGCAACCTCCTCGATTGGCTGACATGCCGAGAAGAGCTCGCGTCCGTCGAATGTCTTGTCGATGACTCGCCGGGCCGTGACGAGCTCAGCTACGAACCGCTCGTACTCGTAACGATCGAGCGGGATGTTGAGGTAGTCGGAACCGGAGCCTCTGCCCCACCGGGACGCCTCGAACACATGGGAACGGTCGAGCGTCAGACCGTCGAGCACGGGCGCGGCGGCGTCGTAGAACGCGAGCCTGCCGGGACCGATGATGCCGGACAGCGCGGACTCGATCGCAGGACTTGCCAGCGGCCCCCCGGCGAGGATCACGTCGCCGTCAGGAATGGTGTCGGCCTCCCGGCGCACGACGGTCACGAGCGGGTGACCGGTGAGCACGTTCGTCACCTGCGCCGCGAAGCGGTCGCGGTCGACGGCGAGGGCCGCACCGGCGGGCACCGCGGTCAGCCGCGCGGTCTCGAGGATGAACGAGTGGAGCTGTGCCAGCTCGCGCTTGAGGAGGCCCGCGGCGGTGTCGGGAGCGTCGCTCTTGAAGGAGTTCGAGCACACGAGTTCTGCGAAGTCCTGTGAGCGATGAGCGGGACCCATGACCGAGGGTCGCATCTCCCGGAGGACGACAGGGACGCCTCTGCTCGCAAGCTGCCATGCGGCCTCGCTGCCGGCCAGGCCGGCTCCTATGACGGTGACCGCATCCACCAGCACCTCAGCGTCGTCGACGGGCTTCGCGTCATTGTACGGTACCCGTGCATCGAGCCGCGGCGGTCGGCTCATCGGTCTCCGACCACAGCGAGGGACTCCCGGATTCCGGTCAGACCACGCAGTACCTCCCATCTGGAAGCCGACGCACAAGACCCTGCGCCTCGAGGGCGCCGAGGGTCCGTGCCGCCGTCACGATGTCGATACCGAGCGCGCGTGCCATGTCGTCGGGTCGCATCGGGTCGGCGGTCAAGGCGCGTACGACGGCGGAACCCGACCCGCCCGGTGGACTTGAGGTGGCGTTCAGACCGAGGGCCTGGGCGAGTTCCGAGATGTCGGTCACCGGGGTGGCTCCCTGGCGGAGCAGCCGGTTGGAACCTCGTGACTCGGGAGAGAAGATGGAGCCGGGCACCGCGAGTACCTCGCGTCCGGCGTCAAGGGCGGCATCCGCTGTGGAGAACGTCCCGCTCGGGAGACCCGCTTCGACGACGAGAACCGCGCACGCGAGCCCGGCGATGATGCGGTTTCGCCGGACGAAGGCCCAGGGCTTGGGCTCTGTCCCGAACGGACACTCGGAGATCACCGCGTGGTGCAGCCTGATGTGCGCCAGCACGCCTGCGGAGCGGCGCGGGTAGTCGACATCAGCTCCGCAGCCAAGCACCGCCACCGTAGGCCCGCCTGCGTCGATCGCCGCTGCGTGCGCCTCCCGGTCGCAGCCGATCGCCGCCCCGGAGATGACCGTGATGCCGCCATGAGCGGCCCACGTCGCGAACTGCCGGGTACACCTCAGTCCGTACGGCGTCGCACGACGCGCACCGACGATGGCCAGGCCGGCAACGAGCGTATCGGGATCGCCGATGCCGTAGAGCACTCCAGGCGGGTCGGGTGACTCCGCGAGCAGTTCGGGGTATCGCCGGTCACCCCTTCGAAGGACGAACCGCGACAGCGTCATAGAGACTCCCAGCTGCGATACCCGAGGGCTTCGGCGGCATGCACAGCGCCGATACGATCCGAGGCATCGAGATCCGCGATCGTCCGCGCCACGCGGATGACCCGCGTGACCGCCCGGCCCGAAAGGTGCGCGCTGCGTGCAGCACCCTCAAGGAACACGCGGGCTTCGGGGGTGAGAGACGCACGCCCATCGAGACAACGTCGGGTGCGGAACGCTAGCGCCTCGGAGATGCGATGACGGACCGATGCGGAATCCTCCGCGGCGTACCGCCCTTCTCCGAGCAAGCGCCCGGGATCGATCCGATCCACGCGTATCGAGATGTCCATTCGATCGAAGAGCGGTCCTCCGATACGCGCACGATACCGATTGACGACTCCCTCGGCACACGAACACGCACGATCGGGGTCCCCGCTGTAGCCGCATGGACACGGGTTCATGGCGGCGACGACCTGCACGCGTGCGGGGTATCGCACGACGCCCTGTGCCCGGACGAGCGTGACGATGCCCTCCTCCACCGGCTGGCGCAAGGTCTGCAACGCGGCGGGTCCGAACTCGGGAAGTTCGTCAAGGAAGAGCACGCCATTGTGGGCGAGGCTGATCTCGCCGGGCCGCGGTGGAGAGCCGCCACCCACCAACCCCGCGATCGTGCATGAGTGATGCGGGGCTCTGAACGGCCTGCCGCCCGCCAGCACCTCGGTCGCGTCCAGACCGGCCACCGAGTGAACGAGGGCCGTCTCGAGGCGCTCTCGAGCGTCCAGCGCGGGAAGCAGACCGCACAGCCCCCGGGCAAGGAGGCTCTTGCCCGAGCCCGGCGGGCCCGTCAGCAGCACATTGTGGCCTCCGACCGCCGCGATCTCCAGGCAGCGCTTGGCCGTCTCGTGACCTGCGATGTCGAGGAGATCGACGGGTGGAACCGGGTCGGAGGGCAACGACGTGGCGGGGGCGGACGCGCCTGGCAGCCCGCCACGGAGCTTGGGCAGGGAGTCGAGCGCATGGAAGGTGAGTCCGGGAACGGCGCTCACGGAGTGTGCTGACTCGCTCGGCCCAAGCAGACTCCTCCCCTCGCGCGCAGCCGCGACCGCATGCGCCAGGATGCCGGGCATGGACCTGACCGAGCCGTCGAGTCCGAGCTCACCGACGGCTAGCACGTCGTCGAGGATGGCGGGGTCAAGCTGGCGTGTGGCGCACAGCACCGCAAGCGCGATCGGCAGGTCGAATCCGGTGCCGTGCTTGCGGAGAGGCGCGGGAGCGAGATTGACGGTGACCCGAGCGTTCGGGAAGTCGAAGCCGCCTGAGCGCAGTGCGGACCGGACGCGGTCGCGGGCCTCAAGAACGGCCGCATCACCGAGCCCGACGATGCCGAATGCCGGCAGACCGCTCGCGACATCAGCCTGGACTTCGACGGGGATCGCGTCCACGCCCACCAAGGTCGCTGTGACCACGCTGGCTTGCACTGCCCTAGACCGAGAACGCTGCCCGATGGTGGCGCAGGAGCGCCCGGTCCTCACCGATCAACTGGATCGAGATCACGTCGAACCGTACGGGGGGCGCATCTTCGCCGGTGGACGCGATGTACGCCTCGGCCAGACGGGCGAGGCGACGCTGCTTGGCGGGGGTCACCGCCTCGTCCGGTGTGCCCGCTGCAGTGCTCGTTCGCGTCTTGACCTCGACGAACACGAGCTCCTGCCCGTCAAGCGCGACGATGTCGAGTTCCCCGCGCGAGACACGCCAGTTTCGATGAACTACGTGCAGACCGGCACGCTCGAGATACCGAGCGGCGGCGTCCTCTCCCCTTCGGCCGATCTCCGCCCTGTTCACACCGCACCCCCTTCGTCGGACCCACTGTCCCACTGAGGGCGTAACCGCAGCCGAACGGCGACTGAACCACCGCCGAACGACAGGGTGTCAGAAGATCGTCAGCTGTGAGCAGGGGGAGAACGAGCGCCGGTGGACCGGGGACGGGCCATGAAGTCGTAGCGCCTCCAGGTGCGCGGCGGACCCGTACCCCATGTTCGTGCCGAGACCGTACCCGGGGTGGCTCACGTCCAGTTCGGACATCAGGGAGTCGCGGGCAACCTTCGCCACGATCGACGCGGCAGCGATTGAGCGAACGCAGCCGTCACCCTTCACGATGGCGGTGGAGGCGATGCCGAGATCGACCGGCAGGCCGTCGACAAGGACGTGCTGCACCTCGGCGCCCAATCCGCTGATTGCCGCACGCATCGCCTCGCGGGTAGCGGCCGCGATCCCGATAGCGTCGATGCGCTCCGCCGGAACATGAGCCACGGAGACCTCGGCAGTGGCGCGGATGATGCCGTCCATGATCACTCGCCGTCTGGCTGTGAGTCGCTTCGAGTCGGCGAGTCCATCGATCTCGGCATCGAGAGGCAGGATGCACGCGGCGGCGCTGACCGGCCCCGCAAGCGCTCCCCTTCCCACTTCGTCAACGCCGGCGATGACGCATGCTCCGCTGCGACCGAGGTGCCGCTCGAACGGACGCCACGGCGAGGCAATGGTGGGACCGGGACGTGTGGCATCGCTTCGCATGACAGGAGTGTACCTGACGCGATGTCCTGACCGCTGAGACGACGACAGCCCCGCGATGCGGGGCCGTCGGACGTCGGTGCGTGTGATGCCGGCGCTAGTGGCGGCGCTCCTTGATGCGTGCCGCCTTGCCCACCTTGTCGCGAAGGAAGTAGAGCTTCGAGCGCCGGACCTTACCGCGGGTGACGACCTCAAGCGAGGCGATCTTCGGCGAGTGGACCGGGAAGGTGCGCTCGACGCCGACGGCGAAGGAGATCTTCCGGACGGTGAAGGTCTCGCGATTGCCCGAGCCATGACGCCGGATGACGACGCCCTGGAACGGCTGGAGGCGCTCACGGCTGCCCTCGACGACCTTGTACATGACCTTGACGGTGTCGCCGACACCGAACTCCGGGAGGTCCTCACGCAGCTGCTGCTGCTCTATCGCGCGGATCTTGTCCATGAAGCGTTCCTGTTCAGTCAGTGAGGTCTGTTCAGATGGGTGCCCCGAGGCACGAGTGGACAGTATAGACGAGCGGTCGCCGGTTAGGCAATGCGCCCGCCCGGACCATGCACGGAGGCGCCGCACGCCCTGCCGGGGTGCGTTTCACCGCCCTATAGGCCGCCTATGCGATCGATGGGCCAGTATCTGAAGACCGCCTTGCCATGCACATCAGAGAGCTGGACCGGCCCGAACGCACGCGAATCCGTGCTGTTGGTCCGGTTGTCCCCCATCAGCCAGACGGAACCCTCGGGCACGTTGTAGGGCATGGCCAGGGTGAGCGGCTCGGTCGGCTTGCCGTGGGTGTACGGTTCATCGAGCGGAGCGCCGTCCACATACACGACCCCGTCGATCAGGTCCACGGTCTGCCCGCCGGTGGCTACGACACGCTTGATGAGCGTCGGAAGCTTGCCCGTGGGGTCATCACAGACGACGATGTCGCCCGCCGCGGGATCCTCGAAGCGATAGACGAACTTGTTCGCGACCACGCGGTCGAACAGCTCGATGGTCGGTTGCATCGAGCCGCTCGGGATGTAGTAGGGCTGCACGACGTAGGTTCGGATGAGCGTGGCCAGACCGAACGCGATCGCGACCATGAACGCGAGTTCGGCGAGCCAGCGGATGAACGAGACCTGGTCCCCTCTGCGGGCACGGGGGTGTGAAGCGGAGGCGGCCGCGCTGCTCTCGTCGTCCTCGTTCCCGGTAGCGTCCGACTCCATCACGGCTGTCTCGTGTGGCGACTCGCTGGTGACGGCGTCGATCGGAGCCGGCTCGGTCTGGGTTGCGGCAGTGTCGAGAGAGACGTCCTCGTACGCTCCCGCCATCACGGCATCACGTTCGTCGCTCATGCGTCGTCAGACTCCATTCCTTCGATCACCCGCTGTACGAAGGCACGCTCTTCGTCGGTGAGTGCGGCGTTGGTCAGCAGATCCGGGCGGCGGGACGCGGTCCTCCTGAGGGCCTCGCGCCGTCGCCACGCCGCGATCCGGGCGTGGTCCCCGCTCACGAGAACGTCGGGCACGCTCATGTCCCTGTACGTGGCGGGACGTGTGTACTGAGGATACTCCAACAGCCCTGTCGTGAACGACTCATCCTCGGCGGATGTGGCGTCACCGAGCGCGCCGGGCAACAGCCGGGTGACCGCGTCGATGACCACCATCGCTGGAAGCTCTCCGCCGGTGAGGACGTAGTCGCCGATGGAGACCTCGCGGTGGGCAAGCGCCGTGATGCGGTCGTCGAAACCCTCGTACCGGCCGCAGAGCAGGAGCAGGCGTTCGGCCGAGCCGAGCGACGCCACAAGCCGCTGGTCGAGCCGTTCACCGGACGGGGTGAGCAACACGATGACAGGAGGTGCCTCGTGAAGGCCGGTGATGGCCTCCACAGCCCGGTACACCGGCTCCGGCTTCATGACCATTCCCGGCCCGCCGCCGAACGGGTAGTCGTCAGTCGTGCGGTGGCGGTCCTCGGTCCAGTCGCGCAAGTCGTGGATACGGACGTCGACGATCCGCTTCCCGACCGCGCGCCCGATGATCGAGCTGGCAAGGAACGACTCGAAGACCTCGGGGATGACGGTCACTACGTCGATCCTCATGAGCGCTCCTCATCGATCAGACCGTCAAGAAGCGCGACCTCGATCACCGAAGCGGTGCGGTCGACGCGCAGGATGACGTCGTCGATCACGGGGATGAGCACCTCGCCGAAGGTGGGACCGTCGACGACGAGCACATCGTTCGCGCCGGTCCGGATCACGTCGACCACCGTGCCGAGGGGGCCACGCACATCGTCGTTCACTCGCATGCCGGTCAGGTCGTCATCGAAGTGGACCTCAGGCGGCAGGGCGTCACGATGGACGAGGAGCGTCCGGCCGGCAAGCTCGTGCAGATCCTCACCCACCGGACCCCCGGCGACGCGCACGAGGGGACCCTTGGGGCCACTGCGTACGCTCTCGATGCGGCGCGGCACAGCCCCGGCGGGAGGCGGCGGCACGATCCACACCGCACATCCCTCAAGAAGTGCGGAGGAGAGGCCGTCGCGCAGCGCGACTGACACCTCCCCGCCTGTTCCATGGGACTTGATGATGCGCCCGAGCCGTTCGTAGGGCGAGGTCATGGCCTAACCGACGACCTCCACGGCGGCGTCCGAACCATCGGCCGAGGCCGCGGCGCGAGCAAGCGTACGGATGGCCTTGATGACCCTGCCCTGCCGCCCGATGACCTTCCCGGTGTCGTCTGGGTGGACCGTGACGCTGAAGCTGGTTGTGCCGTCCCCGTCCTGGCGCTCGATACGCACCGCATCCGGGTGCTCGACGAGCGAGGTCACAAGGTAGCGGACCAACGCTTCGGTGTCAGTGCCGGACACAGTCACTCGGTATCCTCGCCGGAGCCCGCCTCCGCCTCATCGGCAGAGTCGCTCTCCTCGACACTGGCGGACTCGACGTCCTCGGCCGGCGCGGCGACGGCTTCGGCCGCCTTCTTCGCCTCGTCGGCGGCCTTGGCGGCGGCCTTCTTCGAGACGCGCTCCTCGCGAACCGGGGCGAGCGCCTCAGGGTTCTTCGCGACCGCGATCAGCTTCGCCGCGGTCTCGGTCGGCTGCGCGCCCTTCGCGAGCCAGGCGTCGACCTTGTCCAGGTCGAGCTCGATGGTCGACGGATCGGTACGCGGGTTGTACCGTCCGAGGATCTCGATGAAACGTCCGTCACGCCGAGCGCGCGCATCAGCGGCGACCATGCGATAGAACGGGGCCTTCTTGCCGCCGGCGCGTGCCAGCCGGATCTTGACTGCCAAGTCGTTCACCTCCGTGTCGGTGGCCCCTCCGGGCCACGCATGAGCCAAAAGCAGCGCCTAATGATACGGGATGGTCCCGTGGCGGTCAAAAGCGCCGGGAGCGCCGCGAATTCACCCCGGGAGACCGGGCATCCCGAACCGCTTCCGTTTGCCCCCGCGCTGCATGGCGCCGAGCTGCTTCACCATCTTCTGGGCCTGTGAGAACTGCTTGAGAACCTGGTTGACCTCGTACACGCTCACCCCTGAACCGCGCGCGATCCGTTCGCGGCGCGATCCGTTGATCGACGTGGGCTTGACGCGCTCGCGAGGGGTCATGGAGCGGATGATCGCCTCCGTGCGCGCCAAGGCGCCCTCGTCGATGGCGGCGTCTTTCGGCAGACGGTTGGCTCCGGGGATCATGGCCATGATATCGCTCAGCGAACCCATCTTGCGGACCTGCTGCAGCTGGGCGAGGAAGTCATCGAGCGTGAACGCACCTTGGGAAAGGCGCCGCTCGAGGTCGATGGCGGCGTCCGTGTCAAGGGTCGACTGCGCCTTCTCTATGAGAGTGACGACATCACCCATGCCGAGGATGCGCTTGGCCATCCTGTCGGGATGGAAGGCCTCGAGAGCGTCGAGCTTCTCGCCGAGGCCGGCGAACAGGATGGGCTTGCCGGTCACTGCACGCACCGAGAGTGCTGCGCCGCCTCGCGCATCGCCATCGAGCTTCGTCATGATGACGCCGTCGAAGTCCACGCGCTCAGCGAAGGCGGTTGCGGCGCTGACCGCGTCCTGACCGGTCATGGCGTCGATCACCATGAGCACCTGGTCCGGGCGGACAGCGGCCTTGATGGCCGCCGCTTCGGCCATCATCTCCTCATCGACGTGCAGTCGCCCCGCGGTATCGACGATCACGACGTCCCTCATGCGGGCAACGGCGTTCTTCACGCCGTCCCGTGCGATCGCGACCGGATCGCGTCCTTCGCCGCGGTACACAGGGATGCCGATCTGCGAGCCAAGGGTCTCGAGCTGGTCGATGGCGGCCGGGCGGTAGACGTCGCATGCGACGAGCAGAGGAGAGCGCCCTTGCGCGGCGAGCAGTCGGCCGAGCTTGGCGGCCGCGGTCGTCTTTCCCGAGCCCTGAAGGCCGACGACCATGATAACCGCGGGTATCCGGCCCGAGAGCACGAGTCGGGACTCGGTGTGACCCATGAGTCCGGTGAGCTCCTCGAGGACGATCTTGATCACCATCTGGCCAGGCGTCAGGCTCTTCATGACGTCGGACCCGACCGCCCGTTCCCGCACGCGGGCCACGAACTCCTTGACGGTCCTGAAGTTGACGTCGGCCTCGAGCAACGCGACGCGAATCTCACGCATGGCTGCGTCGACGTCGGCCTCCGAGAGCACTCCGCGGCCGGTGAGCTTCGAGAACACAGCCTGAAGCCGGTCGCTCAGTTGTTCGAACATGCTGTCTCCTCCATGAAGTCGATCCTTGCCCTACGGGGTCAGGGTCTCGTCGATGACCCGGAATCGCGTGATCGGCATGATGATCGCCACGGCCCGCCCGCGAACCGCCGACAGCGGGATCGGACCGAGGTGCCTGCTGTCAAGCGATCCGGGGCGGTTGTCTCCGAGAACGAACACCGTGCCATCCGGGACGGTCAACGGACCGAGACGAGCGGTGCCGTCTCCCACGATAGCGCCCGGGGCGGCCTCGGAGAGACGACCGTTGACCCAGGCGATGTCGCCGATGAGTTCGATCTCATCACCCGGGACGGCTACGACCCGCTTGATGATCCCGCTCGGCTCTCCTCCGTCGATGACCGCGATCGAGACGATGTCGCCGGCTGTAGGCGCGGCGTACGCGCGCGTGAAGAGGACCCGGTCATCCCGATCGAGATTCGGCAGCATCGAATCGCCCCGCACCCTGATGACGGTGAACACCACGAAGAAGATCGTGACCAGCGCCGCGAGCAGCACAGTGAGCGCCACGACCAAAGGGACGTAACGTCGGTCACCCGGTCGCCAGAGGATGAAGCGCGGCCGCGTCACCCGGGCAGATCCCCGGCCCCGGTGACAGCGTTCCCGAAGGCGGTCGGGTCGAAGGGTGCCAGGTCCGCGACCCCCTCCCCGACCCCGACGCGCACGACCGGCACACCAAGTTCGCGCGCGACCGCGACGACGATGCCGCCCTTCGCCGTGCCGTCGAGCTTCGTCAGGATGATGCCGTCCAGTCCCAGCGCCCGATGGAACTCACGGGCCTGCACGAGTCCGTTCTGGCCGGTCGTCGCGTCCATCACCAGGACGACCCGGACCGGGTACGGACTCTCGCGGTCGGCGACGGAGCGGACCTTGACAAGTTCGGCCATGAGATCGGCTGAGGTATGCAACCGCCCGGCGGTGTCGATGAGCACGAGGTCGGCACCCGTGGCAGCCGCCTCCCGGAGCGTGTCGAACACGACAGCGGCGGGGTCCGCACGGTGGGCACGCTCGACGACAGGCACCCCCGCCCTCCCGGCCCACACTCGCAGTTGTTCGATCGCGGCTGCGCGGAAGGTGTCTCCCGAGCCGATGACGACGCGCCGTCCGCTTGCGGCGGCGGACGCGGCGATCTTGCCGACGGACGTGGTCTTGCCTGTGCCGTTGACGCCGACCATGAGAACGGTCACCGGATCAAGGGTGAAGGGGTCCTCGCCTACGACCGCGACCTCGCGCGCGATCTCGGCCGCAAGCTGTTCGATCACGGCTGGAGCGTCCGGAAGCGCCTGCCGCGCCGCCGTTTCACGGAGGCGTGCGATCAACTCACCGGCCGCCGTCACACCCATGTCCGCGAGCAGCAGCGAGTCCTCAAGCTCCTCCCAGAAGGTGTCGTCGAGATCCGGGCCGCGCCGGAGAAGCACGTTGAGGTGCCCCTGCAAACCCTCGCGTGTCCGGGCGAGACCCTGCCCGAGCCGCGTGAGCCACGGAGCGCTCACGCCGGCACCGAGTCGGGTCGGCGTTCGATGCGCTGGCTGACGAGCATGCTGACGCCGTCGGCACGCATCGAGACGCCGTAGAGCACATCGGCGGTCTCCATCGTCCGGCGCTGATGGGTGACGACGATGAACTGGGTGTGCGAGCGAAGGGTGTCCACGAACGCGATGAAGCGCTTGAGGTTCGTGTCGTCGAGGGCGGCCTCGACCTCATCAAGCACGTAGAAGGGACACGGACGCGTCCGGTAGACGGCGAAGAGCAGCGCGAGCGCGGTCAGCGACTTCTCGCCACCCGACAGCAGGCTCATCTTCTGAAGTCGCTTGCCGCGGGGCTGCGCGATGACCTCGACGCCGGTTGCTTCGGGATCATCGGGGTCAGTGAGAGTCAGCGACGCGTGGCCGCCCGGGAATAGGACGGCGAAGACGTCCTGGAAATGGCGATCCACGAGCTCGAAGGTGTCGAGGAACCGGTCGCGGACCTTCCGGTCGATGGCGGTGATGACCTTCTGCAGCGCGGTCCGGCTCGCCTGGAGGTCATCGAGCTGCGCGCGCATGAAGTCGCGACGATCGCTCAACACCGTGTACTCCTCGACGGCGACCGGGTTGACCGGTCCGAGGTTGGCGATGCGCTTGCGCAGACGGTGGGCACGGTCCTCGGCGGCGGGGCGGTCGTCCAGCGGCGGCGACTCCAGAGCGCGCTCGACCGGGACGCCGAGGTCCGAGACGATTCGTTCGAGCGCGGCGGTCACCTGCACCTCGAGGCCGGCCTTCTCGACGCGCACGTCGGCGACCAGCTGATTGGACTCATCGACCTGCGCCTGCGCGGCGCGTACGGCGTCCTGCGCGTCGTGGATCGTCTGGCGCAGTGACTCCGAGTCCGCGGCTTCGAAGCGGGCGCGATCGCGCAACTTGTCGGCCCAGTGTTCGGCGCGTTCCAGCAGCACCGCCCAGAGGTCGTGCAGCGGTTGCACCCGTTCGCGCAGCTCCTCCAGTGAGCGCTCGATCGTTTCGGACTGCTCGACGGTCATGCCGAGCTCGCCGAGTTCGGCGGTCAGCGTCGCGTGGCGCCGCTTGAGGTGGACCTCGCGCTCGGAGACGGCGGCGATCTCGACCTGACACGCGGAGAGCCGTGCAGCCACCTCGGACTCCGTCCGGAAGACCAGGTCTCGCTCTTCCCGCCGCCGGATGGCGCTCTCCTCGGCCTCGTCGATCCGGCGGGTCATCTGAGCGATCCGGTCGGTGAGGTTCCGCAGTCGCGGCTGGTCCTTGGCGGTGCGTTCCTCGATCTGCCGCAGCCGTACATCGACAGAGGCGGCCTCGGTGTCGTGATCGGTGATGCCCTGCTCGAGCCGACCGACCTCCTCACGCAGGGACGCCTCTTCCCCGGTGAGCGTCGCGAGCGTCTGACCGAGTTCGAGCGCGTCCTGCTGTGAGGCGCCGAGCGCCTCCTCAGCCTCGACGAGCGCGGCCTCGGCCTCACCGACCGAGGCGTTCGCGGCCACAAGGGACTCGCGAAGCTCGACCAGCTGGCGCTGCCGAGCGAGGACGCTGTCGTCCTCGCCGAGGTTCGGGCCGGTCCGGACCTTACCCGATGGCCACACGGTGTGACCGCCCCGTGTAGCGATCCGCCAGCCGTCGGACGCGCCGAGCGCCTCGGAAAGCGAGTCGACCACGCGGACGTCCCCCATGAGCGACTCGAGGGCGGGGCGTATCGACGGGTCGCAGTCGACGACGTCCATCAGGCGGGTCCCGGGTCCATCGCCTGCCGGCAGGTCGCGAGGCATCACGTCGACGGGGACGAGCGAGAAGTCCGTGGCGCCGTGCTGCTCGAGGACCGCGACGGTCGACGCTACGAGGTCACGGTCCGAAACGAGCACGCAGAAGACGTCGGCGCCAAGGATCCGCTCGACGACGTCTTCGTACTCCTGCGGGACTGAAAGGTGATCGGTGACCGGACCGATGACCCCGGGAAGCTCGTGCTCGCGCGCGATCATCCACGCGAGCGCCGGAGACGCCGCCTCGAATGCGCGGTCAACCTCCTCGATGGCCTTGATACGGGCGCGGACGTCGCTCAGCTCGTCACGATGACGCTCAAGGCTCGCGCGCCGTGACTCGAGCAGCCGGACGCGCTTGTCGACCTCGGCAGCGGCGAGTCCCGCCTCCTTGCGTGTGCGCTCGATGCGCTGGGCGAGATGGTCAAGACGGCTGCGCCGGGCGGACAGCGTCTGCATGAGGCCGGCGCGCTGGTCCTTGACCGCGCGGGCCCGGTCTGCGAGCAGCTCGCTCTCCGTGGTGTATGCGGAGAGTGACTGCTGCACATCGGCAAGCTCGAGACGCGCGTCATCGGCCTCCTTGCGATGCCGCCGGGTCTCGGCCATCACGCCGAGCAGCGCCTCGTCGGCGGCGAGCCGGTCCTTTCGAGCCTGCTCCGACTCGCGTCGTACCTCACCGAGTTGGCTGTAAAGGGCCTGGAGGCGGGCTTCGGTGACCCCGCGCTCCCCGGCGATCTCCTCGAGTTCGCGGGTACGGGATTCAAGCCTGGTGCCGCTGTGGTGCACCTTCTGGCGCAGCTCGGATAGGCGCTCGACGAGGTTCTTGCCCTTCTCCTCGAGGAGCAGTAGTCCCGAGTTCGTCCGTTCGAGAACGGACTGGAGACGCCTCCGCTGTTCGGACAGGTCGCCGACGAACAGCCCCTTCTCCTCGAGGAGGGATTGGAACGTGGAGAGTTCCCGCTCTCGCTCGGCAAGGCGGTACCGCGCCAGTTCGACCTCCGCGTCCTGCTCCCGCTCCCGCTTCTCGAGCGCGTCCCATGTCGCCTGAAGGACGCGGAGATCGGCGACCGCAAGCGCCACCTCGAGGTCACGAAGCTCTCCGCGCACCTCCTGGTATTCCGAGGCCTTATCGGCCTGCCGCTGCAGCGGTCGCAGCTGGCGTTCGATCTCCGCGAGGACATCCCGGATCCGATCGAGGTGCACGTCCATCGCGGTCAACTTGCGGATCGCCCGGTCCTTGCGCTTCTTGTGCTTGAGGACTCCCGCGGCCTCCTCGATGAGCGCGCGCCGGTCCTCCGGCTTGGAGTTCAGCACCTCGTCAAGGCGACCCTGGCTGATGATCGAGTGCGTGTCGCGGCCAAGTCCGGTGTCATGGAGCAGCTCCTGCACGTCCATGAGACGCGACGGCGTCTGGTTGATCAGGTACTCGCTCTCACCGTTGCGGAACATCCGGCGCGTGATCGTGACCTCGGAGAACTCGAGCGGGAGCGTGCCGTCTCGGTTGTCGAGCACGAGGTCGACCTCAGCAACGCCGACCGCCTGTCGCGCGGAGGATCCGGCGAAGATGACGTCCTCCATGGAGTTGCCGCGGAGCGACTTCGCGGACTGCTCACCGAGAACCCACAGGACGGCGTCCGAGATGTTCGACTTCCCCGAGCCGTTCGGTCCGACCACGACGGTCACGCCGGGCTCAAGAACGAGCTTGCTTCGGTCGGCGAACGACTTGAACCCCTTGAGGGTGAGTGACTTCAGGTGCAAGGAACGCTCTCTTCCCGGGACACGAGACGAAACCGCCAGGTCCGAGCGACCGGCAGGACGCACCGTATCCTATCACAGCACGGTGCCGGACAAGCGCCGCCCAAGGCGCGGTCAGGCGTTCCCATGGGCGTCGAGCGCAGCCTGGGCGGCGGCCTTCTCGGCCGCCTGCTTCGAGGGGCCGGTCCCCGTGCCGACGACCGTTCCCGCGACCCTGACTTCCGCGCTGAACGTCCGGTCATGAGCGGGCCCCGACTCACCGACGATGTCGTACGACGGCAGTCCCAGATGGTGTGCCTGAGAGTGCTGCTGGAGCGCCGACTTCGGGTCGGCGGCAACAATGGCGAGGCTGTCTCGCAGTTCTTCACCGAGCAGGCGCGTGAGGAACGCTTCGACAGCCCCGAGGCCCGCGTCCAGGTAGAGCGCACCGACGACCGCCTCGACGACGTTCTCCAGGACGGATGCCCGGTATCGATCGCCCGTCGCCTCGGCACCGCGGCCAAGCAGCACGAATCGGGCAAGCCCCATCCGCTCCGCGGCACATGAGAGCGACTGCCCGGCGACGACGGCATGCTTGCGGACGGTCAACTCGCCCTCGGCGGCTCCGGGAAGCGTCCGGAAGAGACGGTCCGAGACCATGAAGCCCAGGACAGCGTCACCGAGGAATTCGAGACGATCGTACGTCGCACAGCCGTTCTCCGCGCCGTACGACGGGTGCGTGAACGCGGTCTGGAGCAGCGTCCGGTCGGTGAAGGTATGACCGAGCAGCGCCTCAGCGGCAGCGGCGGTCGCCTCGTCCATCAGTCCCCCAAAGCGACGTCGGCCATGATGAGTGCGGCGTTGTGGCCGCCGAACCCGAACGAGTTGCTCATCACCGCCCGGATGCTCTCCTCGCGGGCTTCGTTGGGCACGTAGTCGAGGTCGCACGCCGGATCGGGCGTGTCGTAGTTGACCGTGGGCGGCAAGACCCCCTCGGTGATCGCCTTCACGCAGATGACCGCCTCGAGCGCACCGGCGCCGCCGAGAAGGTGACCCGTCATCGACTTCGTGGAGGAGACCGGCGGCGCCGCCTCGCCGAAGACCGCCTTGATCGCCCCGGTCTCCGCGGCATCCCCCAGCTCGGTCGATGTGCCGTGCGCGTTGATGTAGCCGATCGCGTCCGGCGCAAGTCGCGCTCGATTCAGCGCGCCGAGCATCGCACGGCGGGCGCCGTCTCCGTCCGGCGCTGGAGCCGTGAGGTGGTATGCGTCGGCGGAAGCACCGTACCCGGCCAGTTCGCAGTAGATGCGGGCACCGCGGGAGCGGGCGTGCTGAAGCTCCTCGAGGATGAGGATACCGCCGCCCTCACCCATGACGAAACCGTCGCGATCCGCGTCGAAGGGCCGGGACGCCCCCCGCGGGTCGTCGTTGCGCGTCGACAGGGACCGCGCGGCGCAGAAGCCGGCGAGGCCGAGCGGCGTGACGCCGCAGTCGAACCCTCCCGCGACGATCACGTCGGCGTCACCGCGACGGATCGCCTCGGAGGCCTCTCCGATGGCGTGATTGCCGGTCGCGCACGCCGAGACCGGGGCGTAGTTGATGCCTTTGGCGCCGAGCCGAATCGAGATATGCCCCGCCGCGAGGTCGACGATCATCATCGGGACGAGGAACGGGCTCACCCTGCCCGGGCCCTTGGTGTCGAGGACCTCCTTCTGCTCCTCCATCGTCACAAGACCGCCGATACCAGAGCCGACGATGACTCCCACCCGCGGCGCGTTCTCCTCATCGATCGTGAGCGCGGCGTCGGCGACGGCCATGTCCGCCGCCGCGACCGCGAACTGCTGGAAGCGGGACATGCGCCGCGCATCCTTCGTGTCGATCCACGGCGTGGGGTCCCAGTCATCGACGACCGCGGCGAAACGCGTCGTGTACTCAGACGGGTCGAAGGCTGTGATCGGGCCGACGCCGCTGCGACCGTTGACGATCGCCGTCCACATCGCCTCGACACCGACCCCGACGGGAGAGACCGTACCGAGCCCGGTGACCACTACGCGCCTCATGCGCTCTCCCCCTCCTCGGCGACCCGCCATTCGGCGACAAGGCGGTCCATGAGATCAGCGACCGTCGGGATGCTGGTGATCGATGCGGCCGATGTGCCCGCGAACACCAGTCCCTCGACGACATCGCCGCGCTGCGCGCGCTCGAGCGCGTCGATGATGCAGTACTCCTTGCTGCAGTCCTTGAGACACGACCGGCATCGTGCGATCGGAGGCGCATCTCCGGCGGCGAGGCGCTTCGTGAACGGGTTCGTGATCGCGCGACCAGGGAGACCGACCGGACTCTTGGTCAACACGATGTCGCCGGCGGACGCCGCGACGTACATGGCCTTGAACGCGTCGGGCGCCGACGACTCAACAGTCGCCGCGAAGACCGAGCCCATCTGGACTCCCGCTGCCCCGGCGTCGAGCATCCGCTTGATGTCTGCGCCCGTCGCGAGCCCACCCGCGGCGATCACGGGGATATCGACGGCCTCGATGATCTCGGGCAGAAGGTCGTCCACGCATCGGTCGGTGCCGAGATGCCCGCCCGCGTCGACCCCCTCGACCACAACCGCCGACGCGCCGAACTTCTCGGCAAGCCGGGCGACACGCGCGGAGCCGACGACGGGAACGAACTCGACGCCGGCCTCACGGCACCAGCCGAACACATCCCGTGAGAACCCGGCTCCGGCGACCACGACATCGGCGCCGGCGCCGATGGCGGCGTGGACGAGGTCCTTGAACGCCCGGACGGCGACCATGATGTTGACGCCGACGACGCCGTCGGTCGCGACGCGCGCGCTCGCGACCTCGGAGGCAAGCTCATCAGGCGCGAGCCCCGATCCGGCGATCAGACCGACACCGCCCGCGGCCGCGACCGCCGCGGCGAGCGGGGCCATCGAGATGCGCACCGCCATACCCCCCTGCACGATGGGCAGTCGGGCGGTGCGCGTACCGATGGTGAGTGTGGGCATCTCCATTCGTCGCCTTTCGCGTGATGCGGGGCGGTGCCACACGCGTGTGCGGCACCGCCCGTGAAGCGGTCGTGACCGCGCTACTCCATGTTGGCGGCGATGTACTCCACCGCATCGCCGACGGTCTTGATCGCCTCGACCTCCTCATCAGGGATGGTCACCTCG